>DATLZB010000197.1:0-8245 GCA_035574175.1 Hyphomicrobiaceae bacterium
GCCAGCTCTACCGAAGCCACGAGGAACGCGAGATCGGCTTCCGCGCGGTCCTGCGCCAGGACTTTCCGCTGCTGCACATCATCGAGGTCAATGGCAACGACGACCCCAAGACCAATTTCGCCTGCGTCAGCCAACTGATCGCCCGTCACCCCGACCTGCGCGGCGTCTACTGCGTCGGCGGCGGCCAGGCCGCCGTGGCGCGGGCCATCGAGAAGGCACGCCTTGCCGACAAGCTGGTGATGATTGGCCACAACTACAACGACGAGACGAGGCCTTTTCTTTTGTCGGGAACCATCGACGCGATCATTCACCAGGACATGATGCGCATCGCGGAGGCTGCTCTCGAATGCCTTGTCGGGCGCAACAGTGCTCAGTCGGTCGTGAGCGTACCGGTCGAAATCATCACGCGAGAGAACCTGATGCACCGCTAACACCGAGCGGCTTCAAGCGGCGGCAAACCCACTGACAGGGGAGGAAACGTGTGAGCAGGAAGATCGAGCGACTGGCGCGAGGTCTCGCCGAGGCCTGGCGCTCGGGCGGCTCCATTCCGCTGCCTGCGGCGCACGAAGCGCCGGCGAACCGGGCGGAGGCCTACGCGGTCCAAGACCGCATGGCGGAGTTGATCGGCGGCAAGGTGGCCGGCTGGAAGGTCGGCGCCACGGTGCGTGCGGTCCAGGTCTTCGAGGGACACGACGGTCCCCTCCCGGGGCGCATCTTCGCCGATCGCCTGCTCGACAGCCCCGCGCGCTTTCCGGCAAAGCTCGTGCGCAATGCCAAGATCGAGTGCGAGTTCGCAATGCGGCTCATCTGCGACCTCCCCCGATCATCGCTGCCTTTCCGGCCGGCGGACATTACGGAGATGCTTGCGTTCCACCCGGCCATCGAGCTCAGCGCCACTCGCTATGCCCCCGGTACGGGCAACCGCACGCCGACCACCTACGACGGCATCGCCGACAATGGCAGCGGTGCGGCCGCAGTGCTGGGCGAAGCGGTGAACAACTGGCGCGGTCTGCCTTTTGAGATGATGCCGATCGACGCACGGATCGACGACAGCCCGCCGATTCAAATGTACTCCCCCCACTACAGGCGGCACCCACTCGACATTGCGGCGGAAACCTTCTCCGACCTCGGAGCGCGCGGCATCGACCTTCCTGCCGGCACCTGCCTGCTGACGGGATCGCTAAGCCTGCCCACGCCGATCCGCAGTGGGCAGACGCTGACCGTAGCGTTCGCCGACTTTCCACGCCTCAGCCTCACGCTCGTCTGATGAACCGGTTCGGTGCGAACGCGAGCAGTGCGACCGCAGACCTGATGCCCTTGTCGGTCGCGCACCTGAGCGAACTCGAGGTCCCGCCGGCGGACCTCATCGAGTACGCGGCGCGAGCGGGCTTTGCCTCGATCGGACTGCGTATCAATCCCGCCCAGCCGGGCGGCATCGCCTACCCGCTTGCCACCAAGGCGGAACGGGCCGAGGTGCGACGGCGCATTGCCGCTACCGGCGTTTCGGTCCTCTACATCGAGATGGTCGGGCTCTCGGAGACAACCCGGATCGCAGACTATCGCGCCATGCTCGAAACGGGAGCGGAGATAGGTGCCTCCCGCGTCGCCGTCGGCGGTGACAGCGCCAACTTCCAGGTGGTGGCGGAGCGCATGGCCGAGATGTGCGATCTCGCACGCCCCCACGGCATTGCGGTCGACATCGAATTCATGCCGTTCCGGCCGGTCAGGACTTTCGCCGACGCCGTCGAAGTAGTGCGACGCGCCGATCGGCCAAACGCCCACATCCTGGTCGATGCGTTGCACGTGTTCCGCTCGGGCAGCTCACTCGACGACATCGCCAAGGCGGACCCCGCCTTTCTCGGCACCTTCCAGATCTGCGATGCGCCCCGCGAGGCGCCGCCCCCAGCAGAACTTGCCATGGAAGCACGCACGCGGCGGATGCTTCCAGGCCATGGCAACTTGCCGCTCTGGCCGCTGATCGATGCGCTGCCGGCCGACATGCCAGTGGGCGTGGAGCTGCCCGTTGCCGGCCAGTTCCCGCACCTCGACGCGCCAGCCAGACTGGAGCTGATGATGCGCTCGACCCGCCTCTTTTACGCTTCAAGGAGACAATGAATGAACAGGCCCGTTTTGATTCTCAACGGTCCCAATCTCAATTTGCTCGGCACCCGCGAGCCGCATATCTATGGCTCGCAAACGCTGGCCGAGGTCGAGCAAATGTGCCAAGACCGCGCCAGACAGTGCGGCCTGGCGATCTCGTTCCGCCAGTCCAACAGCGAAGCGCAGCTCGTCGAGTGGATCCACGAAGCCATCGACGCCGCCGACGGCATCATCATCAATCCGGCCGCCTACACGCACACGTCCGTCGCCATCCTCGATGCGCTCAACATGGTGAAGGCGCCGATCATCGAGCTGCACATCTCCAACCCGCACAAGCGCGAGCCGTTCCGGCACCACTCGTACGTGACACTCGCGGCAACGGCGCTCATTTGCGGCCTCGGCGTCAACGGCTATCCGATTGCGGTGCAGGCGATGGCCGATCTCATCAAGGCCAGGCAGGGCGGCAAATGAGCGGCTACCGGCACGTGATCGTTGAGCGCCAGGGCGCGATCCTGTCGATCACCATCAATCGCCCATCATCACTCAATGCGCTCAATCCGCAGGCGCATTTCGAGATGTCCGCCGCATTCGATGCCTTCGCGGCCGATCCGCAGTTGCGCGTGGCGGTGGTGACGGGGGCTGGCGAGCGCGCCTTTTGCGTCGGCAGCGATCTCAAGGCGCGGGCTGAGCGCAATGCGGACGACCATCCGCCGACAGGTTTTGGCGGCCTCAGCCACCGCTTCGACTTGACCAAACCGGTTATTGCGGCTGTCAACGGGCTCGCCCTGGGCGGCGGCGTCGAGATCGTCTTGGCCTGCGACCTCGCCATCGCCGCCCATCATGCCGAGTTCGCTTTGCCCGAGCCACGCGTCGGCTTGGCCGCGCTTGGCGGCGGCGGCCTGCAGCGCCTTGCCCGCTCCGTGCCACTCAAACATGCGATGGACTTGGTGCTCACTGGCCGGCGTATCAGTGCTGCGCAAGCCAAGGCCATCGGTCTCATCAACGAGGTTGTGCCGAGCGCCGAGCTCGCTGCGCGTACACGCCAGCTCGCCCAGCTCATCATCGATGGGGCGCCGCTCGCAGTCGAAGCTTCCAAGCAGGTGATGTTGCGAAGCCTGGATATGGCAAGCCTCGAGGCAGCGCTCTCCGCCCGCTATCCGGCGGCCGAGCGCATGCTTGCCAGCGAGGATGCCAAGGAAGGCCAACGCGCTTTCGTGGAGAAGCGCAAGCCGCAATGGCGGGGTCGATAAAGCGCAGGGGACGACAAATGGCCGAGTTTTACGTCAAGGTTGGGGATGGCGCGCGGTTTTCCAAGACGGTCGGTGAATACGACGTCTACAGCTTCGCAGGCATCACCGGCGACTTCTCGCCGAACCATGTGGACAAATCCTACATGGAGAAATCGAGCTACGGCCGGCTGCAAGCCCATGGCGCGCTGATGGTCGGCTACATGTCCACGGCCTCGACGCTCGCCATCGCTGGCACGCGCGCCAATGCCGATGAAACGCCGGTCTCGCTCGGTTACGACCGCATCCGCTTCCTGGCGCCCGTGTATTTCGGTGATACCATCACGGTCGATTACCGGATCACGGCCATCGATCCCGAGCGGCGGCGCTCTACGGCCAGTATAGAGGTCAAGAACCAGGACGGTACGCTGGTGGCGGTCGGCACCCATATCCTGAAGTGGGTGAAAAACGCCAACGGGTAAACTTTCCATTTCGTAACGGGATTGCAGAGCACATGAAGACGAGACTCGACAATCAGGTTGCTATCGTCACTGGCGCGGCTCGCGGCATCGGGCTTGCCATCGCTCGGCTCCTCGCCGAGCGCGGCGCCAAGGTGGTCGCATGGGACCGCGACCTTGCCCCGCTCGAAAAGGAACACTTCACCCCGGATATGGCGGAAGCCGTCGACGTGGCGAGCTATCCTGCCGTGGAGAGCGCCTTCAACAAGGCGCTGGCAAGGTTCGGCCGGATCGACATCCTGGTAAACAATGCCGGCATCAACGGTCCAATCGTGCCGACCTGGGATTATCCGCTCGCGGACTGGGATCGAGTCGTCGCCGTCGATATGACAGCCGTGTTCTACGCGAGCCGGCTTGCCGCGCGTCACATGCGCGAGCGCCGCCAGGGCCGCATCATCACCATCTCCTCCATTGCCGGCAAGGAGGGCGTGCCGAACATTTCCGCCTACTCGGCGGCAAAGGCCGGCGTGATCGGCTTCTCGAAGGCGCTCGCCAAAGAGCTCGCCGAAGCCGGTGTCACCGTCAACTGCATCGCTCCCGCCATGACCGCCACCGAGATGCTCACCACGATGACGGAGGAGCATATCCGGAACATGAAGGCGAAGATTCCCATGGGCCGGTTGGTCGAAGCCGAGGAGGTGGCCGAGCTTGCCGCCTGGATCGCAAGCCCGGCCTGCAGCTTCACCACCGGCTTCGTGTTCGACATCAGCGGCGGCCGTGCCACCTACTAGACCGGAATTTGAACATGCATAGCGAAAGGGAGAAGCTGGACGAGCGTCTGCTCTCCATCAATCAAGTCACAGTGATGCAGCAGTGGTCCGTCAAGCAACTCATCGACGGCGTGCAGCGGCACGGCATCAGCGCCGTCAGCATCTGGCGCGACAGGCTCAAGGAGTGCGGGACGGCCGAAGCCGCCCGTCTGCTCAAGGGTCAGGGCATCACCGTTACCGGCCTGTGCGCCGCCGGATTGATCAGCACGCCGGAGCCGGCTGAGGCGACGAACGCGCTCGACGAGCTGAAACGCGCCATCGACGAGGCGGCAGCCATCGGCGCGAGCTGCCTGATCTTCGTCGCCGGCGGCGTCGACCCCCGAGACAAGAACCTTGTATCGGCGCGCGCCCGCGTGCTCGAGCGTCTTGCCGGCATCGCGCCCCATGCACGTGCGGCGGGAACCAGGATCGCACTCGAGCCGCTGCACCCGATGGCGTGCGCGTCGCGCTCGGTCCTGAGCACGATGAAGCTCGCCAACGACTGGTGCGATGCGCTTACGGCGGAGGACGTATTTGGCATTGCGGTCGATACCTACGCCGTGTGGTGGGATCCGGACCTGCCGCGCGAGATTGCGCGAGCGGGGCGGCGGATCTGCGCATTTCACATCGCCGATTGGCTGGCCGATACGCAGGACCTGCGCCTCGACCGCGGCATGATGGGCGATGGCGTCATCGACATCCCGAGCATCCGCCACATGGTCGAAGGGGCCGGATATACCGGCCACCGCGAGGTGGAGATCTTTTCGCAGCGCAACTGGTGGAAGCGCGATCCGGACGAGGTGATCCGCGTCGTCAAGGAGCGCTACCAGACCGCGGTCTGATCGGCGTCATATCAGGGTAGGTGCCATGTCGTTCGATCATCCTCAAGTCGCGGTCATCGGTGCCGGCGCCATGGGCGGCCTCTTCGGCGGGCTTCTCGCCGAGGGCGGCCTCGACGTCACGCTCGTCGATCCATGGAGCGAGCACGTCTCAGCGATCAACGCACGGGGACTGCGCATCGTCGGCGTGGGAGGCGATCGCAACATTCCCATCAAAGCCACCGACGATGCTTCCACGATTACGTCGGCGGATGTCGTGTTGTTTCAGTGCAAGACCTTCGCCAATGAGGCCGCTGCCAGGAGTGTCAAGCATCTGTTCAATGGCGGCACCGTGGCGATCAGCTTCCAGAACGGGCTCGGCAACGAGGAGACTCTCGGCCGCATCCTTGGGGCCGAGAACGTGCTCGGCGGCTTGACGGCGCAGGCCGGGTTGGTCGAGGGGCCCGGCGTAGTGCGTAACTTCGGCGACCTGCCGACCGTCATCGGTGAGATGTCGGGCGGCCTGTCGGATCGCGCGCGCAGCCTTGCCGATGCATTCACGCGCCATGGGCTTCCCACCACGGCAAGCGCCAACATCAAGCGCGACAAGTGGAAGAAGCTGCTCGGCAATGTCGCACTCGGCGCCGTCTCGGCCGTCACCGACCTGCGCTCCTTCGAGATCATGCGCGTGCCCGAGTTGCAGGAAATCGTGTTCCGCGCCGTCGACGAGGCTGCCGCGGTGGCGAAGGCTGAAGGCGTCGCCCTGGATGGCAGGGAGGCACGCGAGATCCTCTTAAGGCTCGTCGATACGAGGGGCGGGGGAACAGGCGCGTCGAAGTCCTCAATGCGCGAGGACATCATCCGGCGGCGCCGAACGGAGATTGACAGCATTCACGGAGCCGTCCAGCGCCTGGCGCGCCGCCACGGCGTGGCTACTCCCACCATCGACACCATGATCGCGCTCGTGAAGGGCATGCAATCCAACTATCTGCAGGAGGGTTGAAGCTCGTGGCCAAGGAGTTTCAGGACAAGGTCGTGGTGGTAACCGGCGGCAGCCGGGGCATCGGCTTCGCAATCGCCTCCGCCTTCGCCCGCAATGGCGCGCAAACCGTGCTCGCTGCCTCATCGGAGGAGCGGCTGGTGCAGGCAGCTCAGCGCATCGCGGCTTCTGGAGCCGCTGCTCCGCTGACCGTTGCCGGCGATCTCACAACGCTTGCCGCTTGCGAGAAGGTGCACGCCCTCGTGCAGGAGCGCTTGGGGCGCTGCGACGTGCTCGTCAACTCGGCAGGGGCAACGCGGGCGGGCGCCTTCCTTGCCCAGCCCGACAGCGACTGGCAGGAGGGCTTCGCCCTCAAGTTTCACGCCTGCGTGCGCCTCTGCCGCTTGTTCTGGCCCATGCTAAAGGCGAGCCAGGGGGTGATCGTCAACATTATCGGCGGAGCGGCGCGTACGCCCGATCCCGAGTTCCTGGTGGGCGGTGCGGTCAACGCTGCCATGGCCAACTTCAGCAAGGGGCTTGCCGGTCTCGGCAAACGCGACGGCATCAATGTCAATTCGATCCTTCCAGGACTGACCGAGACCGAGCGCGTCCATGCCCTGTTTGCGCAACGCGCAGCGGCCAACGGCATAACGCCCGAGGAGGCGCGCAGCCGGGCCATTGCCAAGGACGGTATCCGGCGGCTCGGACGCCCCGAGGACGTCGCCGAACTTGCGCTGTTTCTTGCGAGCGAACGGGCGCGCCACATCCAGGGTACCGCGATTGCCGTCGATGGCGGCAGCACGCCCGGTCTTTATTGAATGGTCAGAGTTGGTTGATACTCGGGAGCCCGGCGCGGTGACGATCAACAAATTCATGTCGGCGGATGCCGCGGTGGCATTGATCGAGGACGGCGACACGGTAGCGTTGATCGGCGGCGGCGGCGGGCTGGTGGAGGCGTCCTGTCTGCACGAGGCGGTGGAGAGGCGGTTTCTCGCCAGCGGTCATCCCCGCAACCTAACCGTCGTGCACGCCCTCGGCATCGGCGATCGCAAGAACCGGGGCATGAACCGGTTTGCCCACGAGGGCATGGTGAAGCGTGTCATCGGCGGACACTGGGTGTGGTCGCCGCGAATGCAGCAGCTCGCGAAAGAGGAGAAGATCGAGGCATACGTGCTGCCCGGCGGGGTCGTCATGCAGTTGTTCCGGGAGATCGGCGCAGGCCGGCCGGGCCTGTTCACACACGTCGGCCTCGGCACGTTCGTCGACCCTCGCATTGAAGGCGGCCGCATGAACAAGGCGGCAAGGGCGGATCTGGTCGAGGTCGTTACCGTCGATGGCCGGGAACTCTTGCGCTACAAGCCGTTCCCGGTAAACGTCGCGCTGATCCGCGGCTCATTCGCCGATGCGCACGGCAACGTCAGCCTGGATCAGGAGCCGGCCAACGTCGATATTTATGCGGCGGCACTCGCCGCTCACAACAGCGGTGGTAAGGTCATCGTCCAGGTAAGGACGCCAGTGGAACTTGGTGCGCTACCTGCGCGGTCTGTACGCGTACCGGGCGCGATCGTCGATGCAGTGGTCGTCGATCCGTCCCAGTCCATGGGCTACGACGTCGTCTATGACCCCACCATGTCAGGCGAGATCAAGGGGCCGCCGCGGCGGCCCTCGCACGCGCCGCTCACGGTACGTCAGATCATCGCCCGGCGCGCCGCTGCCGAACTCAGGGAGGGAGCCGTGCTCAACTACGGCTTCGGTATCCCCGACGGTGTCGCAAGACTGGTGGCGGAACGCGGGGATCTCGATCGCTACTACCAGACCATCGAGCACGGCACCTATGGCGGGGAGCTGCTCGACG
>DATLZB010000198.1:0-14237 GCA_035574175.1 Hyphomicrobiaceae bacterium
CCGCCACGACGTTGACGGCGATGGCCGAGGCGCCTGCCGACGTCTCGACGAATACGGCGGAACCCGACGCGCCGCGCGCGATGTCGCAGCGGTGGAGCAGCAGGCGCTCGGAGCCGATATTGGTGGCCATGTGCAGCCAGCGCGCAAGGTCGGGCTCGAGCGGCATATCCGAGCTTGTGCAGTCATCCGAGAGCCGCAGCGACTTGGCGCCGGTGTCGGCGTGATAGGCGAGAATGAACATCTCGCTGGAAGGAAGCGCGGGCCAGGGCGTCGCCTGTTCGCCTCTGCTCGAAAGCCGGACATTGCGCCCCCTGCAGACGGGCTCTGCCAGGCGGACGAGAGCCCAGTCGTGGGCCGTGTTGTAGGGTGCCGTCGAATTGGCCCGCGTCAGCCCGGTGAGCACGCTCAAGGCCATTCTTTCTTCGCTGCCGCCGGCGATGCCGGTGGTGCGCCGGTCCTTGCCCTGACCGATGGCAACGGAGACCCCGTCAAGACGGTGGCGGGCAAGGGGCGCGAGCAGGCAGTGCGCCGCGGTGGCAACGACCTCCTCGGCGACGCAGAAGGTGGTGCACAGGGTCCGGCTTCGGCCGAGCCGAGCTTCGATCAGTCCGACCGATCTTGCGAGCTCGGCGTATCGCTCAGGAACGCTGCGGCGCGTGTCCTTGCCGAAGATGCCGGGCTTGGCGGCAGTTGCGATACGAACCGAAGGCGGGCGCGGTTCCTGTGCCAGGAGCGGCACCGGGAAGGCCAACACCGCGCTCGCGACGAGTGGCGCAAGCGCTCGCAACATCCTGCAAAACGGCGTGCGCTGCGGGCAAGCTTTGGTGTGCATGGGATCGCAGGCGATGGGCGTCGCAAGCAAGACTAGCCGCAAGCGGGAGCCTCCCGCAATTGCCAGAACCCCACCGGGCCCATGGTTTGCAACCAGGTCTAATTGCTCGCTGCCTGCCGCTTCACCGAAACCAGCATGATGCGGTTGGTAGAGCTCTGGTGAATGAGCAGGTTGCCGTCCTTGGTCGGCCGCATGTGCCGGATGATGCCGGCATAGATGCCGCCCGACGGAATCGGCCAGCTCTGGAACTTCTCCGTCCTGGGGTCGAAGCGAACCAGCATGTCGGGACGCACGCCGGACTCGTTGTACCAGACGATGCCGTCGACCACCGCGATGGCATACGGGTGCGAGGTGGGCCCGCTCGGGGAGGGCCACTCTTTGATATCGCCGGTCTTCGGGTCGTAGCGGCCAAGCCGGCCCTCGCCCGAGTTGACGTACCAAATGACGCCGTCGCCGGCGATGTCGAGCCGGCGCACGGTGGTGCCCGGTAACGGCAGCTTGACCTCGGTCAGCTCCATTGTCCTAGCGTTGACCTTGACCAGGCACGGGCGCCCGTTGCAGGCAACCCAGGGATTGCCCTCGGCGTCGATCTTGATGCCGTAGGGCCGCGAGTTCGGCTCCTTCATGGTGGCGAGCTTGATCTCGCCCGTCTTGGGGTCGAGCCGGCCCACCATGTTGCTCACCTGCAGCGTGAACCAAGCGATCCCGTTACGATCGAACACCAGCGTGTGCGGGTCCTTCGCCTTGGGGTCCGGCATCTTGAACTCGGTGATCTTGCCGGTTCTGGGATCGAGATAGCCGACGGTCCCGTTCTTGTTGCCGGTGTACCAGACGTTGCCGTTGGCATCGATCTCGACCGTGTGCGGCATGGCGTTGGCAGGGAGCGTGTACTCCTTCATCTCGCCGGTCCTGGGATCGATCCGCCCGATCAAGTTGGCGAACTGCCCGGCCCACCAGATCGAGCCGTCCGCCGCCTCTACGGGATCGCGCGAGCGCTGGCCGAGCGTCGGGGTCACCCATTCCTTGAACGTGACCTCCGCGTCACCGGGCACCTGTTTCGCCGCTCGCTTCGTGTTGGGCGGAAAGTGCGCAGCCAGGTACTGGGTGATCTCGCCCTGCTTGTCGGGCGTGCCCGACAGGTCGATCATCGTACCGATCAGCTCCTTCCATTGATCGCGCGTGTAGCCCGAGCTGCGCGTGATCTGGTTCACCTCGTGGCAGGCCGTGCATACGCCGGCGACAAGGTCCTTGCCGGAGCCCTCGGGCAGATGGGCTTGCGCCAGGGCGGCGGTCGGCAGCAGAAAAAAGAGGCCGGCACGGGTGAGCGACGTGAAGGGCGGTCTGAACATACTGTTCTCCCAACAACGATGTACTTGTTTGCAACCAGGGGGATGCTGCGGCTGGCGGCCCTCGGGTGTCAAGCGTAAGGCATCAGCGCGAAGCTGTTAACGGCGGTCGCTCCCTTCGCGTGTCGTGCTAGTCTGTCGCCAAAGACCGTTGATGGACGCGATCGTTCGACGATGATGCTACGGACTCTTCGAGACCGCCTCCTGGGGTTAGCCGTCCTGGCGGCGTTCTTGGCGGGAGCGCTGGCCACCGCCATCGCCCAGCCGCGCCGGATCGAGGTCGATGTCGAGCAAGCCTACTACCGCCAGCCCGAGCTGGTCAGCCGGACACTCGCTGAGATCGATACTGCTCGCGCCGACCGCACGCAGCTCTACTTCGTCGGCTTCGCCGGCTACGGCGCCGAGGCCGTCTTCAAGCGCGAGGTGCTCGCGGTACGCGAGCTCTTCGATGAGCGCTTCGGCACCAAGGGAAGATCCGTCGTCCTCGTCAACCACGCGAGCACGGTGGAGGAGATTCCCCTCGCCAACCTCACCAACCTCGATCGCATCCTGCAGCACCTGGGCGGGCTCCTCGACAAGCAGCGCGACGTGCTGTTCCTGTTCCTGACCTCGCACGGGACCAAGGGCGTATTCGCGGTCGACATGCCGGGCTTCGGCTTCAACAACCTGACGCCGCAACGTCTCAAGGCCATGCTCGACGGTTCGGGCATCAAGAACCGCGTGGTCGTGATCTCGGCCTGCCGCTCGGGAAGCTTCATCCCGGCACTCGCCGACGCCAACACCCTCGTCATCACCGCGGCGCATGCCGAGCGGACGTCCTTCGGCTGCGAGGACAGGCGCCAGTGGACCTACTTCGGCGATGCCTTCTTCAACCATGCGCTTCGGGAGGAGGCCTCATTCACAAAGGCCTTCGAGCGTGCCAAGCGCCTCATCCGACAATGGGAGAGGAAGGAGCGGCTCACCCCATCGCTGCCTCAGGTCGCGGGCGGCGCCGCGCTCAAGGCCTCGCTCGAAGCGGTCGCGAGCGCGAGGTAATGCCGCCAGAAAAGCAAGGCCGGCTCGTCACGTTCTGTTTCAGTCGCGCCCGCGCGACGCGCCCGACGGAATGGTCTCGGAGATCCATCCCCCATCGGGGTCCACGCGCGGCTCAGCCGCCCCGGCCGCCGCCCCACTGCCCGCGGTGGTGGAGGAAGAGCGCACCGCCGGCGCCTGCACGGGACGTGCCGAGCCTTCCTCACGCGGCGTCACGCGCGGAGCCGGATTGGTCATCTGCATCATCTCGCGCAGGATGCCGGGCAGAGCAATGGACAGCGGATTGACGAGCACCTGCGGTCGCGCCATCGGTCCCTTGATGGCATAGGTCATGCCAAGCACGCCTTCGCCGCGAGGCCCGGCCAGCAATTGTCCGATGCCGGGGATCACTCCTACAGCCGCGTTGAGCCCCTGCAGGGGAACATAGGTGCCGCCGAGGTCGACCCATTGGGCGGCAAAGTCCGCCTTGCCCTTGAGCGTGGCCCCGAGCACCGCCCCGCGCAGGTCGGCATCCT
The DNA here is from genome assembly GCA_035574175.1 of Hyphomicrobiaceae bacterium. Taxonomy (GTDB): domain Bacteria; phylum Pseudomonadota; class Alphaproteobacteria; order Rhizobiales; family Hyphomicrobiaceae; genus DATLZB01. The sequence goes on from DATLZB010000198.1 coordinate 3,726, forward strand.
CGATGACGAACTGCCCGTGCCCGACCGAGAACGGGGCGCGAATGTAGTCGAACGGAATCCGCTCCCGCGCGGCTGTGCGTTGCGGCCGTCCGACGCCGCCGCCCTCGCGCAGGCCCTCCGGCCCTTGCAACACCTCATAGACCACCGGGTCGCCGAGCAGACTGAACTGCCTGACGAGAAGAAGCCCGGTCTTTTCCGCCGGCCCGCGGCCGTCGAGGTTCACCTCCAGCCTGAGCTGCCCACCCTGCATGTTGGGATAGAAGCCGAACAGACGGAAGACCTGGCCGGCGTCGTCGGACGCTGCAACCAGCTTGCGCGGCTCGTTCGGAGCCTGCTGAAGGGTCACCTCGAGCGCGGTGAGGGGCGCGTTGCGGCCGCTGCCGGCGATGCTGCCGCGCGCGGCAAGGGAGACGATCCTGCCGCCGCGCTTCGACATCTGCAGCCGCAGTCCCCTGAGTGAAAGGTCGGAGAATCCCAGTACATTGTCGATCTCGACCCGCACGTCCTGCCCCGGCCGGTCCTTGCCTTCGAGCAGCGGCCGGTCGCGCAACTGGCCGACCGAATAGAGCGACTGGAAAAAATCGCGGCCGTCGAAGGTAGCGCCGCGGACGGTGATCTCCCACACGTTGTCATTGCGCAGCTTGCCCTCCACGGCGAGGCGCGAAACGATCTTGACCGAGAACTCCGGAAAGCGGAACTCGCGCACTCGGCCGTGGCCGTCGAGGATGAGTACGCCGTCGATGGCGATGTCGTCGCCCACAACCTTGAAGTTCTGCAGCTCGCTCTGGCGGGCGGATACCCTGACCATGTCGAACTGCACGAAGGCCGAACGGCCCGCCGGCTTGCGCCAAGCGATGCCCTCGAGCAGCAGCTCGGCGTTGGTGAGGTCGCCGCGCACCTGCATGGCGGGCGAGGGGCCCTGCGCGCCGGAGGCGATCGCGACATCGACCGTCATCTCGCCCGACACGATGTGATTGACATCGAGGCCCAGCCTGGAGCGATCGCCGGCGTCGAGGCTCGCTCGGATGCGCAGCGGTGGCTGTTGGTCCGACCTCGCACCCATGATGCGATGCCAGGCGACTTTGGCCGGCACGCCGGAGATCAAGAGATCGCCGGTGACGTCAACGGCGCGCTCGGTCACCTCGAAGGCAAGGGTCGAGCCGCTGACGTCATAGCTGCCGAGCAGGTTGCGGGCCGCCCCTTCCGTCACCCGGCCCTTGCCCTCAATGCGCAGGTCCTCAAGCCCGAGCCGCTCGCCGAGCGGCACGGCGATCTTGAACTGGGCTTCGGCCTTACCCTCAACCTCATCGCTTGAAAGACCCAGCGGCCGCTCGGCGTTCAGCGCTTCCTGATCGAGATAGGCGAGCGCTGCACCGGCGGTCCCTTGTACGCGGAACGTCAACTCCCCGATCGCGGTCGGAGCCATGGCGTTGCTGGACAGGAGGCGCCCCGAGCGGATTAAGAGCCGGCCGGCACCGCCGACCGCAACGGATGCCTCGGGCAGCGCCACCTCGAGGTCGTCGCCCTCGAGCCGGACCAGGGCGCGTGGCGCATCGACGGGCAGGAAGCCCGGATGCGGCACGAACCTGACCTCGGCGGTCTCGATGGCAACCGACAGGCGTGCGCGCTCGGTACCGCTGCGCAGAAGGCGATCGGTGCCGGCCTCCCCCTGCTCGAGCGTAAAGTGGCCGGCGAGGAGGCGTCCGCCGAGCACCTGCGTGCCGACCCACCGGCGCGCCGCCGGCGCGACCGCTGCAGGCCACAACGCCTTGGCGGTGGCCATGGACATGGGACCCATGCGGCCCTGCAACGAGACTGCGGGGATGGCGCCGCCGGCGACCACGTTACCGGCAGCGGTGATGTCGGCCTCTCCGGCCTTGAGGCGGAACTCCGTGATCTCGAGGGCGCGGCGGGCGGGGTTGAACAGGCCCTGCGCGCGGAGGGCCGACACCGGTACGGCGGCAACCCCGAACTCCTCGGCTGCGAGCCGCCCTTCGGTGGCCCACAGCTCGACAGCCCAACTGTCGCCGCCCAGCACATGGCGGGCGGCCGGGGTGATGGCCCCGGCAAGCGTCAGCCGACTGTCACCCCAGCTCACGGTGGAGGGCTCGAGCACCAGCCGCTGCTGCTCGCGCAAATAGCGCAGGTTGATCGAGCCGCCGTCGATGCCGAGCGCGGCACCGTCGAGCCAGGGCGTCACCAGCTTGCCGCGTTTGAGGTCAAGCCTGGCGTTGGCGCTCAGCAGCTCGCCGCGCTCGGAAAGTTCGATCTCGGCATCGCCGTCCACCGGAAGGTTGAACGCAGCAAGCTCCGCAAGCTGCGGCGCCTGCATGGCGAGCAGGCTCGGCACGAGGCCGCGCACGGAAGCCTTGAGGGACACGCTCCTCGCCTGCTCGAAGTTCTCAGTGGCAATGGTCATGCGCCAGGGCCCGAGCGGGCTGGCGAACGTCATGTTGCCTCGGATCACACTGCCCTGGCGGCGGTGATCGACGCCGAGGTCGGCTTCGGTCAGGCGCCAGATCGCATGCCTGCCGCGGTGGTTCAGAATAACGGTGGCATCGCGTACCCCGATACTCTTCAGGTAGGCGGCAGCATGCTCGGCGCGGCGTCCCGCCACGGCAATCGCCGAGAGGGTCTGCGCCACGTTGATGGGTCTCAAGGCGGAGGCGACGGAGGCTGCGGCCTCGGCCGAGGCCGCATCTTTCAGGTCGGATTGTTCCCCTTCGGCAGCCCGCCGCGCGGCGGCGCGCGCGAAGCTCAAGGCCAAGCCGTGCTCCTCGGAATAGGAAACGATAAGACGCGGTTGGATCAGCTCCACCCGCCGCGGCGCGATCCGTCCCGACCACAACGCGCGATAGCTGAGCTGCACGGTGGCGAGCGGTGCCGCGGCGACGGGCTCGCCCTGTGGGTCGGCGAAGCGGAGGTTGCGGAGCTGAATTTCAAGGCCGCCGGCCTCGGAAAGGGCCATGGTCGCATGCTCGATGTCGACGGCAAGGCCGATCTCGGTGCCGACCGTGCGGCCAATCGATTCGGCAATAAAGTTCAACGAGACCGGCCCGTTGAGTAGGCGCACGTAGAGGAGCCCGAAGGCGAGCCCGCCAAGGAGCACGATCGGAATGAGACCCTTCAGCAGGGCAACAGCGAAGCCCGCCAGTCTGTCGAGCGCCGAGCCCTCGCGCACGTGCCACCGCGACGGGGCGGGCAGCCGCACCGTGACACTCCTTCTTTCGGATGGCTGTCTCGCTCTTTCCACCGTTGCCCTTCGCCCACCCCCAAGGGACGACGCCAACACGCGGCATAACCGGCCCGCCAACCACAAGCTGGTCAGCTGCGGCCGCCCGCGCACCCCCGCCAGAGGCAGCCGAACACAGACATTACTGAGAGACCGCCGGCGCGACTCGTGCGCAGCAAGCAGTTTCGTCGTAACCTATATTTCTGGTTTTGTGCATGCAAAAACGCGTCAAAAGAAAGGCGGTGCAGGATGGTCAAGGACGGTAGCGCGGCCCCGGATGTCGAGCTCCAGCTCGATGACGGGCGCAAACAGCGCCTATCGAGCCTCAAGGGGCGTGTGGTGGTGCTCTATTTCTACCCCAAGGACGACACCTCCGGCTGCACGCTCGAAGCGAAAGACTTCACCAACCTGCTGCCCCAGTTCAAAAAGGCCGGCGTCGAGGTGATCGGCATCTCTCCCGACGGCAGCGACAGCCATCGGAAATTCCGCGAAAAGCACGATCTCAAGGTGCCGCTGGCCTCGGACCCGGACAAGAAGGTTGCACAGGCATTCGGGGTGTGGGTCGAGAAGTCGAGGTATGGCAGGACCTATATGGGCGTCGATCGCTCTACCTTCCTGATCGACGGCAAGGGCAGAATTGTGCGGAGCTGGCGCGGCGTCAAAGTGCCCGGGCATGCGGAGGAGGTGCTGGCTGCGGCGCGGGCGATGGCCTCCTGATCCGCGGCCATAGGGCCCGCCGCTTTGCTCTTTTGCGGCGAGCGGTCTTGAAGCCGCCACAACCAGGGGCAAAGGTAAGGGCAGGGCAGGGCAGCGTGCCGCTCGCGTGGCGTATCGAGGAGGCAGCATCCCCTGTCGGGGGCGGGCCAGCATGGCGTCCGGCACGGGCGGCTTGGAGCTGGCAAGGAGGGGGCCCGGTCAGGCCTCGGCGTTGTGTTGGGGAGGTGGGTGCGCATGCTGTCCAGCTTCAAAAAGTCCGACAAGGATGGTCTGGTGACGCCATCAAGCACCCCGCCCAGCCCGCTGAGCTTCCCCGCTAACGGGTCAGCGCCAGCCGGCGCTCCCCGCTCCGGCCTCGGCGGCAGGCTCGGCGAACGCAGCATCCCATCGGTGATCGGCCCCGACCTCACCATCATGGGCAATCTGGTCTCCCGCGGCGAGGTGCAGGTCGAAGGCGAGGTGCAGGGCGACATTCACGGCACCAACGTGGTGATCGGGGAGCGGGCGCGCATCACCGGCGGCATCGTCGCGGAGGAAGTGGTCGTGCGCGGCCACGTCATGGGCTCGATCCGCGGCCGCAAAGTGCTGCTGCAGTCCACCAGTCACGTGGAGGGCGACGTCTTCCATCAAACGCTGTCGATCGAGCAGGGCGCCTACTTCGAGGGCAAGTCCCGCCGCTCCGAGGACCCGACGGCCGACGTGGCGCGCCCCGAGATCCCGGACTTCGGCACTAGATCCGGCGATGGCATCGCCCCTTACCTGAACCCGACCGGGTAAGGGCGCGCAGGGTGCAAGCGCCCGTAGCGCTCACTGCCCGGCAGTACCGATGATGCGGTCGATCTCGAAGGCGAGATCGCCGTTGGCCTTTCTGACCGCCTGAATGAGCTTGGCGCGCTGATCCCACAAGCGGCGGTGCGCCTCCTGTTCCTTGAGGTCGAGCTCGAGCATCTTGCCGGTCTGGATCTCGACGGAGTCGATCAGCTCCCGGCAATGGGCGGAGGTGATGAAGGCGTAAAGCTCGGCTGATTTCTTCTCCCTCTGCTCGGCGCTCATGCGCAGCGCGTGCATGCGAACGGTGAGGCCGCGCAGGATGTCGGCAACGGCAACGACCTGCGCCGGGCTCGCCACGATCACCCCGTCCTGGTGGTGGAGATGCTTGGCGCCCTTGGGAAACTTGTTGCTGGCGAGAATGGCGTGGTCGGCGCCCTCGGCGAGCTTGTCGGCTCTGAGCTTGGCAACGAACTCGTTCTGCCAGGCGTTGCGGTTCTTGGCGTCGTAGACGATCTTGCCGCACACCCGGCCGTTGTTGACGATCTCGTGGATGACGTCGGCGCCGTTGACGCCCTTGCCAACGCGGCGGATGCGGTCGCCCTCGAAGGCTGCCTTGAGCTGCTCGAAAAGGTCGACCTCGGAGGCTTCGCCGAGCTCGTGCGCGGACCTACCTTCCAGCTTGCGCTGCATGTCGGCTAGCTCCGACTGCAGTTTCAGCACCTTGGCCTTCTCGGCGAGCACCGCAGCCTCGCGCTCGTTGTTCAGCGCCAGCTTGATTTCCTCCACGCGCCGGGCAACGGCCGCCTCCTGCTCCGCGGCGAGCGCCGCGCGGGCCCCTTCGGCCTCGGCAAGACGCGCCTGAAGTTCGGCGAGCTTGGCGAGCGCGGCCGCCTCGGCCGCCTGCTGCGCCTCGCTGCGCGCCGCCTCCAGACGCCGCTCCATCGAGGCGGCAACCTCGGCGCGGGCAAGGGCAAGCGCCGCCTCGTGCTGTTCCTGCCGGCGCGCTTCGATACGCCGGGCGATGTCTCGGGCAATCGGCTGCTCGCACAACGGGCAGCGGTCCGCGCCGGCATGGGCGTGCGGCGCCAGCCGGCTCGAGGTGGAAAACAGGGCCATGGCGTTGCCTCCTCCGCAGGGGACCCGAGGGCCGAAACGGCATGATGTAACGTGAGTCGGCCCGCATATGCGGCCACTTCATGTTCTATTTATGTTCCACAACCCTGCCGGTGCAAGTCCCCCAACGGCACATTGGATGGAGCAGCCAATTCGTGCGAAGAGCTGGCGAGGAGCGGAGGGTGAAGGCTGGCATGTCAGCGGATGTCGAGACGGTCGTCGTTGGCGCCGGCGTGGTCGGGCTTGCAATCGCGCGGGCGCTGGCTTGCGCCGGCCGCCAGGTACTGGTGCTTGAACGACACGAAGTGATCGGCAGCGAGACGAGCTCGCGTAACAGTGAGGTGATCCATGCCGGCCTCTACTACCCGCCCGGCAGCCTGCGCGCCAAACTGTGCGTGGAAGGCAAGCACCAGCTCTATGCCTTCTGCACAGCGAACGGCATCCGCCACCGGCGCTGCGGCAAGCTGGTGGTAGCGACCGCCGCCGATCAGACGGCGAAACTGGAGGCCATCGCGCGCAACGCGCGCGCCAATGGCGTCGACGATCTCGTCCCGCTCACCCCAGCCGAGGCCAAGCGGCTCGAGCCCGAAGTCGCCTGTGCAGCGGCTTTGCTGTCGCCCTCAACCGGCATCGTCGACAGCCACGGCCTGATGCTCGCGCTCGAGGGCCACGCCGAGGCGCGGGGGGCGCAAATCGTGCTGCGCAGCGAGGTCACCCGCATCGAAGCGACCGGGAGCGGTCTGTTCACGGTCGAAGTGGCGGGCGACACGCGCGTCGGCTGCGAGAGCCTCGTCATCGCCGCCGGTCTCCATGCTTCGAAGCTGGCCGCCATGCTCAGTTTTCCCGGCAGCTACCGGCCGCCCGCCACCTACTACGCCAAGGGGCAATACTACGCGCTGTCGGGCCGCTCGCCCTTTCAGCGCCACATCTATCCGATGCCGCAGGGCGCCTGGCTCGGTCTGCACGCCACCGTCGACATTGCGGGCCGCTGCAAGTTCGGCCCCGACATGGCATGGACGACGGACATCGACTACAGCTTCGAGCCGGACAAGCTCGGGCCGTTCCTCCACGCCATCAGAAGCTACTATCCGGGCCTCGCCGCGGAACGTCTGCACCCCGACTATACCGGCGTTCGCCCGAAGCTCTACCGCGAGGGCGAACCCGTCGCCGACTTCGCAATCCACGGACCATCAGAGCACGGGCGGGAGGGCCTCGTCATGCTGTTCGGCATCGAGAGCCCAGGGCTGACGGCGGCGCTCGCCATCGGCGATCACGTGGCAAAGCTGCTCGGCGGAAAGGGTTGATCGCCACCTTTCACCGCCCCTGAAGAGCCCCGACAGGGCCGATGCGCCGGCCGGGAATGCGCGAGAGGGGTCATCGCTCGGAGCGACCGACCGCGCGGCCACACACCCTTTCACGTTGCTGAGCCCGTCCGGCCGACGTCAGCGCGTGGCGGTGTTGAGGCGGCGCTCAACCCAGCGGCTGTACTCGGCCATGGTAAAGCAGAAGGCGAAATAGATGAGCGCAACGAACACCAAACCCTCGACATAGTAGGGTCGCCATACCGGATCGCTGGAGGCGAGCCGGGTGGCCCCAAGCAGGTCGAACATGCCGATGATGATGACGAGGCTCGTGTCCTTGAAGAAGCCAATGAACGTGTTGACCATCGGTGGAATGACCACCCTCAGCGCCTGCGGCAGGATGATGAAGCCGGTCTTCTGCCAGTAGGATAGGCCGAGCGCATCGGCGGCTTCGAACTGCCCCTTGGGAATGGCTTGCAGGCCGCCGCGCACCACCTCCGCCTCGTAGGCGGCCGCGAACAGGATGAAAGCGATCTGCGCTCTCAGCAGCTTGTCGATGGTGATCCCCTCGGGCAGGAACAACGGGATCATCAAACTCGCCATGAACAGCACGGTGATCAGCGGTACGCCGCGCACAAGCTCGATGAAGGCGATGCAGATGGCCTTGATCGCCGGCATGTCCGAACGGCGCCCGAGTGCCAGGAGGATGGCGAGGGGGAACGAAAACACAATGCCGTTGACGGCGAGAATCAAGGTCAGCGGCAGGCCGCCCCAGCGGTCGGTCTCGACCTCGGGAAGGCCGAAGACACCGCCGTTCATGAGGATCCACATGACCAGAACGCCGACGAGCCAGGAGATCCACAGCCAGCGGCTCCACAGCCGCGGGTTCATGGTGAACCCGATCAGCGTGAGCAGCAAGATGACGGTGGCCAGCGGCCGCCACTGCTCAGTGTACGGATAGGTGCCGAACATGATCAGGCGAAGCTTCTCGACCAGGAAGCCCCAGCATGCGCCGTCCGCCGTGCGGCAGGCGTTGGAGTCCGGCGCGAACACCGCATCCGTCACCGCCCAGGCGTAGAGCTTGGGCAGCAGCCACGCCAGGAATGCGACCAGAACCACGGTCAGCGCGCCGTTGAGCCAGCTGTTGAACAGGTTGGCGCGGACCCAGTCGATCGGCGATATCCGGCTCGCCGCACGCATCACTATCGCTCCACGAGCTGCTTCTTTTTGTTGTACCAGTTCATCAGTGCGGCGGTCGCCAGGCTGATGGACAGATACACGATCATGATGATCGAGATCCCCTCGATCGCCTGACCGGTTTGGTTGATCTCGGTGTTGGCCACGTTGACGAGGTCGGGATAACCGATGGCCACCGACAGCGAACTGTTCTTGGTCAGGTTGAGGTACTGGCTGGTGAGCGGCGGAATGATCACCCGCAGCGCCTGCGGCAGCGTGATCTTGCGCAGAATCACCCCCTCCCTCAGGCCCAGCGCACGCGCCGCCTCGATCTGGCCCTTGGGCACCGACAGGATGCCGGCACGCACGATCTCACCGATGAAGGCCGACGTATAGACGGTAAGCCCGAACAGCACGGCGACGAACTCGGGCGTGATGCGGCCGCCGCCGCCGATGTTGAAGCCCATCAACTGCGGCATGTGCAGGTCAGTGGGCGCACCGAACGCGGCCCACGCCAGCACCGGCAGCGCAACGATAAGGAAGGCTCCCGTCCAGAACGCCGGAAACGGCACCCCGGTGAGTTCCTGCCGGCGCTTGGCCCAGCGGCCGACGGCCCATGCCGCGAGCACGCCGACGGCGAGCCCGACCAAACCGGCAAACCAGCCCTGGTGCGCCACCGGCACCGGGAAGTAGAAACCGCGCTGGGTAAGGTACATGCCGAAGAACGGCTCGGCCTGACGCGGCCCGGGCAGGAACCGCTCGTTGATGATGAGCGAGTACCACAGGATGATCTGCAGCAGCACGGGGACGTTGCGCAGAAAATGGATGTAGCCGGCCGTGATCTTGGCGAGCAGCCAGTTCTTCGACAGCGAGCCGATACCGACGAAAACGCCGAGGATGGTGGCGAGCGCCACGCCGATGACCGCCACGTGCAGCGTGTTGAGGAAGCCAACGAGAAGGGCCCGGCCGTAGGTGTTCGCCGCGCTGTAGGGAATGAGGCTCTCGCCGATGTCGAAGCCGGATTCGCGTCCGAGATACCCGTAACCCGTGTGAATGTGACGGGTCTCGAGATTGATCATCGTGTTGCGAACGAGATAGGCGCCGAGACCGATGACGAGCGCCAGCACGACGACCTGCCAGAAGATGGCCTGCACGTCTCGGTCATAAAAGCCGCGCCGTGCCCGCTTCGGCTTGGTCCCCGGCGTGCGCAACGTGAGATCGGTCATGACGGGTGTTGCCCGGTCCGGCAGCGCAGATGCAAGAGCGCCGCCCGGGACGTCTCCCGAGCGGCGCTCGCGCTTTTCGTCAGCGGATCGGCGGCGCGTACATGATGCCGCCCTTGTTCCACAGGTTGTTCAGGCCGCGCGGCAGCCCCAGCGGCTCGACGTTGCGCTTCCAGATCTCGCCGTAGTTGCCGACCGCCTTGACGGCCTTCACCACCCAGTCTTCGGGCAGGCCGATCGCCTTGCCCATGCCGGGCGTCGAGCCGAGCACCCGCTTGACGTTAGGGTTGGTGGAGGTTTTCGCCAGCTCCTCGACGTTGGCCTGGGTAATGCCGAGCTCTTCGGCTTCGACCAGCGCAAAGATCGTCCACTTGACGATGTCGAACCACTGCTCGTCGCCCTGGCGCACGGCCGGTCCGAGCGGTTCCTTGGAGATGATCTCAGGCAGGATGACGTAGTCGTCGCTCTTGCCCTTCGGTGCATCGTTGACGCGCACCGAAGCGAGGCCCGACGCATCGGTGGTGAGGGTGTCGCAGCGACCCGAGAAGAAGGCCGCGTTCACCTCCTGCAGGTTCTCGATGACCACCGGCTTGTACTGCATGTTGTTGGCACGGAAGTAGTCGGCCAGATTGAGCTCGGTGGTGGTGCCGGGCTGCACGCACACGGTGGCGCCGGCCAGTTCCTTGGCGCTCTTCACGTTGAGCTTCTTGGGCACCATGAAGCCCTGGCCGTCGTAGTAGGTGACGGCGGTGAAGTTGAGGCCCAACTGGGTGTCGCGGGTGAGCGTCCAGGTGGTGTTGCGCGACAGGACGTCGACCTCGCCGGATTGAAGCGCGGTGAAACGCTGCTGGGCGTTGAGCGGCACGAAGCGAACCTTGTTGCCGTCGCCGAGCAGGGCGGCGGCGATGGCGCGGCAGACATCGACGTCGAGCCCGACCCAGCGGCCGGTCGAGTCGGCAATCGAAAAGCCGCCGAGGCC
>DATLZB010000199.1:0-24582 GCA_035574175.1 Hyphomicrobiaceae bacterium
CCCCGCGCCCCTCGCGAAGCCCCGCCGCCACAGCCCTTGCCGGGCCAGCGCCTCAGTAGCAGTACTGTTTCAGCGTCCAATTGACGATCTTGCAGCGCTCCTTGCCGTCCGCACCGATGGTGCACTTGCGGTTGGGGATGCGCTGATAGTCGCAGTAGACGAGCGATCCGGCGCCGACCGGCGAGCCGGAATAGCCCTTCATCGGTCCCGGTGTCTGAATCTCGATCTCTTCCAGGGTGCTGCTGCCGCCGCGACCCCTCTGGGCCTCGGCAGGCGTGCTGAACAGCATGGGCGTCAGCGCAAGAGCCGCCAACGCGCCGCAACAGATGGCGCTCCTCAACAGTCCGTTTGCAATCATGATCTCCTCCTTCGCTGGCGGACTGCCCTGGTGCAGGACGCCCCCATGTGGTGACGGCCGCAAACTAGCCGCATCGAGGGAAGGTCGCTGTCTCCCATGTAACACGGTATCGTTACTTGCGGGCGCCTATTTCGCCCGCCCCTCTGCTCTCTTTGGTTGGCACAGGCCCTCGCCCTCGGCCACAATCCCCTGCGCCAGCAGGGTCCGGTAGGCCGCCTCGTCGATGCCGATCTCGGCGAGCAGCGCGCGGTTGTGCTCGCCCAGCGCAGGAGCCGGCGTGCGAATCGAGCCGGGAGTGCCGGAAAGACGCGGCACGACGTGGTGCATGGGAAAGTAGCCCATGTCTTCGTCGGGATAGTCGGCGATCAGCTCCCGCTCGAGCACGTGCGGATCCTCGATGATCTGGGAAATGTCGTAGATGGGCCCGATCGTCACTTCCGCCTGCTCGAAGAAAGCAACGTTCTCTGCCTGCGTGCGCTGGGCGATGAAGGGCGCGATGATGGCGTCGATCTCCTCCAGATGCTCTACTCGGTCGGCGTTGGTGCGAAAGCGTGGGTCATCAATGAGTTCGGGCCGGCCTATGGCGCGGAAGAGCCGTTTGGTCATCTGCTGGGTCGAAGCGGAAAGGCCCACATATTTGCCGTCCTTGCAGCGGTAGGCGTTGCGCGGAGCCGAGTTGCGCGACCGGCTGCCCATGCGCTGCACGACCTTTCCAGTCAGGTGGAAATTGGCGGCGTGCGGGCTCAGGATCGCAAACAGCGGATCGAGCAGCGGCAGGTCGATGACCTGTCCCGGCCCACCGTTTCTTTCAACCTCCCTGAGCGCAATCATGACGGCGGCGGCGCCGTAGAGCCCGGCAACGCCGTCGGCAAGATACATCGGCGGAAGAACCGGCTCGCGATCGGGGAACCCGTTCATAGAGGCGAAGCCCGACATGCTCTCGATCACGGTGCCGAAGCCCGGCCGGCGACGGTAGGGCCCGGTCTGGCCCCAGCCGGAGATGCGCGTGACGATGAGCTTCGAATTGCGTTCAAGCAGAAGATCCGGCGCAAGGCCCATAGCCTCGAGGGTGCCGGGGCGAAAGCTCTCGATAAACACCTGGGCCGTGGGCACCAGTTTGAGCAGCAGGTCCCGGGCCTCGGGCTTGCGCAGCTCGAGACAGAGGCTCTTCTTGTTGCGCGAATAAAGCTTCCAGTGCGTGGCGATGCCCCTGGTACGCCAGCCGCGCAGGGTGTCGCCGGCAGGCGGCTCGACCTTGATGACCTCAGCGCCGAAATCGCCCAAAATCTGGGTCAGCAGATTGCCGGCGAAGAGCCGCGACAGGTCAAGGATGCGCAGGCCGGAAAGCGTGCCCCGCGCATCGGGCGTGTAGGTGCGCTGTCTCGGCTTCCTCGCCACTGCCTTTTCGCCCTCGCGCTTCTGACGCACGCCAACTCCTGCGCCAAGGGTTGCCAGATGGCGGCGGCGCTGACAATCCTGCTCGCCGCTTAGGCCCCGCCCCACGACCGGCTTGCCTTGCGGAGGAGGCGGTTCTAACTCCCTTGGCGGGATGGAGAGCTGCGGAGCATGGCGATCATGAGCGAAAGCAGGGCGAAGACGCGCACCGAGACGGATACCTTCGGCCCCATAGAGGTTGCCGCCGACAAGTACTGGGGAGCCCAGGCCGAGCGCTCGCGCAACAACTTCCGCATCGGCTGGGAGCGCCAGCCGAAATCCATTATCCGCGCGCTCGGCATCGTCAAGCGGGCCTCGGCCGAGGCCAACATGGCGCTCGGGCGCCTCGACCCCAAGCTCGGCAAGACCATCGTCGCCGCCGCCCAGGAGGTCATCGACGGCAAGCTCGACGACCACTTCCCCCTGGTGGTGTGGCAGACCGGCTCCGGCACGCAGTCCAACATGAACGCCAACGAGGTGATCGCCAACCGCGCCATCGAGATGCTGGGGGGGGTGATGGGCTCCAAGAAACCCGTTCATCCCAACGATCACGTCAACATGAGCCAGTCGTCGAACGACACCTACCCGACGGCCATGCACATCGCCTGTGCCGAGCAGATCGTGCACCGGCTGCTGCCGGCGCTGCGCAAGCTCCATTCGGCGCTCGCCGAAAAGGAGCGGGCGTTCGCCGACATCATCAAGATCGGGCGCACCCATACCCAGGATGCGACCCCGCTCACACTGGGGCAGGAGTTCTCAGGCTATGCCGCCCAGGTGGCGAATGCGGCGGCCCGCATCGAGTCAACGCTGCCCGGCCTATACGAGCTTGCCCAGGGCGGCACCGCCGTGGGCACCGGCCTCAACGCGCCCAAGGGCTTCGCCGAAAAGGTCGCCGAGCGCATCGCCGCCATCACCGGATTGCCGTTCGTCTCGGCCCCCAACAAGTTCGAAGCGCTTGCCGCACACGATGCCATGGTGTTCAGCCACGGCGCCATCAACTCGGCAGCGGCCGCGCTCTTCAAGATCGCCAACGATATCCGCTTCTTGGGCAGCGGCCCGCGCTCCGGCCTCGGCGAGCTGGCGCTGCCGGAGAACGAACCCGGTTCCTCGATCATGCCGGGCAAGGTGAACCCTACCCAGAGCGAGGCGTTGACGCAGGTTTGCGTACAGATCTTCGGAAACCACGCGGCCGTTACCTTCGCCGGCAGCCAAGGCCACTTCGAGCTCAACGTCTACAATCCGGTGATGGCCTACAACTTCCTGCAATCGGTGCAGCTCATGGCCGACGCGGCGGTGTCCTTCACCGATAACTGCGTTGTCGGCATCGAGGCGCGGCGCGACAACATCAAGGCCGCGCTCGAGCGTTCGCTCATGCTGGTCACCGCGCTGGCGCCGAAGATCGGCTACGACAATGCCGCCAAGATCGCCAAGGCGGCGCACGCGAAAGGCACAACGCTGCGCGAGGAGGCGGTCGGCGGCGGCTACGTCACGGAGGCCGAGTTCGATGCCGTCGTGCGGCCCGAGCGCATGATCGGACCGGACGAGTGAGTACGGCCAAGGAAGGCGGCAGCGCTTGGGGGAAGCAGCATGAACATCGTGCAAATGATCGGTGTAACCGCGGCCCTTGCGTCGGCCGTGTTCTGGCTGATCGGTGCCGGCATCCGGATCAGACCGTTGTCGTTGTGGACGCTGGTCGGTCCGGAATCGCTTCCGTCCCTCCTCAACCGCCAGTCGCTGATGAATGCGGTCGCTGCGATGTTTGCCTCCATTGCTGCAGCCTGCCAGGCCGCCGACCTCTATTTCCGCTGACCGCTCGGCGCCGGCCCACTGTCAGCGCATCGGCCATACGGACATAATGAGGGGGACCGCCACCAGCGCAACAATGATGGAGAGGGGCAGGCCGAGCCGCGCATAGTCGCCGAAGCGGTAGCCGCCGGGTCCCATCACAAGCGTGTTCGACTGATGGCCAAAGGGGGTGAGGAAATCGCAGGAGGCACCGATCGCCACCGCCATCAGGAAAGGATCGATGCTGAGCCCGAGCTTCGCCGCGAACCCGGCCGCGATCGGCCCCATGAGCAGCACGGTCGCCGCATTATTGAGGATCGGGGTCACCAGCATGGTGGCGACCAGCACGAGCGCCAGCATGCCGGCGGGCGGCAACGCATCGCCGGCGGCTGCAAGGGAAGCCGCGATCACGTCGGTCAACCCCGTGGTCTGCATCGCGCCCGTAACCGGAATGAGCGCCGCAAGCAGGACGATGATCGAGCCGTCCACCGCCTCGTACATGTCGGCAAGCCGGGTCACGCGGAACAGCGCCAGGATCACCGCAGCCGCTAGGAAAGCAACGGTGACCGGCACCACGCCCATGGCGGTGGCCACGACGGCTACCGCCATCACAGAGATGGGGAGCGCGACCTGGGCCGGCCGGCCGAGGTCGATCTTGCGCTCGGCCAGCGGCAGCGCGCCGAGATCGCGCAGGATGACCGGCATCTGCTCGAGATCGCCTTGCAGCACGATCACGTCGCCCGTCTGCAAGCGCACCCGGCTCAGCCGGCTCGTGGAGCGGCGGCCCTGGCGGCTCAGCGCAAGCAGGTTGACGCCATAGTCCCGCAACCGCACGCCCGCCGCAGACCGTCCGATCAGCAGCGACCCCGGCATGATCACCGCCTCGACGATGCCGACCTCCTCCGAGCGGATGTGCTTGGGATCGATCTCCTTGCTGCCGACCAGCGTGAGCTTGCCCTGATCGACGACGCGCTTCAGCGCTGCCGACTCCGCCTCCAGGATCAGCACGTCCCCTGCGTCGATCCTCGACCACCCGGCGGGGGCTAAGCGGCGATCGTCGCGGCGGATGATGGAAAGAACCGTCACATCACCATCGCCGATCTTCTCGAGTTCGCGCACGGTCTTGCCGACGAGAGGCGAGTCGGCGGCGACCTCCACCTCCGAAACATAGTCTTCGATGCGGAAGCGGTTTTCAGGCGAGGGCGCGCCGCGGCGGTCGCGCGGCAGCAGCCGCCAGGCGAACGTCAGATAGGCGAGGCCGACGAGGGCAATGCCCAGTCCGACGGGGGCGAAGTCGAACATGGCGAAGGGCTCGCCGCCCAGGTCGCGGCGCACGCTCGAGATCAGCAGATTGGGCGGCGTGCCGATAAGGGTGATGAGCCCGCCAAGCAGTGATCCGAAGGACAGCGGCATGAGCAGGGTCGCCGGTGAACGGCCACTCTTCTCGGCCGAATAAATGGCGACGGGAAGCAGGATGGCGAGAGCGCCGACATTGTTCATGAATGCGGACAGTGCGGTGACCAGCGCGACGAGAACGCAGACCTGCAGGTTGGGCCGCTGCAGAATCGGCTCGAGATGGGCGACGATGCGCTGGAGGATGCCGGAGGAGCGGATGGCGGTGCTCAGGATCAATACCAGCGCCACGGTGATGACGGCGGGATCGCTGAAACCGGTGAACGCCTGCTCGGGCTTCACCAGGCCCAGCGCGATCGCTCCCATGAGCGCCACGGCGGCGACGACGTCGTGACGCCACCGGCCCCACACGAAGAGCGCGAGCGTGGCCGCGAGCAGCGCAATCAGACTGAGTTGCTCGAACGTCATTTCACCCCGCACGTCGTGACCTCGCGTGCCGGCCCCTTGTTCGCCGGCATCGAGGCCTGCCCGCTGCAAGTAGCCCCGGCGCGCGGAGAAGCTATAAGGTCCCACCGCGCCCGTAAACGGATAGAGCGTGGGGGTTACTCACCATCCGAATTAGTGTTTGCCGGGTTCGGGGCCTCGCGATAACGTCGCTATCCAGCGAGGAGTTTCAATGAGCGCAGAGATCATCAATCTGAACAAGGTGCGCAAGGCCCGTGCCCGCGCCGAGAAGCGAGCTGAGGCCGAGCGCAACCGCGCAAGTTTCGGCCGCTCCAAGCACGAGCGCGAGCGCCAACGGGCAGAGCGGGAGCTTGCCGAGCGTAAGCTCGATGGAGCCGAGCGGCCGAAGCCCAGATCGGATGGCTGAGCGCCTTTCGACGGCGCGCGCATCCCGCCCGGTGAAGCGCTCCTTTACCATCGCCGGTCACCGCACTTCTGTCTCGCTCGAGGAAGCGTTCTGGACCGCCTTGAAGGAGGCGGCCGCCGCCGAGCAGCGCTCGGTGGCCTCTCTCGTCGAGCACATCGACGAGGGCCGCGGCGAAGCCGGGCTGTCGAGCGCGATCAGAGTGTGGGTGCTCGACTACGTTCGCAGCCACAAAGCGCCGACAAGGGGCGGACGCTCACCAAACAAGGCTAGCGACTCTGGTTGAAGACGCCGGAGCCCGGGAACACCGGCGGCTCGGGTACCGGGGGCGCGACGCTCTGGCGCCGCCGCGACGAACCGGCGCCACTACCAGGCGCCGCCTGCGGTGCAATCGGGAACGGCGCCTCCAGAACGGGAGGATCGCCGGCCTCGGGCGGAGCGGCATTCTGCAAGCGGATGCGCTCTTCGTCCTCGCGGCGGAGGCGTTCGAGCTGCTCGACCTCGCGCTCCATGCGGCGGACCATCAGCTCGCGCTCGAGACTGTCGAGCGATAGGCGCGGCTTCAACGTGCCGAGGGAGGCGAGGGGCCCAACATAGACCAGCGACACGCCAGGGAGCTGAGGCCTGCCCGCCGGCGAGCGTGCGGCCGAGCGCTTGGGCGTTATCTGCCACTCGCTGTCGACCCGGAGCTCCTGCAGGTCGATGGTGGTTTCATTGCGGACGCGCCCGTCCGGGCCGTCAACGGTGAGCGCCCCGACCCGCACCGCGCCATCGGCGACCTCGAGCGGAATCCGGCGCGTGCCTATCGCAAGCGCACTTGCCTGCAGCGCCAATTGAAGCTCGCGTTCGAGCGTGCTCCGCCCACCCTCCGTAGCGCCGGCGAGTACGGCATCGGCGGCCTTGTCGACCGCCCCCGCGGAGATTCCAGAAACGTATCCGTCGATGATTTCCGCGGTACCCTTGCCGGTGGCCACGGCGAGCAGTCCGCGCGGGCTCAACGCCCGGCCTTGCAGGTCGAGCGACAGGTTGACGATGCCGCGCGACTGTGGCTCGCCACCACGGCGCGGGCCGAGCTGCTCAAGCTGAAGCCCGTCGAGCCGCCCCGAGAACGACAGGTCAGCCCCGGCTGCGGCACGCTCAAGCGTCAGCCGCGAGGCCAGCCGCCCACCGAGTGCCCGGCCCTCGAGCTTTGCAACGTCGACTCGCCCCGGCGACAGTTCAACGGCAAGCTCTGCCTCGGAGAGAGCCGTGCCCTCGCCTATCTGAAGCGCGCCGAGGGAAAGGACGAGCTTGCCTTCGATGCCTTCGAGGTTGTCGAAAGCAAACGGCGCATCGGGCCAGGGCGAGGCGTCCCCAGCCTGGATTTCCCCGTCCCGGGCGCGCCCGTCGACCAGTAGACCGAGTAGCCCCTGGAGCGGGGCCTCGCTGGCGCGCAGACGCCCCTCAATATGCAGATTTGGCTCGCCCGAGGCGAGCGTCAGGAGCCCAGTCAGCTTGCTCTTGCCGACCATGAGCCCGCGCGGCTCGAGGCGCACCGTGCCGCCCTTGGCGGCAATATCGACGAGCCCCGCAACGCTGATGCCGGCAAGGCGCAGCCGGCGGCGCCATTGCATGAGAGGCTGCGCCTCGCCGAGGTCGGCGACCGCCAAGAGAAGCTCGCCCGACACGCCAAGGGCGCCTGCCGCATCGAGACCGGATTGCCCGCGGAAGGTGAGCCGGTCCTCACCGCTCTCGATTTCGGCAAAGGTGACCAGCGAAGCCGCCGAGCTGCCGGAGACTTTGAGCGCAAACGAAGCCTCGCTCGGCGGAGAGGGATCGCGTGGCCCGGAAAGAGAACCGACGAGCAGCGGTATCACGTCCGGACCTTCCAGCTTGAGGGTTGCGTCGATCGGCGCCGCGCGCCACCCGGCAAGCCCGCCATCGAGGAGGATGGTGGCCGTTGCGCGCGATTGTTGCACCATCCCATCCGATCTGATCGTCAGCCTCGAACCCGCGCGATCGCCGAACGCTGCGGTGAAGGCGAGGTCGAACGAAGAGACGCCGGAAGGCAACAAACGGGCAGGCAGCGGCGGCGCGGAACCCATCAGCCCGCCGAGCGCGGCGACCGCTTCTGCCGTCGGTGCGGAGACGAAGCCGCGCAGCGCGCCAGACGCTCTCCCCGCCGCGTCATTGACATCACCCTGCATCTCGACGCGGAGCCCGTCTGGAGAGGTGAACTTCAGCACCGGCAGCCGCAGCGTTCCGCCGCTCAGGAGAATGTCGGCGTCGACGTCAGTGAACCTCGTGCCGCCGTCAACCACCTCGTCGGCACGGACACGCAGCCTCACCGACTGCGGGTAGGTGGCCGATCGGCTCGCCGGCCAAAGCATGGCGGCGAGCCGCCCTTCGCTAAGCAGTCCCGGCACCACGGCGGACAGGTCGATGCTGGCGCCATCGAGGGCAAGGGCCAGTTCACTGCCGCCCTCCCATCGGTAACGAAGGCTGCCCTCGATCTGAGCTCCGCCAAGCTCGGCGCTGGCTTTGGACAGCTCGATGTGCGCCGGAGAGAGGGAGAGCTCGCTGGCGAGCCAGAACGGGCCCTCCCCGGCCGGGGTCTCGCCTGGTGTCCCCGGCGCCGCCCAGGCCAGGAACCGGCCAAGGCTGACGCCTCTCAGCATGAGATCGCCGTTGAAGGCGCGGGCATCGTCGCCGACGATCGTTCCCTTGAGGTTCAGGCGCGCATTGCCGGGCAGCGCCGCCCTGAATTCTTGCACCTTGAGTGCGCCGCCGCTGCGTTCCAGCCCAACTCTGAGCCCGCTCACCGTTTCGCCGCCGAGCTGGGCCTGTTCGACGTCGAGAGTTGCGCGCGCAGTCCCCTCCGAGGGCACCAGTTCGGCCATGCCTTGGGCCAGTGCCCGCGCGCTCTCCAGCGGGCTCACATCGCTGGCGCGGCCGGCGATGCGGTCAAGATCCAGCCAGCGGGAGGTCAGTCGGGCGGCAAGCTCCAGCCGAGTCTGCCAGGAGACCCGCGCCTCGCCATTGAGGAGCTGTGGCTTACCATCGCGCTCATAGGAGAGCGAGAGGTCGCCGAGGCGGGCCCCGCGCCCGTCGGCGGCGAGCGAGGAGCGCAGGTCGAATACGGTCGGTTCGCCGGTGCGCCCGGCGCCCGTCGCAGCAAGCCGCAGTTGTGCGGTGAGGTCGCCCTCGACTCGCACCGCACGGGCCAGATCCGAAAGCGTCCCATCGAGCGTGTAGGCATTGCCGTTGGCGTAGACGTGGATCGTCAGCTTGAAGCGGAGCCTGCCGTCCGGCTCGAAGGCGGAGGTGGACAGGCGGATCTCGCGCGGGGCGCCATTCCACAGTGCGTTGCCGCGAAACTTGTAGGGTCCTTCGAGCGCGCTTGCCGAAAATTCCCCGTTCACGTCGGTGAGGCTCGACGTCCCGGCCGCGCCGCTCGTCCTGACCAACAAAGTTCCGCCTCTGATCGCCACCGACCTGAAGGCGACGTCGTTGGGCACGAAGGGCAGCAAGCCCGGGCTGAAACGGAAGGTCTGCCAGTTGCCCTGGCCCCGCTCGTTGAGGGCAAGGCGCAGCACCGGCCGATCGAGCTCGACCTGGTTGGCCTCGATGATGCCTTTGAGCAGCGGCGGAACGGCGAGCCACAGCGTGAAGGCCTCGGCGCGGAAGAACGGCTCGCCAAGCGAACCGTCCGCCTCTGCGATGCGAACCTTCTCGAAGCGCACGTAGGGCATCGGCAGCAAGCGCAGATTCACCTCGCCACCCACCCTTACCTCGCGGCCGAGCAGACGCGAGGCCTCCTCCTCGAACACGCCGCGGTAGGCGTTCCAGTCGATGGCGTGGGGCACTGCGAACAGCAGGGCGAGTGCCGCGACCAGCAATCCGCCGAGCCATAGCAGCACGCTGTTCATGCAAATCTACCTTGGCCCGCTGCGCCGCTTCGCGGGGCGCAATGCCCCGAGATGGTCATCGCATTCGGCTTCTCTCAATCCCATATCGCACAATCGGGCGCAACTTGGGATGCCGGCGCCATAACCGCTGCTCATTCTCGCAGCCCCGGCCACGGTTTCCGGCACCCGGCGCACCGGCAAATCTGTGAACCGCCCGGCAGCAGCCGAGAGCGCGGCGTGCTATGTAGCCCAAATGGCGCAGATTCGACGACAACGCCTGACCCATGCGGCTTCACCGGAGGCGGAGGCAGACGGCCAGCCCGTCTCGGGGTCGGTTTCCACCCGCGCGCGGGCGGCAGCGCCCTACTTGGCGGGGCTCAACCCCGAACAGCGGCGCGCGGTCGAGACCCTCGACGGGCCGGTGCTGGTGCTGGCCGGCGCCGGCACCGGCAAGACCCGCGTGCTCACCACGCGCATCGCCCACATCCTGGCGACCGGACGGGCCCGCGCATCGCAGATCCTGGCGGTTACCTTCACCAACAAGGCGGCACGGGAGATGAAGGAGCGCGTCGGCGCCCTGGTGGGGGCGGCGGTCGAAGCGATGCCGTGGCTCGGCACCTTTCATTCGATCGGGGTCAGGATCCTGCGCCGCCATGCGGAGCTGGTGGGCCTCACGTCGGGGTTCACCATCCTCGACACCGACGACCAAATCCGGCTCCTGAAGCAAGTGATCGCGGCAGCCGACCTTGACAAGGATCGCTGGCCGGCGCGCCAGCTCGCCGCGCTCATCGACAGCTGGAAGAACCGCGGCCTGACGCCGGACCTGGTACCGGCCGGCGAGTCCTTCGCCTTCGCCAACGGCAAGGGCAGCCGTCTCTACGCCGACTATCAGCGCCGGCTGAAGGAGCTCAACGCCTGTGACTTCGGAGATCTGCTGCTTGAGGGACTGCGGCTGTTGCGAGAGCATCCCGACGTGCTCGCCGACTTCCAATCGCGCTTCCGCTTCATGCTGGTCGACGAGTACCAGGACACCAACGTGGTGCAGTACCTGTGGCTGCGGCTTCTGGCGCAGGGTTCGCCGAACCTCGCCTGCGTTGGCGACGACGACCAGTCGATCTACGGCTGGCGCGGCGCAGAGGTCGACAACATTTTGCGCTTCGAGAAGGACTTTCCCAACGCCACGGTCATCCGCCTGGAACGCAACTATCGCTCGACGGGGCACATCCTGGCGGCGGCTTCAGGGCTCATCGCCCATAACCGGGGCCGGCTCGGAAAGACGCTGTTCACCGACGGGAAGATGGGCCGCAAGGTCTCCGTCACCGGCCTGTGGGACGACGCCGAGGAGGCGCGGACCATCGGCGATGACATCGAGGAGCTGGCCAGACAGGGAACCAAGCTCAACGAGATCGCCATTCTGGTGCGCGCCTCCTTCCAAATGCGCGCCTTCGAGGATCGCTTCGTGACGCTCGGGCTGCCTTACCGGGTCATCGGCGGCCCGCGCTTCTATGAGCGCCAGGAGATCAAGGATGCCATCGCCTATCTCGAGGTGACGCTCAATCCCGCCAACGACCTCAAGTTCGAGCGCATCCTCAACGTGCCTAAGCGCGGCCTCGGCGACACCACGCTCAAGCGGCTCAACGTGCTCGCGCGGACGCGATCGATGGCGCTGTTCGATGCGGCGCGCCAGATCGTCGAAACCGAGGAACTGGCGGCCAAGGCGCGGCGCGCGCTCCGCGACCTCATCGTCTCGTTCGAACGCTGGCGCGGGCGCATCGGTACCATCAAGCACACCGAGCTTGCCGAGTTGATCCTCGATGAATCCGGCTACACCGCGATGTGGCAGGCCGACCGGAGCCCGCAGGCCCAGTCGAGGCTCGAGAACCTGAAGGAGCTCATTCGCTTCATGCACGAGTTCGACACGCTCGAAGGGTTCCTCGAGCACGTGTCGCTCGTCATGGACGCAGACGCGGCGGGCGGGGACGGCGATCGGGTGTCGCTGATGACGCTGCACGCGGCCAAAGGTCTTGAGTTCGACACGGTGTTCCTGCCCGGCTGGGAGGAGGGCCTCTTTCCGCACCAGCGCAGCCTCGACGAGAGCGGGGAAAAAGGCCTCGAAGAGGAGCGCCGGCTCGCCTACGTCGGGCTCACCCGAGCACGGCTCAATGCCAAGGTCTCCTTCGTGGAGAACCGCAGGAACCGCGGCCTGTTCCAGGCCGCCATACCCTCCCGCTTCGTCGACGAGCTGCCTGAAGCCCACATTGAGGTGATCGAGGCCAAAGGACCGTTCTCCGGCACCTATCAGAGATTCGGCAGGCCCTATTCCGGGCCTTACGGGCAGAGCCGGTTCGACTCCGCCGCACCCGGTTTCGGCTCCGACTATGCCACACCCGGCTGGCAGCGAGCGCAAAGCCGCTGGCAGTCCGGAACCAAGCCGAACCGGGGACCGCTCACCATCGATGGGGAACTCACCGCGACCTCGACCGGGGAGCCATCCCACTTCAAGGTCGGCGAGCGCGTCTTCCACGAGAAGTTCGGCTACGGGCTCATCGCCGAGGTCGATGGCAACAAGCTCACGGTCGATTTCGAGAAGGCCGGCCGCAAGCGCGTCGTCGACAGCTTCCTGGCGCGGGCATGAATACACCGGCCGGTCGAGACCGGCCGGTGCGGGACAGCCCAGCTTTGCCTTGGGGAGCTCAGTCGCCGCTCCAGCGCCAATTGAGCGCGACTGGTGCACCCAGCGTCCCGAGGCCCTGCTGCGTCCCTGGCACCGATCCTTCCCTCAGTTGCATTCCTTGTGAGAGGATGCACGAGTGGGCCGGCGCCCTTTCCGTCGCGAACGATGCCGCGCCCAAGCCAATGAATGGGGGGCGCCGCACCGCGAGATTGCTCGTTTCCTCCCAGGACTTGGGCTGTTGGTGCCAGCGCGCACCGGCACGAAGAGACAACGGCGCGCCGGCCTCGTTATTCCGCCCCTGCGCAAGGCCGAAGCTGCCGGCGGCTTGCCGTCGCAGTCACGTCAAATTAGTGATGAGAATTGCAGTTTGTCCGCCGACCGGGTCGGGAACAGGCCGGATGTGCGGCGGCGTGGGGAGGGTCGTGACATGTCCTCGGCCGCAGGCGTCGCTGAAGCGGGAACGAATGTCCCTGCAACAAGTGCAGGCGTTGCTCCCCCCACGAGCGGCGCCGAGACCGTCGCCGTCACCTTATCCGCCAGCGAGCCGGCAGAACTCGGCGGGCGGCGTGGGGCGGAGCATTTCATCCCGGTCACGCGCTTTGCCCTGATGGACCGGCTGACGCGGCCGCAGGCGTGGCCGCCCGGTGTGGCCGCTGACGTGCGGCGCTTCTTCCGCTATCTCGACTACTGGCGCCATCAGCAGCACAACGCGGCGCTGCTCGCGCTCGAACAGGCGTACGAGCCGTTCAGCCCGGACAGCGACCTGTTCGTCACCCGCCAGTTCAGCGATGCAGAACGAGAGCGGCTCGGCGCCTACGTCATCGACGGGGTCAAGAGGCTGCTCAAGCAGGCAAACTACGTCCCGGTCGATGCACGCGACGTCAAGCTGATCCTCACCAGGGAGTCCCACTACGGACTGGCGCTGCACGTCGATCTCGGCGCCTTCGACGAGCTTCTCATCTATTACCGCGGCGCCTCCACCCGCAAGGAACGCCGCCGCACGCTGCGCCGGTTCCTGCGCAAGCAGGAGTTCGAGGTGCCGATCTACCGGCGGCTATTCGTGCTGTTCAAGCTCAAGCCCCTCGAGCGGCGCGTCGAGGAGGTGATGCGCGAGTCAAAGCTCAGCCGCAGCGAAGCCGAAAAGCAGGTCAGGAAGCTGCGCAGCCTGCTGCCGGCCGAGGTCCGCGACGACTCGATCTACATGAAACTGTTCAAGAACATCCCGCGTGCCGACCTCGAGATGGTCTTCCCCAACACACGCGTGATGTTCCGGCCGCTGGACAAAATCAAGCTGTGGGTGACGGGCGGCGCCGGTCTCGGCGTGGGCATGTTCGGCGCCGCCGGCAAGCTCGCAGTCGCGACAAGCAATCCGGTGGCGGCGGCCGGGGCAATGGCCGGAATCGGCGGGATCGTCTTCCGGCAGGCGATGAACTTCATCAACCAGCGCCAGCGCTACATGGTGATCATGGCGCAGAACCTCTATTTCCACGCCATGGCCGACAACCGCGGGGCCATGGTCAAGCTCGCCGACCGTGCGGCCGAAGAGGACGTCAAGGAGGAGATGCTGCTCTACAGCGTGCTCGCCAAGGAGAAGGTGAACCGGCGCGACTTGACCTCAGTCGATGAGGCCATCGAACGCTATCTCGCCAATACGTTCGGCGTCACCGTCAACTTCGACGATGCGGACGCACTCTCGCGGCTGATGCGCGACGGGATCGTGACGGAGGAAGCGGACGGTACCCTCCACACCATGCCTCCGCGCGAGGCTGCCCAGCACATCGACCGCAAGTGGGACGAGATTCTCGACAGTCTCCCCGACCTCATCGAGAGCGCCGGTGTGGAGGTGGAGGTGCCGGGCAACGGGGCGGCCGTCTGAGCCGCGTCGGGACGATGCTCTACAAGGTCCGCGTGGAGAGCGCGGCTCGCGACGACGGGCGGGCCATTGCGACGGCGCTCGCCGAACTCATCGAACCCGCAGCCCAGGCGGTGAGCGAGTTCGCGGCCGACGGCGGATGGCACATCGAAGCCTATTACAGCCAGCGGCCAGACCCCGGGCAGCTATCTGCGCGCATTGCCGAGTTGCTGGCCATTTCCCCGCCGACCCTTTCGCTCGAGCCGGTCGCGGATCGGAACTGGGTGGCGCTCTCCCAGACGGCGCTGCCGCCGGTCGCAGCCGGACGCTACATCGTCCATGGCAGCCATGACCGCACCAACGTGCCGCGGGGCCCTCGCAGCATCGAGATCGATGCCGGAGAGGCGTTCGGCACGGCCCATCACGCGACCACGTTGAGCTGCCTCATGACCATCGACCGCCTCGCCCGCGCTCATACCTTTCGCCGCGTGTTGGATCTTGGCTGCGGCTCGGGCGTACTCGCCATCGCCGCCCAGCGCGCTTGGCCAAAGGCTCGCGTCACGGCGCTCGACAACGACCCGATCGCGGTCGCGGTAGCTGCCGCCAACTGCCGCCAAAACGGGGTTCTGCGCATCGCCGTCCGCCTGGCGGGCGATGGCGGACCGCCGCTCGGACCCTCCCGAACCTACGAACTCGTGCTCGCCAACATCCTCGCCCGACCACTGATTGCCCTGGCGCCCGCCATTGCCGGTGCCGTCGCGCCCGGCGGCATGCTGGTCATCTCGGGAATTCTGGCCGGCGAAGCGCGGGAGGTCAGGGCTGCCTATACCTCGCGCGGCTTCCGACTCACCAACGAGAGCCGTATGGCCGGCTGGGCGACGCTGACGCTCGTTCGGGTCCCGCTCAGGACCAAGCCGAGAAGTGCGCGCCGTGCCGGCCCTTGGCCCGCACCTCGGCCGGATCGTAGCCAAGCTCACGCAGCCGTTCGTCGCTGAGTGTGACGAGATAACCATCGACGATGCGCTGCGCCTCGGCCTCGCGCCATGCAACGATTGCCGACAGCACAGAGGCGAGGAAGCCGCGGGGCTGTCGCTCGGTAAGGGGCGCTGCGTGCCCAGCAAGCGCTGCGGTGACCTTGCTCATGAACATCTCAACCTTGTTTTCGGCGCGGATCGTTCCGTCCGCGACTCGCGCAGAACGGATAAGCACCGCAGTGGTGACGGGGTAGAGGTTCCTCCGCATCGCAGCAATGCGCTCCAGGCATGCGCCGGGCCGCTCGGGCGTCGCGTTGCAGCGGCGCACGCCACGGCATAGAAAATGGGCATGTTCCAGTCCTTCGATGCTCCGCAAACGAGCGCCGCCACTGGCCAGCGCCTTGCGCGCGTGCGCGCACTGATGCGCGAGGGCAAGCTCGACGCCCTGATCGTGCCGCGCGCCGACGAGCACCAGGGCGAGTACGTGCCCGCCTGCGCTGAGCGGCTGCGCTGGCTCAGCGGGTTCACCGGCTCCGCCGGACTGGCGGCAATCACCGGTACGTCGGCAGCATTGCTGATCGACGGTCGTTACACCGTCCAGGCGCGAAAGGAGGTTGACGGCACGCTGTTCCAGATCCTCGCCTCGCCGGATGAGCGGCTGTCGGACTGGCTCGCCGATAAGCTCGGTTGCGAGGCGGTGGTCGGCTTCGATCCCTGGCTGCACACGCTCGCAGAGGTCGATGACCTCCGCAAGCGACTCGCGTCAAAGCGGATCAGGCTGCGTCCGACAAAGCGCAACCTCGTCGATGTGGCCTGGGGAGGCGAGCGCCCGGCGCCGCCGCTGGCGCCGGTAAGCCCGCATCCGCTGAAGTTTGCCGGCACACCCGCCGACGCCAAGATCGCGGCTGTCCAGAAGCGCCTTGCCGAGGACGGCCAGGACGCCGTGATCCTGACGCTGCCCGACTCCATCGCCTGGCTCTTCAACATCCGCGGCCGCGACGTCGCCCACAATCCGGTGCCGCTCGCCTTCGCCATCGTACCGGTCAAGGGCAAGCCGGAGCTGTTCATCGACCGCCGCAAGATCGGCGCCGAGACGCGAGCCTACCTCGCGCCGCTCGCGCGGCTGAGCCCGCCCGATGCGCTCGCCGCGCGCGTCAAGGGCCTCGCCGCAACGGAAAAGCGAGTGCGCCTCGACCCCACCACCGCTGCCTACTGGTTTGCGCGCACGCTCGGAGCGAAGCGCTTCGTTTGCGGCGAAGATCCCTGCCGCCTGCCCAAGTCGCGCAAGAATGCGACCGAGATCAAGGGTGCGCGCGCCGCCCACCTCCGCGACGGGGTGGCGATGGCGCGCTTCCTTGCCTGGCTCGACCGCATGGCGCCAGCCGGCAGAGTCGACGAGATCGCCGCGGCCAGCGAGCTCGAGCGGCTGCGCCGCGCCTCCAACATGATGCAGGACTTGAGCTTCGACACGATCTCAGGCGCAGGCCCCAACGGCGCCATCGTGCACTATCGCGTGACGACCGCAACCAACCGGCCCCTCAGGAGCGGCGAGCTCTACCTCGTCGACTCGGGCGCTCAGTACTTCGATGGCACCACCGACGTGACCCGCACGGTTGCCGTCGGCCCACCGTCGGCAGAGATGCGCACGCGCTTTACCGCCGTGCTCAAGGCCCACATCGCCATCGCCACCGCTCGCTTCCCCAAGGGCACGCGCGGCATCGATCTCGACCCGCTGGCACGCCGTCCGTTGTGGGAGATCGGAGTCGACTTCGATCATGGCACCGGCCATGGCGTCGGCAGCTACTTGTCCGTGCACGAAGGTCCGCCGTCGATCTCCAAACGCGGCATGACCGTGCTCGAACCCGGCATGATCCTCTCCAACGAGCCCGGTTACTACAAGGAGGGCGCCTACGGCATCCGCATCGAAAACCTCGTGCTGGTGACCGAGCCGGCTGCGGTGGAGGGCGGCGAGCGGCCGATGATGGGCCTGGAGACGTTGACGCTGGTGCCGATCGACCGCCGGCTGATCGTGCCCGAGATGCTCGATGCCCGGGAGCGCGGCTGGCTCGATGCCTATCATGCGCGCGTACTGGCCGAGATCGGACCGGAGCTTGCAGCCGACGACCGCGCCTGGCTCGTGGCCGCCACCGAAAAGATCGGCGCCTGAGCGCGGGTCCAATCAACCGTTCTCGGGCGCGCGACCGTCGTTCCTGCGGGCATGAGCACCATAACCGTGAGCGTCGCCATGGCGCGCTATGGTGGGCCCCGGTACCACCGCCACAACCAAAGCGCCGCCAGCACCAGCAGCGAACCGATGACGGCGGCCACCACGTCGCGCAGCGAGATGGACACCCGGTCGAGCCCGGGCCACAACCCGAGAAGACGGAACAGGAGACCGCCAACCAGTGCGCCGGCCAGCCCGACGCCCAAGTTGCGAGCCATGCCGAAGCCTCGGCGCTCCCAGGTCATGATGAGGCCCGCAAGGCTGCCGCCGATTAAACCCACCGCGATCCAGACAACGATCTGGTCGAGCGACACCATAGCGGCCTCCTGCGTGTCGTGTTCGCGCGCATGCGCAGCCTCGCGCGCTTTTGCACCTGTCCATGTATTGTAGCGCCGGGGGCGGCGTGGTGCGGAAGCGCGCCCGTTATGGTTCATTTTTGCCGATCAGCGGACGGCGGAGGCAAGCCATGCGGCAATCGAACGGTCTCCTTCAGGTCTTCGGCGAGATGGTTTCGATCGTGGTGCTGGCGTTGACCGGCCGCTTCATCGGATTTGCGCAGACGGCGCTCGAATCGGGCGTGCCGCTGACCATCGAACGCGCGGTTGCCCACGTCATCGACATCATCTCGGTGTTCACCAATGTCGGCAATGCCGGCGTGCTGCTGTCGGTGCTGGTCGGCGCCTCGCTCATCCGCATCGCCATTGCTCATGTCAACCGCTCGGTCCTGCACAGCCTCAGGGCCAGGGCCGGCATCGGCGAGGAACACTTGAGCTGGGGGCAACGCGCGATACGGCTCCCTTATGCGGTGCTCTACCGGATGCTCAACGGTGTTGCCACACTGGTCGGCGCCATCGCACTTGCGATCGCCTTCCGCCTGTTCGATCCGGAACGCCCGTTCGGCTTCGCCGAGCTCGGCGCCTACATCCAGTCCGTTGCCGGCGGCCTCAGCTACGGCGGCCTCGGCGGGCTCTTCGTGCTGTTCGCGCTCTACGGGCTGGCGCTCGCCTTCATCGGCTACATCGCAAGCCCGGCCGTGCTTTCTCTCGAAGAGATGGCGAGCGGGTGCCGCCCGGCTCCCAAAGTCCGGCCGGTGCGACGGCCCGAAACCGTGCAAGGCTGACGGGTGGCGAAAAGAGCAGGCGCCGCGGACGCCCGGTCTGCTAGAATGACGGCGGGGACGGTGACCGGGAGTCGTCATCCATGAAACGCAAGATCGCCGCCATCCTGGCCGCCGACATCGCCGGCTACAGCAAGCTCGTCGCCGAGGACGAGGAGGAGACGCTGCGCCGGCTTGCCGCCTACCGCGCCGTGTTCGACGACTTCATCGCCAAATCGGGCGGGCGCATCTTCAACACCGCCGGCGATGCCGTGCTGGCCGAGTTTTCGAGCGCGGTGGAGGCGGTGCGCTGCGCCATCGACGTGCAGGAGAGCCTGCGTACCCGCAACCTTGCCTACCCGCCGAGCCGGCAGATGAACTTCCGCATCGGCATCACCATCGGCGACGTGGTCGAGCGCGACGGCGACCTTTTGGGCGACGGCGTCAACATCGCGGCGCGGCTGGAGGGTCTCGCCGAGCCCGGCGGTATCTGCGTATCGCGCTCGGTCTACGAACAGGTGAGCAACAAGCTCTCCGTGCAGTTCGCCGACATCGGCGAGCAGGAGGTCAAGAACATCCCAACTCCGGTGCACGCCTTCATGGTGGCGATGAAGAAAGGCGAAGCGGCGGCTGCGGCCGGCGCGGTCAAGGGCGCCGCGGGCAAGAGCCGCATCAGTCCCCTCCACTTCATCGCAGGCGGAGCAGCTCTGGTCGCTCTGACGGCTCTTGCCGTCGTGCTGTGGCGGCAGGCGCCCGAGACGGCCGCCTCGGTGCAATCGCCCACAAGCGCCGCCTCGCCCTTCGACGGAACCTGGCGCGTGACCACGATCTGCGAGGAGACGGCAGCCGGGGCCAAGGGCTTCACGCTTAAGTTCCTCAGCCAGGTCAAGGACGGGATCCTGCACGGGCAGAACGGGGTCGACGGCATGCCGGGCTCGCTTACCCTGGGCGGCAAGATTCAATCCGACGGCACGGCCTGGCTCACTGCGCACGGCTTGACCGGCCAGGCGGCGTACACACCCGGCGGGCTGCCGCCCGGTACCAAGTACCGCTACAACGTCACGGCCCGGTTCGAGGGCACGAAAGGGACCGGCAAGCGCGAGCAGGGCCGTGAGTGCACGTTCGAGTTCGCCAAGGAGTGAACCGGCTCAGCGGGCGAGTTGGCGAGCATGGAAGCGCGCATGCCGAGGAAACGCCCGCCCGCCCCCGCCGACGCCGATCAGCGCCGCAGAGCGCCCCTTGTCATTGCCTATGATGTGGGCGCCCTGCCGCCCCTTAATTGGTCGTTGTACGCGCGGGCGCGGGAGAGGCTTGAGAAAATCGACGAACTCATCGTGCCGCCGCGCGAGGCGCGCGCCTTCCGCGTGCCGAAGGGCCATTTCTTCCGCATCGTGAGCATCGACGGCCCGCAGGTCGGCGACCTGAATCTATGGAACGCGCATGACCTCTCCGAGCGCTTCTTCAGCGGCAAGACGCGGGCGCTGCACGCCACCCACGTGACGGCCGGCGACCGGTTGTGGAGCACGCTCCCCCACCTGCGCCCGATGGCCACCATCACCCACGACACGCTCGGCTGGTACGGGTTCGACGCGGACGGTGCCGGCGTGCACGACGTGATCGGCACGCGCTGCGACCCCTACACCAACCGCCTGCTCAAGGGCACCGACTACCATCACTGCTGCCATTCGAATCTGACCCGCGCGCTCGCCGCCGCCACGGGCCTCTCGCTCGAGGCCGCCGAGCCCCACGTGCACGACGTGCTCAACGTGTTCATGTGCACGGGCTTCACCCGCGACACGCACCAGTACTTCATGAAGGCGAGCCCGGTGCGCCCCGGCGACTTCCTCGAGCTGTTCGCCGAGATCGACCTGCTTTGCGCGCTTTCAGCCTGTCCGGGCGGCGACTGCGGGGCGACGCATTCGAGCGATGCCGCGGCCTGCTATCCGCTGCAGGTGGCGATCCTGCGCCCCGAGCCCGGCGCGCTCGCCGGCTGGCAGGAGCCGGTCCGCAGCGCCTACCGGCACCTCGAGGCCTGACTGTGGCGTCGGCTGCCAACTTAACGGCGGACCGCTCACACGCGCCGTTGGCGCGGGAGGTCGATGGGCAGGAACTCGACGCCCGACTGCTGCACCGGCTGCGGATAGAGCTTCATCAGCTCCATCACCTCCGCCGGCATGCCGACCTTGACCGGGAGCCCCAGCGCGGCGGCATCGGTGGCGGTCAGCGCATAGTCGTGCGTCCAGCGGCCCCCGGCGAGCTTCTCCGCGAGCGCCTCGGCGGCCGATTGCTCCATGCGCGGGGTGAGCAGCTCGACGGCGCCGCGCTTGACCTGGGCCAGCGCCTTCTCGCTGACGTCGGCCAGCACCAGCGTCAGGTCGAACACCTCGGCGATCGGCTTGGAATCGCGCGCCTTGACGATGCTCGCCGCCGGCAGTCCGGCGATCTGCGGGTCGATGGGTCCCAGCACGGAAAATTCGCCGAGCACGATCTTATCGGCCGCAAGCGCGATCAGCGTGCCGCCTGACATGGCATAGACCGGCACGTAGACCGTCACCTTGGCCGGGTGGGCCTCCACCGCCCGGGCGATCTGCATGGCGGCCAGCACCAGCCCGCCGGGGGTGTGCAGGATGAGGTCGATGGGCACCTCGGGCGGCGTCTCCTTGATAGCGGCGATGATGGTCTGCGCATCCTCCAAATCGATGTGGCGCGAGACCGAGAAGCCCAACAGACTGCGCTTCTCCTGGCGGTGGATCATGGTGATGACGCGGGTGCCGTGCGCTTTCTCGATGGCGCGGATGGCCTGCACGCGTTGCAGCGCGTACCAGCGCCCCATCAGCAGCGGCTGCAGGGCGACCAGGATAAAAACGATCCAGAGCAGGGATGAGAGATCGAGGGGCATGGGCGGGCCTTCGCTATTGCCAGTCTGCGGCCGCCCACGGACGACCACAAGTCCGACTATCCTCTACTCCCCCGCTTCCGCGAGGCTGCCCTTGCGCGCGTAGCGCTTGTCCTCCTCGGCGGCCGCCGAAATATCCGCGTCGAACACGATGCGCTCCTCGCCGGCGAGCGCCACGAAGCGCTTGCCGCGCGCGCGCCCGATGAGCGTGAGATTCGCCTTCTTCGCAAGATCGACGCCCCAGGCGGTGAAGCCCGAGCGCGAGATGAGGATCGGGATGCGCATCTTGACGGTCTTGATTACCATCTCGGAGGTGAGCCGGCCGGTGGTGTAGAAGATCTTGTCCTCCGGCGAGATGCCATTGAGGAACATGTAGCCCGCGATCTTGTCGACGGCGTTGTGGCGGCCGACGTCCTCCATGTAGATGAGCGGCCTGTCCTGCTCACACAGCACGCAGCCGTGGATGGCGCCGGCTTTCAGATAGAGGCTCGGCGCAGTGTTGATCTTTTTGGTGAGCGCGTAGAGCCAGGAGGTCTTGAGCTTGGCGGACCGCGACAGCTCGATCCTGTCGAACTCCTCCATCAGGTCGCCGAACACCGTGCCCTGGGCGCAGCCCGAGGTCTGGACCTTCTTTTTCAGCTTCTCCTCGTAGTCGGTCTGCCGCTTGGTGCGGACCACAACGGTATCGATGTCCTCGGCGTAGTCGATGGCGGTGATCTCGTCGTCCGCTTTCAGCATGTTCTGGTTGAGCAGATAGCCGACGGCGAGCAGGTCGGGGTGATCGCCGATCGTCATCATGGTGACGATCTCGCGCGCGTTGAGGAACAGCGTCAGCGGCCGCTCGGTGACGACCGAGGTCGCAACCGCCTTGCCCTCGTGGTCGATGCCCGGCACCGTTACCGACAGGCGCGGATCGTCGGGGTCGGGCCGCACCGCGAACTCCTTCATTCTGCCTCGTGCTCCTTGCCGGCGAGGGCGAAGCCTTATGCGCGCCCTTGGCGTTGGTGTAGGGGGGCGCGAGGCTCTGTGCAAGCGGCCCTGAGGCGGGTTGTCATATTCCCGACCGCAGGCGGAAGGTAGTGGTTCGGCCCACTGCACACACCCCCGAACGGCCGGCTTGCTTCGGCCGTCGAGCCCTGATCAGCCGGCAAGGTGCATTCGGGCTTGGATGCCCCGCAACCCGGGTTAGCGCCCGGGGCAAGCAAGGCCGAGAAGGACAAGGGGGCGGAGAAAGCGGAGCGGCATATGAAACAGCGCGTCAGTGTTTTCCAGGCCATCTACCGGCTTTATGAGCACAGCGGGTTTACGA
Organism: Hyphomicrobiaceae bacterium; assembly: GCA_035574175.1. Lineage (GTDB taxonomy): Bacteria > Pseudomonadota > Alphaproteobacteria > Rhizobiales > Hyphomicrobiaceae > DATLZB01. Next base: position 22,711 of record DATLZB010000199.1, read on the forward strand.
TGGCGGGTGCGGTGGCGTACTCGTCGATCCTGTCGCTGTTTCCGTTCTGCATATTCCTCGGTGCCCTCGCCGGGGTACTCGGCGGCGGCGGCCGCGAGCTCGCCGACAGGGCGGTGGAGCAGCTCTTCGATATCCTTCCCAAGCCGGTGGCGGAGGTGCTCGCGCCGCAGGTCGACATCATCATGGGCTCGAGCCGCATCGACCTCTTGACGCTGTCGGCCGGCATCGCACTGTTCTTCGCCACCAGCGCCATCGAGACAATGCGCGCCGCTTTGAACGGCGCCTATCGCGCCACCGAGACGCGGCCCTATCTCGTGTGCCTGCTGATCTCCATGGCCTTCGTGTTCGTCAGTGCCCTGTCGATGCTGGTGCTGACCTGGGGGCTGGTGGTAGGCCCCGCCATCGCGGCACGGCTCGAGCCCGATTGGCTTGCCAAGCTCGACCTCGCCTGGCTCGCCTGGATCAAGTCGGTCCTGTTCTCGAGCTGGTTTGCGACCTGGGCGCGCTATGTGGCCGCTGCGATCGTCATCGCCCTCCAGCTCTTTGCCATGCACGTGTGGCTGGCGGCGGGGCGGCGGCGGTTTGCGGACGTGTGGCCGGGGGTGATGCTCAGCGTGGTGCTGTGGCTGCTGCTCGCCGGCCTCTATTCCTATTACCTCGACTTCAGCGACTACACCCGCTTTTACGCCGGCCTGTCGCAGCTCATGGTGGCGCTGATCTTCTTCCAGGTGACGGCGGTGATCATCATCCTCGGTGCGGAGGTCAACCGCGGCATCATCGAGCTGACCAAGAACGGATAGGAGCCCGCCAACGCCGCGCGCCACTCACCTGTCAGTTGCCGACGACAGACCGGATGAGCCGCTTGGCCTCCGCCGTATCCCACTCTGCCGGGCCGGTTAGCCGGCCGACCTCGCGGCCCGCGCGGTCGATGAGGATCGTGGTCGGCAGACCGATGGCCTTGAGCTGGGTGGCAGCGCGTGCGGTGGGATCGACGTAGAGCGCCAAGGACTTGACCCCGGTCTCCTCGAGGAACTTGCGCGCTCCCTCTGCCCCGGCGCGGTCGACGGCGAGCGCCACCACCTCGAACCGGTCCGAGCCGAGCTCGGCCTGCAGCCGGTCGAGCGCCGGCATCTCCTTGCGGCAAGGAGCGCACCAAGTGGCCCACAGGTTGAGAAGAACCACCCGCCCCTGCCAGTCCTTCAGCGTCAGCTCGCGCCCGTCGCCGTCCTTGAAGGCAGTGTCGGGCAACGCCTCCGGCGCGCTCTTGAACACGAACGCCGCCATGGCCCCGGTGTTGAGCCGGTCGCGGCCGGCCGGCGGCTGGTCGGTTGCAACCCCAGCAGGCGTTGACCCATTCCGCCGCGCAACGTTGTCACCGGACCCCAGCGTGACGTATACCGCAGCGAATCCGGCCGCCGCCGACAGCAGCGCGACACCAATATAGATCGCCAGCTCTTGGACTCTGCTGCTCACGTCGGAGCCCTCTTCGAAGCCCCGTCGGCCGGGCCGAGGCGTTGGGAGCTTTCAGCCGATGACCGACGACAGCACCAACAAGATGTGGGGTGGCCGTTTCGCCGCTTCACCGGCCGACATCATGCAGCAGATAAACGCCTCGGTCGATTTCGACAAGCGCTTGGCGCTCCACGACATTCGCGGCTCTAAGGCGCACGCCGCCATGCTTGCGGCACAGGGCATCATCTCTCGGGAGGACGCCAAGCGCATCGTTTCGGGCCTCGATCAGCTTGTCGCCGAGATCGAGGCCGGCGCCATGCCATGGTCGCGCGCGCTGGAGGACGTGCACATGAACATTGAAAGCCGGCTCGCCGACCTCATCGGCCCGGCGGCCGGGCGCCTCCACACGGCGCGCTCGCG
>DATLZB010000200.1:0-17301 GCA_035574175.1 Hyphomicrobiaceae bacterium
TGACGACAGCAAGCCCGTTCGCCGCGGCTGGTGGCAGCGCAAGCTGAGCGGCGAGTGATCGTTAGCAGGTCGACCCGCGCAGCGTTCCGGCCGCGTTTGCTGCCGCTTGATCTGGGGAGCGCGGCGTAAGCATCGCCTTTAGCGTCGGTCGCCGCTCGCCCCATGTGCGTTGGCAAAGGCACGACGGGGATTCGAGTGAACGGCAGGCCCGGCGCGAGCATTGCCAGGCTCGGCCCCCGATGGTCTATTGATTGCCGTTGAAAATCTCGAGGCCCACGGTGGCAAGGCGCAACCGGCAGGTGCGTCGAACATGGATTGGGGGTGGAGCCATGTCTGGTGCCGGCGGCGGGCGCGAGCAGGCCGAGGGCGGGGAACGCGACAAGTTCATTCCGATCCGCAAGCGGGACATCGTCGAAGCTCTCATCGGAAGCGGCGCCATCGCGGGCAGCGAGCGCGTGCAGTTCGAGCAGCTCTGCCGCATGCTGGGTGCGATCTTCCACTACGAGTATTTCGATCGGCTGGAGAGGCTGCGCGACGACTACTACTACTTCAATCCTGCGATAACCGTGCGGAAGGGCATCGACGGGGAGACACTCGAGCGAGCCCGCGCCGAGTTCACCCAGTCGCTCGAAGAGGTGCTGAAGGGCGCCAACTACGAGGAGATCGACAGCGCCGACCTCCGCCGTCTTGATGGCGAGGGACAGGTTCTGCGCGTGAAGGTCGAGACCACCACCGAGGATTATCACGAGGTCAGATTCTTCCGCCGTGGCGGACATCGCGAAGAGGTCGATGTGCGCAAGTGGTTCGGCCTGCGCCGGCATCTCGTCAGCAGGTGGGTCTACGATAACGTCATCCTGCTGGTCACGATCAAGTTTCCGGGCGAGATCACCTCCAAGCGTCAACTGAGGCGCTTGGAAAGGAGCCACTTCAAGCCCGGCTCCATACTCATCAAGTACTTCCGCAATATCGCTCCTGCCGACCTTAAGCTGCTGTTTCCCAAGGTGAGGGTGGTGATGAGTCTGTTCGACAAGCTCACCATTGCGGTGCCGGCCCTCGCCGGCGGCGTGCCGCTTCTGCTCAATCTGCTGCCCACGCTGACCGTTTTGGTCCTGGTCATCGGTTTCTACCTTGGCATCTCGGCGGCGGTTCATCCCGACGACGTGGTCAAGGCCTTCGCCGCGCTCACCGGCCTTGCCGCGCTCGTTGGGCTGATCATGCGCCAGCGCCTCAAGTACGAGCGGCTGTCGCTCAAGTACCAAAGGCAGATCTCGGAGCATTTCTATTTCCGCAACGTCAGCAACAACGCCGGGATCTTCGACTACGTCGTCGGTGCTGCCGAGGAGCAGGAATGCAAGGAGGCGTTTCTCGCCTACTATTTCCTTTTGACGGCCAGCGACGCGCCGGATGAGGCGACGCTCGACGCAAGGATCGAAGGCTGGCTGAAGGAAGCCTTTGACGTCGAGGTTGACTTCGAGGTTGCCGACGCGCTGGACAAGCTCGAGCGCTTGGGTTTGTTGAAACGTGGCGACCGCGCCTTGCGCGTGCTGGCGCCTCAGCAGGCGCTGATCGTGCTCGACCGCGCATGGGACAACTTCTTCCGGTTCGCCAACGGGCCGGTGCCGGGCGCGGTGGGCGCTGGCACCGCGCACTCGCCGGTGCCGGCGACAGCTTCCGGGCCGTAACGTTGCAGGTTAGGCTGGCCATCAAGTTCATCCTCGTTTCCAGGCGACAAGATCAGGGAGCAACGCGCAATGCAGACCAGAACTCTCGGCAGGGCAAAACCGCTGGAAGTGCCGGCGATCGGTCTCGGCTGCATGGGCATGACGCCGATCTACGGCACACCGGACCCGGCGTCTGGCCGCGCCGCGATCGCCCGCGCGGTCGAGCTCGGTGCCGCCTTTCTCGACTCATCCGACGCCTATGCCGATGGTAAGAACGAGGAGCTGATCGGCAAGGCCATCAAGGGCATTCGCGATCGCGTCATCGTGGCTACCAAATTCGGCAATCTGCGGTTTCCCGACGGCACGCGCGGCGTCTGCGGGCGGCCCGACTACGTGATCGAGGCCTGCAACAGGAGTCTGGCGCGTCTCGGCGTCGACGTCATCGATCTCTACTACCAGCACCGCGTCGATCCCAACGTGCCCATCGAGGAGACCGTCGGCGCCATGGCGCGGCTCGTCGAGCAGGGCAAGGTGCGCTATCTCGGGCTCTCGGAGGCGGGACCCAAAACGATCAGACGGGCGCATGCCACCCACCCGATCACAGCGCTGCAGACCGAGTATTCGCTCTTCACCCGCGACGTCGAAGCCGAGATTCTCCCCCTCTGCCGCGAGCTGGGGATCGGCTTCGTCGCCTACGCTCCGCTCGGCCGCGGCGTACTCACGGGCAGCATCTCGGGGCTCGACAGCCTCGCCGAGAACGACCGCCGGCGCGAACATCCCCGCTTCCAGGCCGACAACCTCGCCAACAACCTGAAGCTGGTGGCACCACTCAAGGAGGTGGCGGCCCGCTACGGCGCGACGCCGGGACAGGTGGCGCTCGCCTGGCTGCTGTCGCGCGGTCCCGATATCGTGCCGATCCCGGGCACGTCCAAGCCGGCGCGCGTCGAGGAGAATCTGGCGACCCTCGACAAGCCCATCGACAAGGCGGCGCTCGAGGAGCTGACCGTCCGTATCGACGCCAAGCAGGTTGCCGGCCTGCGCTACCCCGCGGGCCAGATGAAGAGCCTCGGGATCTGACGGGCAGTCGTATGATGGGCCGCGCACGCGCCAGCCCCGGTGCCGAACCGCGCGAGAAGCCAGCGAGCCCGCATTGCGATCCCCGCGGCCTGCAGGTCATCGCCGTGCCCCGCCTGGAGGGCTACGCGCTGCTCGACAGTGGCGGCGGGCGCAAGCTCGAGCGCTTCGGTCGCGTGCTCGTCGACCGGCCCGAGCCCCAGGCCATGTGGGGGCGCCGCGCCCCCGCCGCGTGGAAGGAGGCGCATGCCGTCTTCTCCGGAGAGGACGAGGAGAAGGGCCGCTGGCGCATGCTCAAGCAAGTGCCCGATACTTGGCCAGTTGAGGTGCTCGGCGTCACCATGCTGTGCCGCCTGAGCCCCTTCCGCCACCTCGGGCTGTTTCCCGAGCAGCTCCCCCACTGGCGCTACATGCTGAACGGCTTAAGCCGCGTCGGCGCCGAGCGGCCGCGCGTTCTCAATCTTTTCGCCTATACCGGTGCCGCCAGCCTGATTGCGGCCAAAGCGGGGGCCGAGGTGGTCCACGTCGACGCCTCCCGCAAGGCCATTGCCTGGGCCCGTGAGAACCAGGCCGCGTCGGGACTGCAGCAGGCTCCTGTGCGCTGGATCCTCGATGACGCGGGAAAGCTCGCCGCCCGCGAGGCGCGCCGCGGACGCACCTACCATGCCATCCTCATCGACCCGCCCAAGTTCGGGCGCGGCCCCGAGGGAGAGGTTTGGGACCTGTTCCGCGATCTGCCTTCGTTGATGGCGAGCTGCGCCCGCCTTCTTGCGCCGCCGCCCACCCCTGCGCTCATGATCCTCACCGCCTACGCCATTCGCGCCTCGGCGCTGGCGCTCGACGGTCTTCTGAAAGAGAGCATCGCCGGCCGCCCCGGCGCCATCGAGACCGGCGAGCTCGCCATCGGCGAGGAGATCGGAGGCAGGCTGATCGGCACGTCGCTCTTTGCCCGCTGGTCGAGCGCATGAGCAGCAACGGCCGGCCGGGACGAGCACAAGCGGGTGCGCGCGCACCGCGACCCGTCACCAGCCTGCAGAATGAGCGTGTGAAGCTCATCCGTTCGCTGGACATGCGCAAGGCGCGCCGCGAAACGGGCCTGTTTGTGGCCGAAGGCACCGCCCTGCTGGTGACGGCGCGCGAGCACAACTTCGTGCCGGTGATGCTGGTGATGCTGGCTGGCGCGGCGCAGGACGGCATCGCCCGCGGCCTCGTCGAATGGGCCCTCGAATCGGGAAGCGAGTGTCTGGAGGTGTCCGAGGCGGTGCTCGCCAAGATCGCGGGCAAGCAGAACCCCCAGATGCTGCTTGGCGTGTTCCGGCAGCGATGGGCGGAGCTGCCCGCTGAGCAGCACATGACCGAAGGCGACGTTTGGCTGGCAGTCGAGCAAGGGCGCGACCCCGGTAATCTCGGCACCATCATCAGAACGGTCGAGGCGGTCGGCGCCAAGGGCGTCATCCTGGTTGGGCCGTCCTGCGATCCCTTCAGCCGCGAGGCGGTACGCGCCAGCATGGGCTCCGTCTTTGCGGTGCCACTCCTCCGTATGACCACTGAAGCGTTCCTCGCCCGGCTGGCGACGTGGCCGGGCGATGTTGTCGGCGCCCACCTCTGTGCGGCAAAGGACTTCCGCTTTGTTGCCTATCGTGGCCCGGTCATGCTCGTTATGGGCAGCGAAGGCCCTGGTCTGTCTGAGGCGCTTGTCCGGGCCTGCACGGAGCTGGTCAGGATCCCGATGGCGGGGACCCTCGACTCGCTCAACCTCGCGGTCGCCGCCGCGCTCCTTCTTTATCAGCTCCGTGGGCCGGCCTTGCGCCTCTAGCCGATTGGCCCTGTCATGCGCATCGAGTACCATCGCACCCTGATTGCCGATCGCGTGCGCAACGCAGCCCTTTACGCGGCGCTAAAGGCGCTGATCCGTCCGGGCGAGACGACGGTCGCCGACATCGGTGCCGGCACCGGCTTGATCGGCCTCCTCGCTGCACGGCTCGGTGCGCGCGAGGTTCACCTCTACGAATGCGCCGACGTGGCCCGCGTGGCGGAGGTGGTGCTCGCGCAAAACGGCGCCCGCAATTGCCGGCTCTATCCGTGCCATTCGACCGAAATGCGCTCACCCCCTCGCGTCGACGTGGTGGTCTCCGAGACGCTCGGCAACTATCCTCTGGAAGAGAACATCATCGCCACCATGCGTGACGCTCGTCGGCGTCATCTGAAGCCGGGGGGAAAGCTCATTCCGCGACGCATCGCCCAGTACGTGGCCCCCGTGGTGGGCCCCCGCATTCACGCCGAGTTGACCGAATGGGACAGGGTCGGGTTCGGGCTCAATCTCGCCCCGGCACGCATCATGAGTCTTAACAATGTCTACGTGCGCTCGCTGCCGGTGAGCGAGCTGCTCGACAACGGCCGCAGCGCAGTGGTCTGGGACAGGATCGATTTCGCCGCGTCGCCAAGTTCGAGGCGCCGCGGCGAGGCGCGATGGAGGCTCTCGCGCCGGATCGTGGTCTATGGCTTTGCCACGTGGTGGACGGCGGAACTCGGGCCGGGCATCGACATCTCGACAGCGCCCGATGCGGCGCGCACGCACTGGGAGCAGCTCTATTTTCCGTTGCTCGAGCCGCTCGCCGGTGAAGCGGGCGAGACGATCGTTGTGCGGCTGAGCTCGCGATCCTCACCCGAGGCCGGCACTCACCTGGCCTGGCGGGGCGCGGTGCTCGACACTGAAGGAAAATTAAAAGCGCAACAGGCCCTCGACCTCGACAAGGGCTATTTGCCCTGACCGCAGGCGAGCCCTTTGACGGCCTTTTGAACGCGCGTGATGACGCGAAGTGGTTGAATGATGAGGCCGAGTGGACGGAAAGGGCCGAAGCATAATGTGGGCGACTGAGCGTGTCGTGGCCGAGGGCCCGCTGCTGGTTTTCGGAGGCCCTTACGGCAACCTCCAGGCGATGACAGCGCTGCTCGCCGAGGCCGACCGACTGGGGATACCTGCCGCACGCATCATCTGCACCGGCGATCTTGCCGCCTATTGCGCCGATCCCGCCGCCACCATCGAACTCGTCAGGGCGTCCGGCATCCGCGTGGTGATGGGCAACTGCGATGAGCAGTTGGCCCTCGGTGCGGACGACTGCGCCTGCGGCTTTCCGCAGGCCAGCACCTGCGCGCGCCTGTCCGCCGAGTGGTATGCCCACGCCAACCGTCAGGTGGGAGCCGAGGCGCGTCGTTGGCTGGCCACGTTGCCGAAGCGCATCGACGTCGAGATCGCCGGCAGAAGGCTGGCCGTGATCCACGGCGGCGTACGCCGGATCAACAAGTACATCTTTGCATCCTCGCCGCTCCTGCTGAAGCAACAGGAGCTCGCTCTGGCCGGCACCGACGGCGTGATCGCCGGGCATTGTGGCCTGCCCTTCAGCCAGATTGTCGACGGCAGACTCTGGCACAATGCCGGCGCCATCGGCCTACCGGCCAACGACGGAACGCCGCACGTGTGGTTCAGCCTGCTCGCGCCGGTGGCCGGCGGCGTGAGGATCGAGCACCGGCCGCTTACCTACGACCACGCGGCGGCAGCTTGCGCGATGCGGGAAGCGGGCCTGGGATCCGAGTACCGCCAGGCGCTCTCGAGCGGCCTTTGGCCGAGCTGCGAGGTGCTCCCCTACCGCGAAGTGTGCGAGCGCGGTGTGCCGCTCAAGCCCGGTTCGTTCCTGTGGGAGGCCGGGCCATCACCGGTTTACGCCCCAAGGCGGCGTCGCCGATCGCGGTCGCTGGCGCAATTGTGGCCGCCGCCCGGGCGGCGCAATGCCAAGTCGCTCGACGCCGGCAAATTCAAGGATCCGCTGCGCACCGCGTCGGGCGAACCCAGGGCCAGCGTTGCGATGAAGAAGCTCGAGACGCTGTGGTTCAACACCGGCACGCTCTGCAACATCGCCTGCCGGAACTGCTACATCGAATCGAGCCCGCGCAACGATCGCCTTGTCTATCTCTCGCTTGCCGATATCCGCCCCTATCTCGATGAGATCGAGCGAGATCGGCTGGGAACGGAGCAAATTGGCTTCACCGGCGGCGAGCCGTTCATGAATCCCGACATTGGCCCGATGCTCGAGGAGTGCCTGGCGCGCGGCTATCGCGTGCTGGTGCTCACCAACGCCATGCGCCCGATGCAGCGGCCGCGCATCAAGCGGCTGCTGCTCGACCTGAACCGCGGTTACGGCGCCCGGCTCGTGTTGCGCGTCTCCCTCGATCACTACACTGCCGAACGGCACGAGGACGAGCGCGGCATGGGCACCTTCGCCCCGACGCTGGAAGGGCTCATCTGGCTCGCCCGCAACGGCTTCAAGGTGGCGGTGGCCGGACGCACCATGTGGGGCGAGGATGAGGCGAGCGAGCGCGCCGGCTATCAGCGCCTGTTCGATGCCCACGCCATCCCGCTCGATGCCTCCGATCCTGCCTCGCTCGTGCTTTTCCCCGAGATGGACGCCGCCCTTGACGTGCCGGAGATCACCACCGCCTGCTGGAGCATTCTCGGCAAACGGCCGGAGGAGGTCATGTGCGCCACCTCGCGCATGGTGGTGAAGCGCAAGGGGGAGACCGCACCGGTCGTGCTCTCCTGCACGCTGATCCCCTACGATCCCGCCTTCCAGATGGGCGCCACGCTCGCCGATTCGGCAAGGCCCGTGCCGCTCAACCACCCCCACTGCGCACGGTTCTGCGTGCTCGGCGGGGCCTCCTGCGCGCCGGCCGGTAAGGCAGCCGCGGCAGGGACGACGTCTCGCGACGAGGCGGCGCTCGTTTGAGCCCGGTGAGCGGAAGCTGGCTTGCAAGGCACCGCAATCGTACCTATAGGGAGGCGCCAACGCTCCCTTCGTCTATCGGTTAGGACGTCAGATTTTCAATCTGAAAAGACGGGTTCGACTCCCGTAGGGAGCGCCAGGTTAGGCGCAGCCGCATCCTGCGCGCCCCGCCGCCTTGGCACTCTCGTCGGCCTTGCAGCAGGCCGATGCATCGACAGTCGGCGGACCTCCGCAACACGCGATGCTTTGCTGCCCGCCGGTGGAACCGCTGCACACGCCCGTTTCCGGCAGCACCAACTCGACTCGGCGCGCCGCCTCGCGATCGCCGGCGATCTCGGCGACGATCGATCGTACCTGCTCGTAGCCGGTCATCATCAAGAAGGTTGGCGCTCTGCCGTAGGACTTCATGCCTGCGATATAGAAACCGGGCTCGGGTTGCGCGAGCTCGGCCGCGCCGTGCGGCCTCACCGTGCCGCAACTGTGCAGGTTGGGATCGATCAGCGGCGCCAGCGCCGGCGGACATTCCAGTGCGGGATCGAGGGTGATGCGCAGCTCCCGCAGGAACGAGAGATCGGGGCGAAAGCCTGTCGCCACGATCAGCTCGTCCGCGAGCACGTGCCGGGACGGCGCCTCCAGGCCTGCAGCAAGCTTGAGACGCTTGTCGTTTGACCTAGAGATGCGGCCGAGCCGGAAGCGCGTTTCGACCTGTATCCCGCCGGCCCTGACGATGCGGGCGAACGCCTGCCCAAGTTCGCCGCGGGCCGCCAACTGGTCGTTGGCACCGCCGCCGAACGATTTCTCCGGATTTTCGCTGCGGAGCAGCCAGATGATGCGGGTGTCGGGATGCTCATGCTGGAGCTGTTTCAAGTCGATGATGGTGCCGATCGCCGAATGTCCCGCCCCGAGCACCGCCACCGTCTTGCCGGCATAGCGCGGACGCGCACTGCCGAGCACGTCGGGCATGCGGTAGGCGATGCGGTCGTGATGGTCGGCTTCCCCGATCGCCTCAAGGCCGTTGGCGCCCGCCGGACGGGGGATCGACCAGGTCCCCGACGCATCGATCACGGCCTCGGCATGCACCACACCCTCGCCATCGCCATTGCCGTTGCGGTAGCGGATCTCGAAGGGCGCATGCTCGCGGCCTTGGCTCGTCACCTTGTCGAAGCCCGCCCGTGCGATGGACGTGACACGGGCATTGGTCGTGATGCGGTCGCGCAGGGCGGTGCGAGTGGCGAGGGGTTCAAGATAACGCTCAAGCAACTCGGCCCCCGTCGGGTGACGCTCAGGATCGGGTCCGGTCCAGCCCATACGCTGCAGGAGGCGCTCGCTCGCGCTGTCTACATTGTAGCGCCAGGGCGAAAACATCCGCACGTGCGACCATTCCCGCACCGCCTGCCCGGCCGCGGGCCCCGCCTCGAGAACGCGCGGTTCAAGGCCGCGCTCGAGGGCGTGGGCTGCGGCCGCCAGCCCGACCGGGCCAGCCCCGATGATGGCGATCGTTTTCGCACTCGGCATTTGATCGATCCTTCTAGAACCTCAGAAATAACGCCCAAAATTCTCACGAGGTGCTGGCCCGCGCGGGGAGCGGCGCGCAGGCGCTGTCTGCGCAGCACTCGTCGGAAAGGAAGCCGATGAGTGCATGCATGACGGGATAGTTCGCGCGGCAGATGAGCGTGGTGGACTCGCGTTGCTGTGTGACGAGGCCGACCGTAACCAACGTCTTCAGGTGATGCGACAGCGTCGAAGCCGCGATGTTAAGGCGCTCTTGGAGCTTGCCGACCGTCATGCCCGCATCGCCTGCGCGCACCAGCAACCGATACACCCTCAGGCGCGTCGGGTTGCCCAGGGCCTCAAGACGGGCAGCGGCATCGTCGAGCTTCATAGTCAAAGCCGATAGCGTAACCGCGGCCACATGTCAACGATATTTCTAGAAGAGTCGAAATATTGGTGTCGCAAGCTGTTCGGGCACCGGATTGCCGACTCTGGCTGCGCTACCGTGTCGCAAGGCGCCGAAGGATCTCGCGGGCGAAACGGTGGGATCATTCCTCCGCTGAGGATGGTAGCGGGCCGCCCGCCGTCCGGGCGGCGGACTCACCTCGACGGCATCTGTTGGCAGCGCTCACGATGTCTGTTAGTTGGAGACCCATGCCACACGATACCCCTGACCAAGTCCACTGGCACGAGCCCAAGGCCGGCCAAAACGCCGGCTTCGGCAAGTTTGCCAGGCCTCCCATGCCCTACGACCGCTTCATGGAGGCGGAGGGCGTGCCCGTCTATCGCGGCATCGGCGTGCGCCGCGTGCAGGATTTGCCGATGAAGCCGTGGAAGCGCTTGGGCGGCCGCGGGTCTTACATCCAGCTTTACGGCACGGAGGGGCTGTGGGGCCTCTACGTGGTCGAAGTGCCTGGCGCCGGCGCCCTCAACCCCGAGCGCCACCTCTACGAGAAGGTCGTGCTGGTGGTCGAAGGGCGCGGCACCACCGAGGTCTGGCGCGAGGGCGATAGGAGAAAGCAGACCTTCGAATGGCAGCGGGGCTCGCTGTTCACCGTTCCGCTCAACGCCTTCCACCGCTTCGTCAATGCAGCCAGCTCGCCGGCGCTCCTGCTGTGCGGCACCACGGCACCTAACATGATGAACCTGATCGATAATCCAGAGTTCATCTTCAACTGCCCCTATGATTTCACCGACCGCTATTCCGGCGCCGCCGATTTCTTCAAGCCGCGCGAGGACATCGAGCCCGATCCGGTGCGTGGCCTCGCCATGCGGCGTACCAACCTGATCCCCGACATCATCGACTGCGAGCTGCCGCTTGATAACCGCCGCTCCCCCGGTTACCGGCGCATGGAACCGTCGATGGCCGGCAACCGCTTCTATCTGTGGATCGGCCAGCACGAGACCGGCCGCTACTCGAAGGCACACAAGCACGCCTCTGCCGCAGTGCTGATCTGCGTCAAGGGCAAGGGCTACACCTATACCTGGCCGGAAACATTGGGCCTCACACCTTGGAAGGACGGCAAGGCCGACAAGGTGATGCGCCAGGACTACGAGCCCGTCGGCCTGGTGTCCGCCGCACCCATGAGCGGAGACTGGTTCCATCAGCACTTCGGCATTGGCGCGGAAGGCCTGCGCATCACCGCTTGGCACGGCCCCAACAACCAGCGCTCGAGGAAGCCCGGCCGTCCCGGCGAGCAGCTCATGGACTATGGCGCCATCGATCTCGACAAGGGCGGCAGCGCCATCCCCTACTGGCAAGAGGACCCCTTCATCCGCAAGGAGTTCGAGGCGGCGCTGGCCAAGGAGGGTGTTAAGAGCCGCATGGAATCACGGTTCTACGAGAAGACCTCCGACGGAGCCGATGAGCCGCCGCAGCTGATGTAAGGCTGACGGCGCGGCTGCCAGCCCGCCCCGCAGAGCCGGCGATCGCCATGCCTCTCGATCTCCTTTTTGCGCTCTTCGCATTCGCCGTCGTGACCTGCTTCACGCCGGGGCCCAACAATCTCATGCTGATGACGTCCGGGCTCAACTTCGGGTTCGAGCGCACGCTGGCGCACGTGCTGGGCGTGGGCATCGGATTCTCGGTGATGCTGCTGGCGATGGGGTTCGGCATCGCCGGTCTCTTCACACTCTATCCGGTGCTCTACACCGTGCTGCGTGGGGTCTGCATCGTCTACCTGCTGTGGCTTGCCTGGCGCATCGCGACCGCCGGTCCGGTCGGCGACGGCGAGGTGCGCGGGCGGCCGATGACCTTTCTCGAGGCGGCCGCCTTCCAGTGGGTCAACCCCAAAGGTTGGGCCATCGCCCTGAGCGCGATCGCCACTTATATCGCCGCCGATCGCCTCACCATGAGCGTGCTCATCATCGCCGCCATGTTCGGAGTGGTCGGCTTCGGCTCGGCCGCCACTTGGGCTTTGTTCGGCACCACGCTGCGCCGCGTGCTCCGCAATCCGCGCGCGGTACGGGGGTTCAACATCGCCATGGCACTGCTTCTCGTCGCTTCGCTGGTGCCGATCCTGACCGACACGTGGAACTGAAGCGCCGGCGAGCGGCCGAAAGGTGCGCACGTGTCCCGGCCGGAGCACCTGGCGCGAAGGAAGGAATCCGCTTGGCAGAGCCCGGCTCCATTGGCTAGGCCTTCACCCATGAGCTCCAAGAGGGGAAGCACCCATGCGCGTCTATTACGATCGTGATGCCGACATCAACCTGATCAAGGGCAAGAAGGTGGCCGTCATCGGCTATGGCAGCCAGGGCCACGCCCATGCCCTCAACCTTCGCGATTCCGGCGTGAAAGACGTCGCCGTGGCCCTGCGCGAGGGCTCGGCCTCCGCCCGGAAGGCCGAGAACGAGAAACTCAAGGTGATGGACGTCGCCGAGGCTGCCAGGTGGGCCGACGTCATGATGATGCTGACCCCCGACGAACTGCAAGCCGACATCTACAAGGACCACCTCGCCGACAACATGAAACGAGGCGCAGCCCTGCTCTTCGCCCATGGGCTCAACATCCACTTCAATCTGATCGAGCCGCGCGATGACCTCGACGTCGGCATGGTGGCGCCGAAAGGTCCCGGCCACACCGTGCGCTCCGAGTACCTGCGTGGAGCCGGCGTTCCCTGCCTGATGGCGATCGCCCAGGACAAGAGCGGTAACGCCCACGATCTCGTGCTGTCCTATGCCTCGGCCATCGGCGGCGGCCGCGCCGGCATCATCGAGACGACCTTCAGGGAAGAGTGCGAGACCGATCTCTTCGGCGAGCAGGCAGTGCTGTGCGGGGGCCTCGTCGAGCTGATCCGCGCCGGCTATGAGACGCTGGTCGAAGCCGGTTACGCGCCGGAGATGGCCTACTTCGAGTGTCTGCACGAAGTGAAGTTGATCGTCGACCTCATTTACGAGGGCGGTATTGCCAACATGAACTACTCGATCTCCAACACGGCCGAGTACGGCGAGTACGTGTCAGGGCCGCGGGTCATCACTGAGGCGACCAGGCAGGAGATGAAAAAGATCCTCGCCGACATCCAGTCCGGGCGGTTCACGTCGGAGTGGATCCGGGAATGCAAGGCCGGCCAGCCGCGCTTCAAGGCGACGCGACGCCTCAACGACGCCCATCCGATCGAGGAGGTCGGTCGCAAGCTGCGCGCCATGATGCCCTGGATCAAGGAACGCGCCCTCGTCGACCGGAGCCGGAACTAGTCATCGTTCGCAAGGGGCAGCCGCAAGACCCGCGCCCGTCGCATCGGGGAGGCAGGTGTGGCGGTGCGGCGCTCGCGGAACCCTCCGCCCGCGTGCCTCGACCGCGCGTCACCTGTCGCGCGCACTTCAAGTTGGCAACTAACGGCAATTTGGTGTGCGCGAGCCGAGGCATTGCCGTCGCCGACCTCCTTCCTCTAAATGGACGTTCGGCTCGGCGCGTCCGCTGCAAGGCAGTGCTTGTGGCTGAATGAGACCGCGATGGTCCTCGATTTCTATACCCTCGACGTGTTCACCGAGCAGCGCCTGGCCGGCAATCCGCTGGCGGTGGTGCTCGATGCCGACGTACTCGCCGAGGCGCGCATGCAGGCCATCGCGCGCGAGTTCAACCTTGCCGAGACGGTTTTCGTCATGAAGCCGGTGAGCCCCGCCCATTCGGCGCGCGTGCGCATCTTCACCCCGGCAAAGGAACTCCCCTTCGCCGGCCATCCGACCATCGGTGCCGCGGTGCTGTTGGCCGAACTTCGCACCCCGGGCGCGGGCGAAAGAGATGCGCTGATCGTGCTCGAAGAGCCGGTCGGCATCATCCGCGCTGCGGTTCGCCTGCGCGATGGCATGCCCTCGCACGCCGAATTCGATGTGCCCAAGCTGCCGTTCGATGCGGGCAGCCCGCCGCCCGTGGAACGGCTCGCCGCCGCACTCGGCCTGCTGCCTTCTGAAATCGGCTTTGCCAATCACCGCCCGAGCCACTACTCAGCCGGCTTGGCGTTCACCTTCGTGCCGGTCGCCTCGCTTGAGGCCATCGCCCGCGCCGAACCCCAGCCGCAGCATTGGCCCGCCGCCTTCGGCAGCGCACGCGCCGGCATGGTCTACCTCTACTGCCGGCAGACGGTGCACACCACGTCCTCTTTCCACGCGCGCATGTTCGCGCCCGGGGCAGGGGTCGCCGAGGACCCGGCGACGGGATCGGCCGCCGCCGCCTTTGCCGGCGTGATCCAGCGCTACGATGCGCTCCCCGACGGCACCCACAAGCGCATCCTCGAGCAGGGCTACGAGATCGGCCGCCCGAGTGAGATTGTCGTCTCGATCGAAGTGGAAGGGGGCAAGCTCAGTGCGGTGCGCGTGGGCGGCTCGGCGGTCCGCATGGCGCAGGGGCGGATCACACTCTGATCCAAATCTAAATCTGCCCTTGCTCATAAGGGCCTTGCATTTTGCGGATGCGTTTGGCTAATTGGCCCTCATGCCGCCTCCAGCGGCAGCCCGTGTCGATTGAGACCATGCGCAGCGGCTCCACACTGTCGATTGAGGCCGGCCGGCTTTCCGGAGCGGCACTGTGCGCGATTCGGCTGCCGATTCTCCTCCTTACCAGCCCCTGAGCCTCGGCAGTCTCGGGCTTTGCCGCTGCGGGACGGGCGCTCAGGGGGATCATCGGGCGAAAAGCCGGATGGCGTGCCGGCACGTGCAGGAGCCCGGCACACAGGCTCCACGAATTTCGATAAGGGACGACTTGAGATGACGACCCCCTCTGCCGCGGCCGACCGCGTGCTGATCTTCGACACCACCTTGCGCGATGGCGAGCAGTGTCCGGGCGCTACCATGACGCTTGAGGAGAAGCTCGAGATCGCCGAGCTGCTCGATGCCATGGGCGTCGACATCATCGAGGCCGGCTTCCCGATTGCCTCGGAAGGCGACTTCGAGGCGGTGGCGGAGATTTCCCGGCGCGTGAGCAGGGCAGCCGTGGCCGGCCTCGCACGGGCCGCGTTCAACGATATCGACCGCGCCGGCGAGGCCGTCCGCCACGCTAGGCGCCCGCGCATCCACACCTTCATCTCGACCTCGCCCATCCACATGAAGTGGAAGCTGCAGAAGGAGCCGGCGGAAGTGCTCGACATGGTGCGCGCCTCCGTCGAGCGGGCGCGCAATCTGGTCGAGGACGTGGAGTGGTCTGCCGAGGACGCAACGCGCACCGAGTTCGACTTCCTCTGCCGGTGCGTGGAGATCGCTATCCGGGCGGGGGCGCGCACCATCAACATCCCGGATACCGTCGGCTACACCATGCCGAACGAGTATTTCGCCCTCATCAAGTCGGTGCGCGAGCGCGTACCCAACTCCGACAAGGCGGTGTTCTCGGTGCACTGCCACAACGATCTGGGGCTGGCGGTCGCCAACTCGCTGGCCGGCGTGAGTGCCGGCGCGCGGCAGGTGGAGTGCACGGTGAACGGCATCGGCGAGCGGGCGGGTAACGCCGCCCTGGAGGAGATCGTGATGGCGATCCGAACGCGCTCCGACCTGCTGCCGTTCGCGACCGGGGTGGACACCACCATGTTGATGCGCGCCTCCAAACTGGTCTCGGCGGCCACCTCCTTCCCCGTCCAGTACAACAAGGCGATTGTCGGCCGTAACGCCTTCGCGCATGAAAGCGGCATCCATCAGGACGGCATGCTGAAGCACACTCAGACCTACGAGATCATGACGCCGGAGTCGGTCGGTGTGGCCAAGACCTCGCTGGTCATGGGCAAGCACTCAGGGCGCAATGCCTTCCGCACCAAGCTCAAGGAACTCGGCTATGAGCTGGGCGACAACGCCTTCGAGGACGCCTTCAACCGCTTCAAGGCGCTCGCCGACCGCAAGAAGGTGATCTACGACGAGGATATCGAGGCACTGGTCGACGAGGAGATTGCCACTGCCACCGACCGCATCAAGCTGGTCTCCCTCACCGTGATCGCCGGCACGCAAGGTCCCCAGCAAGCGACGCTGACACTCGACATCGACGGCAAGCACCACACCGTGCAGTCGACCGGCAACGGGCCTGTCGATGCAACCTTCAACGCCATCCTGAAGCTCGTGCCGCACAAGGCGGTGCTCGAGCTGTTTCAGGTGCACGCCGTCACCGAGGGCACCGACGCCCAGGCCGAGGTGTCGGTCCGCCTGCAGGAGGACGGCCGCGCGGTGACTGCCAAGGCCGCCGACCCGGACACTCTGGTGGCCTCCGCCAAGGCTTATATCGGCGCGCTCAACAAGCTGATCCTGAAGCGGCAGCGGCGGGTGCTCGCACAATCGCCAGGTCCCGACGAGCCGCGGCTCAAGGGCGTCTAGAACGCCGATACGTTAGCTTGACCGCGCAATCGCGGGCGGCCGCTGATGGTGCGCCGCGGCCGGTTGAACTATGATGAGCGCTAACGGCGCACTCCTTCGATGGGGTCACGCCAGCGCGCGTGGCAGGAGCCGCCGCGCTTGCCTGTCCGATGCAAGGGCCGGGGATGTTGCGGGTACTCTCAACGGTGAGGTCACAGGACATCGCGATCGACCTCGGCACCGCCAACACGCTCGTGCACGTGAGCGGCAAGGGCATCGTCGTCGACCAACCGTCGGTGGTCGCCATCCGCACCGGCAACGGCCGGCGGGAGGTGATTGCGGTCGGCCACAAGGCCAAGTCGATGGTCGGCCGCACGCCTGACACCATCGAGACCATCCGCCCGCTCAAGGACGGCGTGATCGCCGACTTCGCCGCGACCGAGGTGATGCTGCGCCAGTTCATCGGCTTATCCCGTCGCGGCCTCGGCTTGCGCCGCCCGCGCATCCTGATCTGCGTGCCGGCGGGCGCCACGCCGGTGGAGCGCCGGGCGGTCTACGACACCGCGATCTCGGCCGGCGCGCGCCGCGTCTATCTGATTGCGGAGCCGGTCGCCGCCTCTCTCGGCGCCGGCCTGCCGGTCGATGATGCAGGCGGCTCCATGGTGGTCGACATCGGCGGCGGCACCACCGACATCGGCGTGCTCTCGCTCGGCGGCGTGGTGCAGGCGCGCTCCCTGCGCTGCGCCGGCGACGCCATGGACGAGGCCATCATCCGCTATGTCCGCCGCCGCCATCAGCTGCTGATCGGCGAGGCCAACGCCGAGCGGATCAAGATCGAGGCTGGCACCGCCATGGCGACCGACAACGGTGCTGACACCGAGATCCACATTCGCGGGCGCGACCTGCGCTCAGGGCGGCCGAAGAGCGTGACGCTCGGTCCGCATGATATCGCCGAGGCGCTGGAGCCGCCGATCGAGCAGATTGGCGAGTTCATCCAGCGCGTGCTCGAGGAGCTGCCGGCCGAGATCTCGGCCGACATTTGCGAGCGCGGCATCCACTTGACGGGTGGCGGCGCGCTGCTCGAGCGGCTGGATGCCGAGCTGGAACGCCGGATCGGCGTCGCCTTCCACGTTCCCGAAGACCCCATGCTATGCGTGGTGAAAGGCACCGCCGCCGTGCTCGAGGCGTTTGGCGAGCGCGAGCACCTGCTGATCCGCCCGTGACCGGCGCCCTTGCGCCTGCCCCAGTGGCGCCAGCGCTGCCGGACCCGTGCTGGACAAGCACCGCACGGCGGTGTTAGACGAGCGCCAGTTGGGGGCCCAGCCGGCCCCTTTGCCGTCTCGGCGCGGGTGTATAGCTCAGTTGGTAGAGCAGCTGACTCTTAATCAGCGGGTCCCAGGTTCGAGTCCTGGTACACCCACCAATGAAATCATGGCCTGATCGCCACTCCCGCCATGTTGATGTTGGCGCAGGCGACTGAGCTGTCAGGGCCCATGGCGGCGCGGCGCCGCCCCACCTCGTCTCATTGACCC
>DATLZB010000201.1:0-16868 GCA_035574175.1 Hyphomicrobiaceae bacterium
CGCCGCCGTGCAGGCCATCATCGACACGACCCGCCGGTGCTGACCAAACGAGGCCGACCGCTTGCATTCCTGTGATTTGTTCAGCACGGCGCCACTGACGCTAACCGAAGATCACCACCCACGGTAACCATAAGAGATGTCGAATGTTTTCTGTGAGAGGTCGGACCTGAGCGTTACAAACTTGTCACACTTTGTGGCCCGCAACCGCTGGAGCCACCGGTTGCTGTGGACCCGGTTTTTGACCATCCCTACTGTGAACGTGCGGCGGGAGCGCCTCCGACCGGCGTAACCTCAAGGCAAACCCGCACATGGCGATGGTCGGCGCTATGCGTCTCGTGTGTGTGCGTTGCGTATGGCGAAGGTAAACGGCGCCCGTGGCTCGCGACAGCAGCCAAGCTGCCGTGTGCGGCTGCGGGCCTGTCGCGCGCCGTTCGCGCCCATCGCCGCATTCCTGGCATTCTTGTTGGGGGCGACGTGCCTCGGTCACGTCCATGCGCAACCGGCTCCGGGCGTGGACGTCGTCGCGCTCAAGCACGAACAGGAGGCGCTGTTTCAGCGCATCCTGAAGAATCCCGCAGACCTCGACGCCAGCTTCCGCCACGCCGAGGTGTCGACCGCGCTCGGCGACTTTGAGGCGGCCATCGGCTCGCTCGAGCGCATGCTGTTCTTCAACCCCGACCTGCCGCGGGTGCGGCTGGAACTCGGCGTGCTTTACTTCCGTCTCGGCTCCTATGAGCTTTCCAAGGCCTACTTCGAGAGCGCGATCACCGCGCCCGACACACCTGCTGAAGTCCGCGCCAAGGTCGCCGCCTATCTCGCCGAGATCAACAAGCGGCTTAACCCGAGCCAGCTCACTCTCTTCGCCCAGACCGGCGCACGTTATCAGACCAACGCCAACGCGGGCCCGGACGGCTCGCTGGTGCGCGTGTTCGGGTTCGATGCCACCCTCGATCGCCAGTTCGTGCGCCAGCCCGACTGGAACTGGTTCGCGCAAGGCGTGGCGCGGCACTTGCTCGACCTCGGCAACCAGCGTGGCGATGCCTGGGAAACGACGATCGCAGCCTACCTGTCGCGGCACGACCGCTTCACGCGGCTCGACACCAACCTCGTCGACCTGCAGACAGGGCCGCGGCTCGCTCTGTTCCCTGAAAGCGCGCCGGGCTGGTCGGTCAGACCCTATGTGGGCGCCACCGGCGTGCATCTCGGCGGCGAGTACTACCTCTCGGTTCAGACGGCCGGCGCGTCAATCGCCTGGGTGCCCGCGCCCGGCTGGAGCTTTGAGATCGGCTACGAGCGCTCGCGCCGCGACTACGACAACACCGACGACTACCCCACGGCCGAGGAGCAGACAGGCATGGTGGATACCGGCTACGTCCTGGCCGGCGGGCCGCTGCTGCTCGGCTGGAACTGGTTCGCGCGCGGCGCCATCTCAGACAACGATGCCCGCGTCCCATGGCAGAGCTATGAGCAGCGCACGCTCGACATCTATCTCACCTACACCCTGGTACTGCCGGTGCTCGGCCCCGAGCGCCCGATCACGATCGTGCCATTTGCCGGAATCCTCGATGCCGACTACGATGGCCCCGATCCGCTGATCGATCCCAACGTCGCGCGCCAGGACCTCGAGCGGCGGATCGGCATCGGCATTGATCTGCAGCTGACCAAGGACATCGGCTTCTCGGCGCGGTTCCAGCAGTCGAAGACCGACTCGACGCTGCCCAACTACGAGATGGAAAACCGCTCGGTCTATTTCGGCCCGACCGTCAGATTTTAGTCGAGGCTATCATGTTTCAGTCATTGCGTTCAGTGGTGACGGCCCTCGCAGCGGCACTGGCCTGGCCGGCCCCTGCCGCCGCCCAGCAGGTTGGTACCGCCGGCGCCGTCAACCCGGCGGCACAGGCCAGCGGCCGCGTGCTGCACGTCGGCTCCAACGTGCTCTTCCGCGAGGTTATCAACACCACCAACACGGGCACGGTGCAGATCATCTTCCTCGACAAGACGACGCTGAGCGTGGGCCCCA
Organism: Hyphomicrobiaceae bacterium; assembly: GCA_035574175.1. Lineage (GTDB taxonomy): Bacteria > Pseudomonadota > Alphaproteobacteria > Rhizobiales > Hyphomicrobiaceae > DATLZB01. The sequence continues at coordinate 2,021 of DATLZB010000201.1, forward strand.
ACAGCAACCTCGTCATCGACGAGTTCGTCTACGATCCCAACGCCGGCAGCGGGCGCATGACGGTGAGCCTTGCCAAGGGTATCCTGCGCATCGTTGGAGGCAGCGTCACCCATACCGGCGGCGCCACGGTCAAGACCCCGGTGGCAACGGTCGGCGTCAGAGGCGGAGTGCAGACCACGAGCCATCTCAAGAACACGACCAGCGTCGTCAACCACTTCGGCTCGTCCACCATCACCAGCGGCGGCACCACGCAATCGATCTACCGGCCGGGCTTCGGCTCCAGCACTTCCGGAAAGTCGCCGCCGAGCCCGCCGAGCCTCGTTCCGCACGCGCAGATCGCTGCCACATTGAAACAGCTCACGAGCTTCGCCGGCCAGACCGGCGGCGCGCTCAAGGTGCCGACGAACGCGGTCGTCCAGGGGAGCGGTCTCGGCAAGACCAACGCCAACCTCATACCCGGCAAGGTCAAGAGCATCCAGGGCCAGACCGTGTCGCAGAACGTCCTGTCGCTGCCCGAGGACCTCAAGCTGGGCGAGATTGACTGGATCGTGCGTCGGGCCGAGCAGCTCGATGAGCAGGCGGCACCAGCACCGGTGTTCTTCGCCTTACAGACGACCGGCACGCCGTATCTGCCGGCTTATGGCTTCGAGACACCGGGCATGTTCGTCTCGCCGCTCTTTGGCTTCCGGCCGGGTGGCGTCGACGGCGAAGGCAATCCGCGTTTCGGCTCGGCGACGCTGCAGGCGGGCCTCGCCGTCTCCGGCACAGGCAAGTACCAGACCTCGACCTTCTTCGTGATGGCGGGGGAATTCATCACCCAGTCGGCCGACGGCACGCTGCAGTTGCATAGCGGAGGGTTTACATCCACCACGCGCCTCGACGCAGACGAGGGCGTGGGCCGAGCGAGCGGCAACGCCGACAGCGAGCCCGCCAGCGAGACAGTCGACGCCAACCGGATCCCGACGGCTGTGACGCTCAATCAGGACCGCCGCGATCCGACAACCGGCGGTGTGACACCCGCTACCGCGACGTTCTTCAACGGCAAGGGCGGGCCGCCCATCAGCTACACTTATTCAGACGCCTTCACGCAGGTTCCGGTGCCTAAGGGCGTCGGACAGGAGCGCTCCGGCGTGCAGCTCACCGGCTTCGTCGGCGGCCTGATGCAGACACGGCACGCGGCCTCGCCTGCCCATCCGTCCTGGCCGATCGGGCGCAGCTTCCCGGTGGCCGGCGGCATCGTCATCGACTTCGAGCCAAACAACGGCACGCGTTTTCAGGCGGTCGCCAGCATCGAGAAGGTGGCGAACTTCAATGGTTTGCCCAACGAGTTCTCGAGTGCGGTGCTGCAGATCGGCAACCTCGACCCGAGCGCCCGCAACACCGGCACCTACATCGATGATCACTTGTTCGGCGGCATCGCGGCCGTCAACGAGGCACCGGGGATCGAACCGGTCACGCAGCTATCCACGGTGAACGGCTCTCCTCTCAGCAAGAGCCAGCAGGCATTTGCCACCTCCAAGGTGGTCAACGGCGACGCAGTGATCGCCGCGCTCGGCGCCAATCCCAAGGGCTGCGTGTGCGAGTACACCCGTTGGGGTTTCTGGTCGGTCGACACGGCGCGCGCCAACCCCTATGGCTCGGAGGAGCGCGACCGCGCCCACTTGATGACGTGGGTTGCCGGTCGCAAGTCGAATCCGGTCGATATCCCGATGGTCGGCAAGGCGACCTACAACGGCTTCATGGCCGGCACCTTCAAGAACGGCGTCAACGAGTATCTCGCGGCCGGCAACTTCAGCTACAGCGCTGACTTCGGGAACCCGGCCGCCTCCACCATGTCGGTGCCGAACCTCGATGGCGTCGCCTACTCGGGCAACGTACCCTTCAACCGCTCCACCAACTCGATCTCCGGATCGATCAGCGGCTACAACGTCAATCCGTACGGACCGCTCCAGCACGGATCCGCCACGATGGCCCTCGACGGCGCTTTCTTTAGGGGCAAGACCGACCCGATTAAGGACGTGGCCGGCCGCTTCACGGTCACCGGCAACCCAGTCAATTACCCGGCCGGCAACTTCCGCTACATCGGCGGCGGCATCTTCGCTGGCAGCCGATAGCGCCGCTTGGCGCTACTTGTGCTCGGCGATGGCACGGCCGTCCCAGTCGGGGGGCGGCGGGACCATCTGAAAGGTGCGGATGCGCTCGCCATAAAGGTCATAGACCTTCGCGAGCGCGGCGCCGCCCAGGGCCCGCGCCGCCGGCAGCAGCCGCTCGGCCTCATCGAAGCGGCGGCTGCGGTAGGCGGCAAGCAGCGCCATGTGCGCGGTCTTGAGCTTGACGAACTCTTCCGACTTGCGCCGGCTCTCGTCGCCCAGCAGAGCGTAGATGCGGACCGCTGTCGTCTTGCCGACGACGCTCAACAGGTCGATCTCGAGGAAGGCCAGGTCCGGCACCTTTTCAGCCGTCGACTCGCCGGCGATGACCGGCACGCCGTAGGTCTTGCACTGGCCTTCGAGGCGGGCGGCCAGGTTCACGCCGTCGCCGATCACCGAATAGTCGAACCGGTGTTGCGAGCCCAGGTTGCCGACGCAGCACACCGCGGTGTTGAGGCCGATGCCGATGCGCACGGGCACATGCTCCTCGCCGCGAACCTTGGCCTCGGCCTCCCACTCGCGGTTGAGCGCATCGAGGTCGGCAAGCATGGCGAGCGCGGCGCGTGCGGCGTTGCGTTCGTGTTCGGGATCGTCGAGCGGCGCGTTCCAGAAGGCCATGATGCCGTCGCCCATGTACTTGTCGATGGTGCCGCGGTGGGCAGTGATCGAGTCCGTCAGCGGCGTCAGCAGGCGGTTCAGAAACTGGGTGACCTGGCTGGCATCCAGCCGTTCGGAGATCGAGGTGAACCCGCGCACGTCCGCGAACATCAGCGTGACCTCGCGCATCTCGCCGCCCAGCTTGAGCTTGTCCGGGTGGGCGGCCAGCTCTTCGACGAGGGAAGGCGCCATGTAGTGGCTGAAGGCATTGCGCACGCGATTGCGCTCGCGCTCGGTGAGCAGGTAGAGGTAGACAGTCGTCACGATATAGACGAGGGTCTGGGCCACGGTCGGGTAGACGGGATCGAACAACCAGCCGTAGCTGCGATAGGCGATCCAGGAACCGGTCGCCGCGACGATGAGAAACGTGGCGCCCAAGAGCGCGCTTTGCGCCGCGCCGGTCACGTATACGGCGAAAGCTAATAGCGCACAGGAGACGGCGAGAAAGGCGAGCTCGGCGCCGGCGGCGAAATCGGGCCGCCTTAAGTGGGTGCCGAGCAGCATCTGCTCGATAGCCTGAGCATGCACCTCCACACCTGCGACCGACGCATCGAGCGGCGTGGTGCGCAGGTCGAACAGGCCGGCGGCGCTGGTGCCGATGAGCACGATGCGGCCCTCGATCTCGCTTCGCGCCACGCTCCCATCCAGCACGGACGCGGCGGAGATGAAGCGGCGCGGATCGGATTCGGTGAAGCGCAGCCACATCTGCCCATTGGCATCGGTCGGCACCGTCACCCGGCCGACGCGGATGTCGGTGATGCCCGTGTTGCGCCCGAACGCCACCTCGCCGCTGGCACCGGATGCCTTGACGACATAGGTGCCGGCCCCTTGGGCGACACGGAGCGCCTCGGCCGCGAACGCCGGCAGCAGATCGTCGCCCAAGCGCACCAGCACAGGCAGACGGCGGACAATCTGGTCGTACTCGGGCACCCAGTTCAGGGCGCCCGAGCCTTTCGCGCGCGCCTCGAGCGAGGGCAGGCTCACCACGGCCCCGCCGTAGCGGGGCACGAACAGGCGCGGGTCATCGCCGGCGCTGGCAAAACCGACGCGGCTCGCCGGACGCGCGGCGTTCACCTCGTTGACCGCGATGAAACCCAGTACGGCGGGAACCTTCTCGAGCGCCTCGGCAAGTGCGCGGTCTGGCGAGGGCAGGCTGGCTAGCCGCCCGAGCAGCGCTGCGGTGGCCTCGGTCATCGGCAAGCGTTTTACCACCTCGGCCGGATCGGTACTGTCGGGCTCGGAGAGCACGATGTCGAAGGCGACCGCCGCGGCGCCCATCTCGGCGAGGCGCGCCGTCAGCGTGGCCAGCTTGGTGCGCGGCCAGGGCCATTGGCCAATGCGGCGCAAGGACTCATCATCGATATCGACGATGCGGACGGGAAGATTGGGGTCGTAGGCCCGCGCGGAGAGCCACTGGTAGCTGTCGAACACCAGCAGCCGCAGCCGCGCAATCGGCTGGGGATCGGCGATGCGCAAGGCGAGCATGGCGACAATGAGCGCCATCACCAGCGACAGATAGACGAGGCGCGGCTTCGGCATGCAGAGCCTGTCGAGAAAGGCGCAATTCCGCTCCAGTCATAGCCGATCGCGGAGGCGGCGTCCCCCAATTGCCGTTCTGGCCGGGTCTGGTCGGGACCGCCACGGGCCGGATCTTGACCGCCGGCCCGCACGACGCAGGCGATTAAAGTCGTGTCCTAAGTGCGGTGCGGTACGGGTCAGTGCTATGCTGGACAAGGGGTTTACGCAATACCTCCCACCGTGATCGCGAGTTCGACCCACGGACCTGCCACATGAAGCGAAAAATCGCCGTCATTCTTGCTTCCGACGTGGCCGGGTACAGCCGCCTCGTCGCCGAGGACGAGGAAGGCACGATCCTGCGCATGGCGGCGGCGGCCAGGCTGTTCCGCGGCCAGGTCGAGCACCACGACGGGCGTGTGTTCAATACCGCGGGCGATGCCATCCTCGCCGAGTTCAATAGCGCGGTGAATGCGGTCCGCTGCGCCATCGATATCCAGAACGAGATGCGTCCGGTCAACGCTGCCCTGCCGCAGGAGCAGCGGATCCTGTTCCGCATCGGCGTGGCAATCGGGGACGTCTTGGTGGCGGACAACGGAGACCTGCTTGGCGACGGCGTCAATATCGCGGCGCGGCTCGAATCGCTCGCAGAGCCCGGTGGGGTGTGCATCTCCGACAACGTGCAGGTTTTGGTCGACAACAAGGTCGAGATCAGCGTTCGCGAGATCGGCGAGCACAAGCTCAAGAACATCCCGCGGCCCGTGCGCGCCTTCAAGGTGATGTTCCCGGAGGACCTCGCGCTGGCAACCGCCCCCCCGCGCCGGTCTTGGTGGCGGCTCGCGCCCGAGCGGGCGGCGGGGCGATGGCCCGCGCGCGAGGAGGGAACGGCCAAGGCCACTGCGCAGCCCATCCGGCCCAAAGCCATGCCGACACCCTCGGCGCAATCCAAGTCGAACGATGGGCCGTGGTGGATGGTCGCCGCCGCCTGCGCGCTGGCGCTGGCGGCGGTCCGGGCGTGGACGTGGAGCAGATCGACGCGTCCCGGGCGCTGCCCGTCTGTCGATCGGCGCTCGCCGCCTGGCCGGACGACGCCGAGGTCGAGACCTGGACGGCGCGAGCGTTGCTCAGATCGGGGGATCCTGAGGGCGCCCGGGCGCTGTACGAGAAGGCAGCCGAAAAGGGCAATGCCATCGCCATGTCGAGCCTGGCGCGGATGCTCGAGCTCGGCATCGGCGCGGCGCGGGACGAGGAGGCTGCCCGCCGCTGGTATGAGAGGGCGGCGGAGAAGGGGCACCTCTATGCCATGAGCCAGCTCGCCTCCGTTTACGAGTACGGACGCGGGGTACCGCGGGACCTTGCCAAGGCCAGGGCCTGGTATCGGCAGGCAGCCGAAGGCGGCCGGATCGATGCCATGCACATGCTGGCCTGGTTTTACGAGCAAGGGCTCGGTGGGCTGCAGGATTTCGGCCAAGCCAGGGCCTGGTACGAGAAGGCGGCAGCGAAGGGCAGCGCGGTTTCACAGAACAACCTCGGCACGCTTTACGAGACCGGCCGGGGTGTTGCGCAAAACTACCGCGAGGCTCGCGCCTGGTACGAGAAAGCGGCTGCTGCCGGCAATGCCGACGCCATGCAAAATCTCGGCGCCCTCTACCTTTCGGGCCGAGGGGTCATGCAGGATTATGCGCTGGCCCGAAGCTGGCTCGAAAGTGCGGCCGACAAGGGCAACGCTCTCGCCCAGCGCCGTCTGGGCGCGCTCTACGAGTACGGCCTCGGCGTGCCGCAGAATGCTTCTGCGGCCAGAGGCTGGTACGAGAAGGCAGCGGAGGGCGGCGATGCCGATGCCATGCGTCGGCTGGGCTTGCTATATATGCACGGCAAGGGTGTCGCGCAGAACTACGCGGCGGCTCGCGGCTGGTTCGAGAAGGCGGCGGCTAAGGGCGATGCAGCGGCCATGAGCCAGCTCGGCGTGCTCTATGAACGCGGCCGAGGTGTGCCGCAAGATCTTGCGCTCGCCCGCGCCTGGTACGAGAAGGCGGCGGCACGTAGCGAGCCTTCCGCCATGAACAACCTCGGCGTGCTCTATGTCAAGGGCATCGGCGTGGCGCAGAACCACGCCATCGCGCGGGAGTGGTTCGAGAAGGCGGCAGAGAAAGGCAATGCCAATGCTATGCTCAACCTCGGCGTCCTCTATGCCAACGGCTATGGCGTCAGCCAGGACTTTGCCATGGCGCGAAGCTGGAGCGAGAAGGCAGCCGCCACCGGTCACACTGAGGCCATGCACAACCTCGGCTGGCTCTACCAGAGCGGCCAGGGAGGCCCGCCCGACTACGCGCAAGCCCGTGCGTGGTACGAAAAGGCGGCCGCCAACGGCAGTGCCAATTCCATGAACAACCTCGGCTGGCTCTACGAGAACGGCCGTGGCGTGCCCCGCGACTTCGCTGCTGCGCGCGCCTGGTACGAGAAGGCGGCACAACGGGGCCACACCGATGCCATGGTCAACCTGGCGTCCATGTTCGATGCCGGACGAAGCGCCAGCAGCCCGGCCAATGCCGCGCGCCATTTGCTCGCAGCCGCGCGCGGCGGATCGCAGCGGGCGCGCAGCGCCCTCGGCGGCGACATGGCGGGCTTCGGTACGGCGACGCGAGCGGCCGTGCAACAGCAGCTCAGGGGCGCCGGCGTCTACAGCGGTTCGATCGACGGCAGATGGGACGCAGCGAGCCGCGAAGCCGCGCGGAGGTACTGGGAGAGCGGGCCGGCCAAGCCGGTCGAGCGGCCGACGGAGGAGGACCTCAACTGCCGCCGCTTCGTGCCTGCCGCCGGGGTCACGGTCTCGGTCGCCTGTACGGAATAGGGTGGACATCGATGCACGGCGATGCGCGGCACCGAAACTGAAGGCCGACACGGATCGAAGACAGTCAGCCCACGCTTGATCGGCCTATTTGTCGATGAGGTGGCTCTGGACGCCGAGCGGGGAGAGCTTCGGGCGCATGCTCGAAATACGGCCGGTGTTGACGCCTGCCCAGCCGATTTCGCCGGACAGCCGTCCGTATTCGATCTTTGGGCAGCGGTTCATGACGACCTTGAGGCCCGCGGCTTCCGCCTCGGCAGCCGCTTGCGCATTGCGCACGCCGAGTTGCATCCAAACGACCTTGATGCCGAGCCTGTCCTTCAAGGCGATGGCCTCGCGCACGATGTCGAGCGCCGCTTCGGGGGCGCGGAAAACGTCGACCATGTCGACGGGCGGCGGCACGTCGGCAAGCATGGCGTAGACCGGCTGGCCTTGGATCTTCTCGCCGGCAAGAGCAGGATTTACGGGGATGACGCGGTAGCCCTTGCCCAGCAGGTACTTCATGGCGAAGTAGCTCGGCCGGCTGGTGCCGGCGCTGGCGCCGATCATGGCGATCGAGCGGCAGGCGCGCAGGATGTCGGCGAGGTAGTTGTCGCTGTAGGTGGTGTGGTCCATGGCAGGATCGCGCGGGGCGCTTTAGCTGCCCGTCCACTTCGGCGCACGCTTTTCGAGAAATGCGCCGATGCCCTCCTCGGCATCGCGCTTCATCATGTTCTCCACCATGACGCGAGCGGTGTAATCGTAAGCGTCCGCCACCGCCATCTCGGCCTGGGCGTAGAACGCGCGCTTGCCGATGGCGACCACGGCCGGCGACTTGGCGGCAATGGTACGAGCCAGCGCGAAAGCCTCGGAGAGTACCTGCTCCCGCGGCACCACGCGATTGACGAGGCCGTACTCGGCGGCCCGGTGTGCATCGAGCATCTCGCCGAGCAGCAGCATCTCGAGGGCGCGCTTGCGGCCGAGGTTGCGAGAGAGCGCTACCATGGGGGTCGAACAGAAAAGGCCGATGTTCACGCCGGGCGTGGCAAAGGTCGCACTGTCGGCAACGACGGCGAGGTCGACGGTGGCCACGAGCTGGCAGCCGGCAGCCGTGGCGGTGCCCTCAACAGCGGCGATGAAGGGCTTGGGCGAGGCCATGATTGCCCGCATGGCGCGGGCGCAGCTCTGCATGGCAAGGGTAAAGAAAGCCTGCCCGCCGTCGGCATCGGCGCGATGGCTGGACAACTCCTTGAGGTCGTGGCCCGAACAGAAGACCTGGCCCCGCGCCGCCACCACGACGGCATGCACGGCTCTATCTGCCGACAGCTCCTCGGTTGCCCGATGCAGCGCTTCGAGCACGGCGAGCGACAGGCTGTTGCGCGTCTCCGGCCGGTTTAAGGTGAGCATGGCGATGCCCGGCTCCGGCCGCTCGAGCACGAGCGGCTCCGCCTTCGTCTCAGACGGGAGTACCGCAGCCGACGCTGGTCTCATCCTTGCCCTGCCTCTGTCGCCTCACGCTATTGCAGCACGGCGTCAATTGCCTTCTGGTGCTTCTTCACGAGCTCGATGTTCTCCTTGTACTTCAAAGGCTGCATTTCCTTGAGCGCCTCGTTGAGCTCCTCGAGCTGCTGTTTGCGGTCCGCCTCCGACAACGACTTGTCGGCCTTGACGGCCTCGATGTCCTTCTTAATGAGCTCGACGGGATCGGTGTAGTTGCCGGTGTCAGGATCGATGCCGGCCAGCACCATCATGATGTTGGCACGGACGTCGTCGAAATCGTTGAAGTCCTTGAAACCGTGCTTGCGCGCCAGAGCGTCGATCTCGGCCTGCAGCTTGGCGTCGATGGTGTCGCCGGCAGCCTCGATCTTGGAGGCGATCGCGGTCAGGTCTTTCTGCGCGCCGAGGAACCCCTTGATGTGCTGCTCGGTCAGTCTGATCTGCGTCATTTCCGCCGGCGCATCGGCGGGTGCGGAAGGGGCCTGAGCGATCGCGCTGCCGCTCAAGGCCGATACCCCAAGCAAGAGGACGGCAACCGCGGCCCTGACCGGCGCTGCGGACAAGCCCCAGGAACGAATGGAACGGGACGACATGATCATCTCTCCTCGATGCGGTCGCCGCCAGGGCGGCGGCCAGCTCGCGCGGCACAGATCGTGCCGAAGCGGAAACGTTCTACCAGAAAAATTGTGGCATCGCGGGCCCGCGGTAACGCGCCTCGGCGCAGCCCTCGTGGCTGGCGACCGGTCCGGACTACGACAAGGCGGGCTCCGTCGTATGGTAATATAATACCACAATCATCAATGATTTGATTCTGCATAATAATCTTAGATTGATCTCGATCGCTGGATTCGTTATGTGAGGCAGGCGCCGCCGGCTGCAAGCGCGGCCGGCGCAATAGACAAAGAAGTGGCCGCATCATGCACACGTATTTCGCCAAGCCCGGCGAGGTCGAGAAGAAGTGGGTGCTGATCGACGCCGACGGCCTCGTCGTCGGTCGGCTCGCCGCCCTCATCGCCACGCGTCTCAGGGGAAAGCACAAGCCGACCTTCACACCACACCTCGATACCGGCGACAACGTCATTGTCATCAACGCCGAGAAGGTGGTGTTCACGGGCAACAAGTACGAGGACAAGCGCTATCGGTGGCACACCGGCTATCCGGGCGGCGTCAAGGAGCGCTCCCCGCGCATGGTGCTTGAAGGCAAGTTCCCTGAGCGCATCGTCGAGATGGCGGTGGAACGCATGCTCAAGCGTGGGCCGCTGCAGCGCAAGCTCATGCGCAATCTCAGGGTCTACAGGGGGCCGGAACATCCCCACGGCGCCCAGAACCCTGAGAAGCTCGATGTCGCCAAGCTCAACCGCAAGAACACCAGATCGTGATCGACCCATGGCCAACGAGACGAAGTCGCTCGAGGATCTCAGCGCATTGAAGGACGCCAGGAGCGAGCCTACCGCCCCGGCCCGCGTGCAAAAGCTCGATGCGTTGGGACGCGCCTATGCGACGGGCAAGCGCAAGGACGCGGTGGCTCGCGTGTGGTTGAAGCCCGGCCACGGCCGCATCATCGTCAATGACAAGGATTTCACCCAGTACTTCGCGCGCCCCGTGCTGCAGATGCTCTTGAAGCAGCCGCTTACCGCCGCCAACCGGGTAACCCAGTTCGATATAACCGCCACGGTGGCGGGCGGCGGACTTTCCGGCCAGGCCGGCGCCGTCCGGCACGGCATTTCCAAGGCGCTGACCTACTACGAGCCCGAGCTCAGGCCCGTGCTCAAGAAGGGCGGCTTTCTCACCCGCGACAGCCGAACGGTTGAGCGCAAGAAGTACGGCAAGGTGAAGGCCCGCCGCAGCTTCCAGTTCTCCAAGCGCTAGACCAACGCCGGGACCGGCCATCGCCCACGCGTCAGCCGAGCAGCGTCGGCAGTTCCTCCAGCGAGGAGATGCGATGCTGCGGCGAACCACCCTCGGCGATCCTCGTTCCGTCGTGGATGCCGCCCGCCCTCATTACCTGCACCGTGATCCAGCCCAGCGCATTGGGGGCGACGAAGTCCTTGGCGGGATTGTCCCCCACATAGACGAAGCGATCGCCCGGCTCGCCAAGAGCTTCCTGCATCATCTCGAATGCCTTCGGGTTGGGCTTTGAAAACGCGCGCCCGCCAAGAGCGTAGGTGTAGATGATCCGTTGAAATCGCGGCTCCAGACGGAGCGCGCGCACCTTGGCTGCCTGTAGCTCGGGGAGCCCGTCGGTGATGAGGCCCAAGGGACCTGACGCTCCGAAGTGGTCGAGCGCGCTGACCGCGTCAGGGAACAGCTCGATGTCGGGCTCATGGCTTCGGTAGACATGGATGAATGCGTCAAGGTGCTCGGGGCGGTGGCCGGGCGCGTGCTCTAAGAGCACAATGCGAAACAGTTCGCCAAGCTGGCCCTCTTCGAGCAGGCGCAGCATCGGCTCGTAAAGCCCGGCAAGACCCAGTTCGCGCTCCGCCCAGGCTGCGGCCGCGCGGAAGCCGGAAACGGCGAACATCCGCTCCGGATAGAGGGTGTCGTCGAGATCGAAGACGAGCCGCAGACGGGACATCGCTCACTCGCTTGCGCCGCCCGATTTGACAGGGCTCGGGCGGCACGCCCATATCTGGCCCATGAACGACGCCCTGATCAACACCACTGCTCCGCCCTCGCCAGGGGCAAAAACCGGGGCGAAGCCGGCCGTCTTCATCGACGGGGAAGCCGGCACCACGGGGCTCGGCATCCGTGAGCGACTCGGCGCGCTCGCCAGCGTGCAGGTGAAGAGCTTGTCGCTCGAGCGCCGCAAGGACGCCGAGGCCAAGCGCGCGCTGCTGGCAGAGGTCGATCTCGCCGTGCTCTGCCTTCCCGACGAGGCAGCGCGGGAGACGGTGGCCCTCGCCGACGCGCTGCCGGGCGGCGGCCCGAGAATCATCGACGCCTCGACGGCCCATCGAGTGGCAGAGGGGTGGGTGTACGGCTTCGCCGAGCTCACACCCGGACAGGCGGATGCCATCCGCTCGGCGCGGCGCGTCGCCAATCCGGGCTGCTACCCGACGGGAGCGATCGCCCTGATCCGGCCGCTCGTCGATGCCGGAATGCTGCCCGCCGACCACGCCGTCACCATCAATGCCGTGTCTGGCTACTCGGGCGGCGGCAAGAGCATGATTGAGGCTTACGAGAGCGGGCGGGCGCCCGCCTTCGAGCTTTACGGGCTCACCCTCGAGCACAAGCACATACCCGAGCTGCAACGCTACGCGGGGCTCACCCGGCGGCCGATCTTTGTGCCCTCGGTCGGCAACTTCCGTCAGGGCATGCTGGTCTCGGTGCCGCTCCATCTTGACACCCTGCCGGGCCGGCCTGGTGCGGCCGACCTTGAGGCGGTGCTCGCCGAGCGCTACGCGGCGTCGGAGTGGGTGAGCGTGAAGCCGACCGCGGCGACCAATGGGCGGCTCGATGCGCTCGCACTCAACGGAACCGACAAGCTCGAGCTCTACGTCTTCGGCCGGGACTCGCAAGCCGTGCTGGTGGCGCGGCTCGACAACCTCGGCAAGGGCGCTTCTGGAGCCGCGGTGCAGAACATCAAGCTGATGCTGGGACTCGACTGAACCGCGAGCCGGTGGCCTGGTAGAGGTGCCAAACGGCCAGGCCAAAGACCGCGACGGCTCCGGCCTGATGGGCGATGCCAAGCGGCAAGGCGACGACCGACAGGAGCGTCCACACGCCGAGCGCCGCTTGGGCCACGACGGCGGCGAGCAACATCCAAGCCGAGGCTCGCAAGCGCGCGTCTGCACGCGCACGCGAAAGCGCAATCGCCTGCCACAGTGCGGCGAGCACCACGACGTAGGCCGCCACGCGGTGGTTGAACTGAACGGTGGCGACGTTCTCGAACAGGTTGAGATACCAGGGCTCGAGCGCCAGTACGCCCGCCGGCACGAGGCCGCCATCCATCAGCGGCCATGTGTTGTAGGTGAGCCCGGCCTTGAGACCGGCAACAAAAGCGCCCAGCACGACCTGCATGAAGAGGAGCGCGACGAGCCCAACGGCGAAGACCTTTTGCGCGGCCGTAAGGGGGCGCAGAGGGGGCTTGGGCTCGGGGCCGAGGCCGAGGGCGAGCCACAGCAGCAGGCCGAAGATCAGCACAGCAAGAGAGAGGTGCAGCGCCAAGCGGTACTGGCTCACGTCGACGCGGTCGGCGAGACCGGACTGCACCATGTACCAGCCGATGAAGCCCTGCACGGCCCCGAGCCCCAACAGTCCCAGCAGCGGCAGACCAAGACGCCGGGGCAGCGCGCCCGTCAGCCAGAAGACGGCGAGCGGCAGCGCGAAGGCAAGCCCGATCAGCCGTCCGAGGAAGCGGTGCGCCCACTCCCACCAGTAGATGGCCTTGAACTCGGCAAGGCTCATGCCCTTGTTGACGAGGCGGTATTCCGGGATCTGGCGGTACTTTTCGAAGGCGTCGTGCCAGTCAGCGTCGGTGAGCGGCGGAATGATGCCGAGGATCGGCTGCCACTCGGTGATCGACAGCCCCGATCCGGTGAGGCGGGTGGCGCCGCCGACCGCGACCATGAGGAGCACGAGCGCGGCCATCGAGAAGAGCCACAGGCGTACCGCCGATGCTTCGCCCCGCTCCACGCGATCCGCCGTCGCCGTCACCATGCCGCAGCCCGGTTCCCAATTACGTGCCGGCATGTATTAGGTGGGCCCGCTTGGCGGGACAATGCGCGCCTTCGGCGCACAAGGGCAACGGCCTCTGGAGGACCCATGACGATGCGCACGCGCAAGCTCCTCGGCACGGTGGCACTGCTGGTGTTCCTCTCCGCCTACGCCCTCTTGGTCATGCTCATCGCCGTGGTGCTTCAGGTGCGCGACAGCAAGCTGATCGAGGTCGCCTTCTACGCCATCGCCGGCCTCGCTTGGGTGGTGCCGGCCGCCATCCTGGTGCGCTGGATGCAGCGGCCCGACCCGGATGCAGTGGCTCGCAAGAGACCGTAGCGGCTTGGCTTCTTACTGATAAAGCTCCCGGGTCGCTTCGTCCGTGCGGCGCTGGGCCCGTCAGTCGCGCTGGCGCCGCCAGGTGACGAGAATGCCGTAGATCAGCATCGCACCTAACACCACCACGAACACGACATCGATTATGAACGAGGTCCAACTGCCGCTCATCGCATCGCCTTGTCGTTCCGGTTCCCGAACCAACGCGCTCAGGCTTCTCGACGCGCCGATGCTCGGGGGCGTGCCGACGCCCCTGCCTCGATCTCATGTAATAGTCTGACGATTTCGCCCAGGCGCGGATGCCGGTAGTCAGTGCGCGTGGCATTATCGCGGTTCTCGGCAAGCGCAACGATCTTCGCGGCAAGGTCGATCAGATCGCGCCTCGGAGCGGTTTCGGGTTCAAAGGGCATCTTGCACCTGGCTTCCAAAAATTGAGCTTCTGCCGGCCAAGAACACATCGGGCGCGATAGCACCGGGTCGAGACCGGACCCCGATCTGATGTGCCAACGCACTCCCTGCTTGCTTTGTGCCTTGTGGTCCCCGGCTATTGTCCGGACGCGTCCCCCGCCCGGCGATAGCGAACCTGGGCGCAGGCGCGTGGCTGCGGCACTTGCGTGGCCTTGATCAGGCCTTGATCAGTAGCTGCCGCCATTCCCGGGCGCGCTGCTCCCGCGCGCGCAAAATGGGCGGCCGGTCGCGATCCTCCGGTGTGGAGAGTAGACGGTCGAGCAAGGGACCGGGCATTAGCGCCGTCCACCACGAGAGGGGTAGCGAGAGCACGAGGCCGGCGATTACGGGGCTCATCCAGAGCATCACGTGCCAGGAGATGCGGAAGCAGGCGAAGGTGAGCAGAACACCCGCCGCCATCTGCCACCAGTGAAACATCACAAGGTCGGCGAGCGCCGGGCGCTGGCCGTGCCGCCGCTGCGCCGGCCAGCCCGAGTCGCGGCCGGCGAGGATCTCCGCGACGGCCCGCGTTTGCATTAGCATCTGTACCGGCGCCAGCAGGACCGAAAGCAGCGTCTCCACCAACACTGCGCCTGCCAGCCGGGTCATGCTGCGCAAACTTCGATTGGCGCGATCAAGCAGCGCCGCCAAAAGACCTAGGACCTTCGGCAGGAAGACGACGCCGAGGGTAGCGAAGAACAAGGTCAATGCCAGCTCCGGATCATAGATCGGCCAAACCGGAAACAGGGTCCGGCCGTCGGGA
>DATLZB010000202.1:0-3052 GCA_035574175.1 Hyphomicrobiaceae bacterium
GCCGCTACCGGCCGCTCCCGGTGCGCGTTGCTCCAAGCGGCCAGATCACCAGTGAGGGGCTCGCCGCCTGGTTTATCCCCGGGTCCTTTCGGTTCTGCCTCAACTGCGGCGTCGCCTATGACGGCAGCGTGCGCAGCGATCTGACCAAGCTCTCGGGGTTATCGAGCGAGGGACGCAGCTCGGCGACCACCGTGCTCACCATTTCCGCGCTCAAGTACCTCATCGGGACCGACCTCGGGGATCAGGCCAAGAAGGTTCTCGGATTCACTGACAACCGCCAAGACGCCTCGCTGCAAGCCGGTCACTTCAATGATTTCGTGCAGATCCTGTTGCTGCGCGGCGCCCTTCTGGCGGCAATCCGCAGCCAGTCGGCGCGGCAGCTTACCGACGATGTGCTCACCCAGAAGGTCCTGGATCATCTGCATCTGGAGCCCACCGACTACGCGGCCAACCCCGAAGCCAAGGGGATCAAGGCGCAGAACACGCTTAAGACGCTGCGCGACGTGCTGGGCTATCGGCTTTATTTCGATCTTCAGCGCGGCTGGCGTATCACCAATCCCAACCTCGAGCAGGTCAGGCTGCTTGCCATCGACTATCAGGGCTTGAAGGAGTGCTGCGAGGACGAAGCCGAATGGCAGAAAGGACACCCGCTGCTCGGTTCGGCCACTCCTCAGCAGCGCTATGCGATCGTTCACGACCTGCTCGACCGCATGCGCAAGGCGCTCTGTATCAAGACCATCTATCTCGACCCCAATTTTCAGGAGCAGATCCGTAATCGCAGCTTCAACGAGCTCAGGGAGCCCTGGGGGCTGTCAGAGGACGAACGTCTCTTCTCCCACGCTTATATGGTGCCACGCGCGCGGCCTACCGCCGATCGCTCAGAGGAGCGGATCGTGCATATCTCCTGGCGATCGATGTTCGGGCGACGTGTGCGGGCGCAGGCCAGCTGGACCGGTAACCCGCATTTCCCTAGGAAATTCGACGAAGAGACTTACAACGCCGTTATCGACGACATTCTGCGGGTACTCGCCACCTACGGCTATGTCGAGCGGACGGGGCTCGATTGCGGCCGCCTCGGCTACCGGATCGACAGTTCGGTGCTCGCCTGGAAGCTCACCGACGGCTTCAACGAGGAGGGAGCCGGATCGATCAACATCTTTTACCGGACGCTCTACGATAACGTCGCGAAGCTCTTGCAGGCCTCCGATCGCTTCCTGCACCAGCTTGAGGCGCGCGAGCACACGGCACAGGTGGACACCGATATCCGTGTGGACCGCGAGGCGCGCTTCAGGAAGGGCCTCGCACCGCAGCGGATCGTCGAGGGTGCCGTCGAGCCGGCTGGGTTGCCCGTGCTGTTCTGCTCGCCGACCATGGAGCTCGGCGTCGACATCTCGACCCTTAACACGGTCTACATGCGCAACGTGCCGCCGACGCCGGCGAACTACGCCCAGCGCAGCGGCCGTGCGGGCCGGAGCGGCCAACCCGCCCTGGTGATCACCTACTGCGCCGCCAAGTCGCCACACGATCAGTATTTCTTTGCCGACCCGACGCGGATGGTCGCGGGCGCGGTCAACCCGCCGACGATCGATCTTGCCAATGAGGACCTGGTCAAGAGCCACCTTCATGCGGTGTGGCTTGCCGAGACAGGAAAGGAGCTTGGCTCCTCGGTCCGCGACGTTCTTGACCTGGAGAAAGCGGACAGTCTGCCGCTACGCGAGGACATTGCGGCGGAGATCGCCAGGTCGGGCGTTCGCGCTGCTGCAATGGCGCGCGGCGAACGCATTCTCGCCATGCTCAAGACCGACCTCGACGCCGCGCGCGCCGCCTGGCACACGCCGACTTGGCTCGAGAACGTGATCACCGGGGCGCCGCTGCGGTTCGACGAAGCCTTCCGACGCTGGCGCTCGCTCTACCGCGCAACCGCGAGCCAGATGAAGCTCGCCAACGATATCCTCAACAACGCTGCCGCCACCGAGCAGGACCGCCGCGAGGCCAAGGCGCGCTACGACGAGGCCTACACGCAGCAGAACCTCCTGCTTGACGCGCGCCCGACAATGAACTCCGATTTCCATACATACCGCTACCTCGCTGCCGAAGGGTTTCTGCCGGGCTACAATTTCCCGCGCTTGCCGCTCATGGCCTTCATCCCGGGGCGCAAGGAGAAGGTGGTGCGCGACTCCTTCCTGAGTCGGCCGCGGTTCCTGGGCTTGAGCGAGTTTGGGCCGCAGTCGATCATCTACCACGAAGGGAGCACTTACCGGGTCAAGCGCGCGATCCTGACCATCCGCGACGAGGGCAGCGTCACGGCGTCGGCCAAGCTGCCGCTCCAGAGCGCCCGACTCTGTCCGGCCTGCGGTTATGGCCACTTCGGGAACCAGCGCGAGTTCGAACGCTGCGTGAACTGTGGCCACAAGCTCGAGGGCGGCCGCGGAATCTCGAATCTTTACCGGATCGAGCAGGTCTCGACCCGGCGCGCCATGCGGATCACCTCGGATGAGGAGGAGCGCCAGCGTCAGGGCTACGAAATGATCACCACGCTGCGTTTCGCCGCGGAGAACGGCAAGCCGCGGGCGGAAGCGGCGGCGTTCGCGGACGGCGGTCAGACGCTCCTTGAGCTCCGCTATGGCCCAGCAGCGACGATCTGGCGGATCAACCTCGGCTGGCGACGCCGTCAGGACAAGTCGAGCTATGGCTTCACCATCGACGTCAACACCGGCGAATGGAGCAAGGACCTCCAGGCGCCGACGGACGCCGAGGACGACACGGTGCGCGAAGGCAAAACCGTCGAGCGCATCACGCCCTTCGTCGAGGATACGCGCAACGTCCTCATTCTGAGCCCTCGGACTGCGCTTCCCAGGGACGTTATGGTTACGTTGCAGTACGCGCTCAAGCGCGGGATCGAGCATGAGTTCCAGCTCGAAGAAGCCGAACTGGCCGCGGAGCCGCTGCCGGACGCCGACAACAGATGCGCCATTCTCTTCTATGAGGCTGCCGAAGGCGGCGCCGGCGTACTCACGCGCCTCGCAAGCGACGTCGATGCCCTACAGCGTGT
>DATLZB010000203.1:0-71385 GCA_035574175.1 Hyphomicrobiaceae bacterium
GTGCGTCGTGGTCAGATCGGCATCAAGCGGGTGACGGGTCCCGGCGGCACGGTGTTGAGGAAGGCCGGGCCGCTCGAGGCGGTCTGGCTGGGCATCGCCGAGACCAACTTCATCATCACCTCAACGCTTCAGTACCTCGCCGACGTCGTGGTCGGGCGGCAGAACGCCGACCAACTCGGCGGGCCGTTGCGCATCGCTCACGTCTCGGGCGAGGTGGCAAAGCTCGGCATCGAGCCGCTCATGCACTTCATCGCACTGATTTCGGTATCCATCGGCCTGATCAACCTGTTCCCCATTCCGCTGCTCGATGGGGGCCACCTTTTGTTCTACGCGGCCGAGGCGGTTCGCGGCAAACCGTTGAGCGAGCGCACCCAGGAGATCGGCTTCCGCATCGGGCTTGCTCTGGTGCTCATGCTGATGGCCTTCGCGTTCTGGAATGATCGTGTCATTCCAGCACTTTGGCTCCGCGGCAACGGCTGATGGAAAGGTGGCGGGAATCACCGACGCTGACGTATTATTGCCACTTCCAATGGGGATGCTGAATCGTTAAAACGCGAAGGCTCGGTTGAGGGTCGTTCGGGTTCAAACCGTGGCGCTGGGGTGCCGCGCCGGACACCCCCACAGGGACGAGTACGTGTGCCGCTCGGTGCCGACGGGCGTGCCGCGCAGGGGGATCGGCGACGAAGGGCAAACTCCGGGATGCCGCAACTCCGATTCAAGGTGTTGGCAGGATTGAGAGCGCTTGCCCTTCTGGTTCTGGTTTTTGCGGGGATGTCGTACTCGGCGGCGGTGACGTTGCCGAGCGAGGTTCGCGCACAGGCCGGCGGCATTCGCGAGATTCGGGTGGTCGGCAATCGCCGCGTGGAGCCCGAAACCGTCCGCTCCTACCTCCAGTTTACGGTCGGCGATCCCTACGATCCCGCCAAAGTCGACGCTTCACTCAGGGCGTTGTTCGGCACCGGGCTGTTCGCCGACGTGCGCATCGACCGCGAGGCCGGCACGGTGATCATCACCGTGGTCGAGAACCCGGTCGTCAACCAGGTCGCCTTCGAGGGCAACAGCGAAGTCGACAAGGAAACCCTGCAGAACGAGGTGCAGCTCAAGCCGCGCGCCATCTACACGCGTGCCCGGGCGCTGGCCGACGTGCAGCGCATCCTCGACGTCTACCGCCGTCAAGGCCGCTATGCCGCCTCCGTCGAGCCGAAGCTGATCGAGTTAGAGCAGAACCGCGTCAACGTTGTGTTCGAGATCAACGAGGGCAAGGCAACCAAGGTTAAGGCCATTAACTTCATCGGCAATCGGGCGTTCTCGGACTCCCAGCTGCGCGACATCATCTCGACGACGCCGTCGGGCTGGTTCGATTTCCTCAAAGGCACCAACGTCTACGACCCCGACCGCCTCAACCTCGATCGCGAGTTGCTCCGCCAGTACTACATCAAGAACGGCTATGCCGACGCGCGCGTGGTTTCCGCCAACGCCGAGCTCGACCGGGACGGGTCCGGGTTTTTCATCACCTTCACTATTGACGAGGGCGAGCTCTACACCTTCGGCGACGTGCGGATCGAAAGCTCGCTTCCCGAGATACGCGCCGAGTCTCTGCAGGGCGAGGTGCTGACCAAACCAGGCGCCTATTACAACGGCGCCGACATCGACAAGACGGCGGAGCGGCTAACGCTGGAAGTGGCCGAGATGGGCTTTGCCTTCGCGCGCGTGCGCCCGCACATTGATCGCGATCCCGTCGCCCGCCAGATTCGGCTGACCTACATCATCGACGAGGGTCCGCGCATCTACATCGAGCGGATCAACATCTCCGGCAACGTGCGCACCAAAGATTTCGTGATCCGGCGCGAGTTCCGCCTGGCCGAGGGCGACGCTTTCAATCCGCTGCTGGTCGACAAGGCCAAGAAGCGGCTGCAGGCGATGGGCTTCTTCAAGAAGGTCGAGGTCAAGCGCCGCCCAGGCAGCGCACCTGATCGGGTGGTCCTCGACGTTGAACTCGAAGAGCAGCCCACGGGCGAACTGTCGTTCGGGGCCGGTTACTCAACGGTTGAGGGCGTCATCGGCGACGTGAGCTTCACCGAGCGCAACCTGTTCGGCAACGGCCAGTTCCTGCGTTTGAAGCTCGGCGCCTCCACCGAGCGCTTCCAGATCGACCTGAGCTTCACCGAGCCCCGCTTCCTCGACCGCAACCTCTCGGCCGGCTTCGACCTGTTCCACAAGGACGTGAACATGCTGAGCACGTCCTCCTACAAAAGCCGCAAAACGGGCGGCGGCGTGCGGCTCGGCATGCCGCTGTCGGAAAATCTGTGGCTCAACACCAGCTACACACTCTCCCACGACGACATCTACGAGGTCGACGAGGACGAGGCTTCGCTGGCCGTGCTGCAGGCTCAGGGCGCCTACCTGACGTCGGCGATCGGAACGGCGCTCACCTACGACACGCGCAACCACCCCCGCAACCCGACCCGCGGCCTCTATCTTCAGGCCTCGACGGAGTTTGCCGGTGTCGGCGGCGATGCCCAGTACGTCCGCGTCCAGGGCGAGGGCCGCGCTTACTACCCCATTACCGACAACATCGTCTTTGTCAGCCGCATCGTAGGGGGCCACGTCGAGGGTTGGGGCGACGACGGCGTGCGCCTGCTCGATCTGTTCTACAAGGGCGGCGAGACCATCCGCGGCTTCGGCCGGGCGGGTATCGGCCCACGCGACCTCGATACCGGCGACGCGCTGGGCGGCAAGACGTACTGGGCAGCCACGGCCGAGGTCCGCTTCCCGCTGCCGCTCATTCCGGACGAACTCGGCATGTCGGGCGCCGTGTTCGCCGACGCTGCCTCTCTGTTCAATGCCGGCGATACGGTAACGAGCCTGCCGCAAAGCTGCCCCGGAACCAAGGGGACGTCGATCTGCTTGGGCGACGACGCCACGATCCGCTCCTCGGCCGGCGTGAGCTTGATCTGGAACTCGCCGGTGGGGCCGCTGCGCTTTGACTATGCTTTCCCGATCACCAAGGAAAGCTACGACAAGATCCAGGAGTTCCGCTTCGGCGCTTCGACCAAGTTCTAGGTGCGCGGCCGGCCCCGCCCCTTGCGCAACACGTGAGCCTCGGTGTCGTCCGGGATCGCCGGATATGCTAGCAGGATGCCTGGTGGCGCCTGCAGCGCATGCCGGTGATCGTCCAAGCGAGGCAGTCTAGCGATGGAGCACCCGGGATTCTTCGAGCGCGCCGGCCCGCAGCGGCTGAGCGACGTGGCTAGGGCGACGGAGGCGGAGCTGGCCGCCGGGGCCGACCCCGACCGCCGGCTGACCGACGTCCGCTCGCTCTCCGATGCGGGGCCTGAGCACGTCACTTTCTTCGAAAATCGCAAATACCTCGACCTGCTTCCGAAGATCCGGGCCGGCGCCTGTCTGATCGGGCCGGAGTTTTCGAGGCGCGTTCCCCCCTCGACTGCGGTGCTGCTCACCAAGGCGCCCTATCGCGGCTTCGCGCTGGCGCTCAGGCTGTTCTATCCCGATGCCCTGCGGCCAAAGACCACCCGCGTCGGCGGCCCGTTGGGGATCGATCCTTCTGCGCGGTTGGAGGCAGGGGTGGAGGTTGAGCCGGGCGCAATCATCGGCCCGGAAGTTGAGATCGGCAGCGGTACCCGGATCGCGGCCGGTGCGGTTGTCGGCTACCGCTGCACCATCGGGCGCGACTGCTATGTCGGGCCGGGAGCCAGCCTGATGCATGCCCTTGTCGGCAATCGCGTCATCATCCATGCCGGCGCCCGCATCGGTCAGGACGGGTTCGGCTTTGCCATGAGCCCGAAAGGACATTTCAAGGTGCCGCAGATCGGCCGGGTGATCATCCAGGACGATGTGGAGATCGGGGCCAATACCGGCATAGATCGGGGGGCGCTCAAGGACACCATCATCGGCGAGGGCACGAAAATTGATAATCTCGTGCAGATCGGGCACAACGTGGTGATCGGGAGGCATTGCGTGATCGTCGGCCAGGTCGGCATCTCGGGGTCCACTGAGCTTGGCGATTTTGTTGTGATGGGCGGCCAGTCCGGCATTGCAGGGCACCTGAAGGTCGGCCATGGCGCCCAAATCGCCGGCGCCTCTCATCCAAAGGACGACGTGCCGGCCGGAGCCCGCATGGTGGGCACCCCGGCGCTCCCGATCAAGGAGTGGGCGCGCGAGCAGGGGACGCTGAAGAAGCTCGCCGCGCGCGGTTCAGGATCGGACCGCGCGGATGGCTAGGGTGGATGAAAGGGGCTGACCCGGGAAGGTGTACGGAGCAGGAAGACGATGAACGAGGCACGACCGCGCAAGGAGCTGGCGTCGGCGGACGTCACGCGTGTGATGAAGCTGCTGCCGCACCGCTACCCGTTTCTGCTCGTGGACAGCATCCGCGACATGGACCGCGACGAGACTGCGGTCGGCATCAAAAACGTGACCATCAACGAACCCTTCTTTCAGGGCCATTTTCCCAATTTCCCGGTGATGCCGGGCGTGCTGCTGATCGAGGGTTTGGCACAGACGGCCGGTGCGCTGTGCGTGCATTCGTTGGGCGAGAACTATACGCCGCAGGTCGTCTACTTCATGGGTATCGAGCGGGCCAAGTTCCGCCGGCCGGTACGGCCCGGCGATCAGCTCGAGTACCACGTGAAGAAGCTGAGAAGCCGCGGCCGCGCCTGGCGCTTTTATGGCGAGGCCAGGGTCAATGGTCAGGTCGCGGCCGAGGCCGAGATCAGCGCTATGATCGTCGACACGCCAGAGACC
This sequence comes from Hyphomicrobiaceae bacterium, assembly GCA_035574175.1. Classification (GTDB taxonomy): domain Bacteria; phylum Pseudomonadota; class Alphaproteobacteria; order Rhizobiales; family Hyphomicrobiaceae; genus DATLZB01. The sequence continues at coordinate 4,765 of DATLZB010000203.1, forward strand.
CAGGCTTTCGTCGCCCAGCATGGCTGAACCCGACATTCATCCGACCGCCATCGTGGAACCCGGTGCCAAGCTCGGCGAGGGCGTTCGGATCGGCCCATATTGTACGGTGGGCGCCGAGGTCGAGCTTGGGGCGGGCTGCGAGCTGGTGAGCCACGTCGCGGTTGCCGGGCGCACACGCATCGGGCCGGGCACCCGCATATTTCCCTTTGCCTCGATCGGCCATCAGCCGCAGGATCTCAAATATCGGGGCGAGGCCTCGACGCTGACCGTGGGCGCAAGGTGCATCATCCGCGAGGGTGTGACCATGAACCCCGGCACGTCCGGGGGCAGCATGGCCACCATCGTCGGCGACGACTGTGCCTTCCTTGCCAACTCGCATGTCGGCCACGACTGCAGAGTAGGTAACCGGGTGGTATTCTCCAACAACGTCATGCTGGCTGGTCATTGCTCCGTCGGGGACTATGCGATCCTTGGCGGCGGGGCGGCCGTCATCCAGTTCGCGCGCGTCGGGGCGCACTCTTTCCTCGGCGGCATGTCTGGCCTTGAGAACGACCTCATTCCCTACGGCATGGCCGTCGGTAACCGCGCTCATCTGTCGGGTCTCAACATCATCGGTCTCCAGCGGCGTGGCTTCTCTCGCGAGGAGGTGCACACCCTGCGGCGCGCCTACCGCCTGCTGTTCGCAGCGGAGGGCACCTTGAAGGAGCGGGTGGAGGACGTTGCCGAGGAGTACAAGGGACATCCGATTGTTGAGGAGATCGTTGCCTTCATTCGCGCCGGCGGCAAGCGGGCCCTTTGCATGCCGCGCGACGGGACCGAGAGCTGAGCATGCCGGCCGCGACGCGGCCGGCGCTCGGCATCCTGGCCGGCGGCGGCGCGCTTCCGATTGAGATCGCCGATGCCGTAGCCCGAAGCGGCCGCCCTCTGCATATCGTCGGTATCGAGGGGGAGGCCGACCCCGCTATCGCCCGCCATCCTCACACCTGGGTCAACCTGGGCGGGATCGGCGCCATGACGCGCGCGCTCCGTGCGCACGGCTGCCGCGAGCTCGTCATCGCGGGCAGCGCGCGCCGTCCGAACCTGATGAAGCTACGGCCCGACCTCGGCTTCCTGACGAGCCTTCCCGACCTTGTTCGCTGCCTGTGGGGCGGCGACGACTCGGTGCTCCGCCGCGTGGTGCGCTTCTTCGAGGGCAAGGGCCTCAAGGTTTTGGGCATCGAGGACGTTGCGCCACACTTGCTCGCACCCCCCGGCCTTCTGGGCTCGCATGCGCCGGGCGAGGCTCAAAGCACCGGTATCGCCCGCGCCTTCGCGATGATTCGCGCACTGGGACCGTTCGACGTCGGCCAGGCGGTTGTCGCGGCCGGCGACCGTATCGTCGCCATCGAAGGGGCGGGTGGCACCGATGCTATGCTGGACGGCATTGCGACCCATGTGAAGGGCGGCGTGCTGGCGAAAGGTCCCAAGCCGGGCCAGGAGATGCGTGTGGATGTGCCGACCATCGGTCCCGACACGGTCTTGAAGTGTGCTCGACTGGGGCTTGCCGGCATCGCGGTCCGCCAGGGTGGCACCATCGTGCTCGCCCGCGAGGAGGTGCGCCGCCGGGCCGACAGGGAAGGCCTCTTCGTCATCGGGGTCGATGTCCCCGAGGCAGCGATTGCGGCATCTCCTGCTGCGGCTGTGATCGAGACGCGGCCGCGCGACCTCACCATCCTCGGTCACAAGTGTCCGAGCGCGGAGGACTGGAAGGACATTGCACTGGGGCGCCGCCTGCTGGCGGCGTTGAAGGCCGAAGGTGCTGGCTATTCGGCCGTGATCGCGCGCCGATACGTCCTTGCCGTGGAGGGGGAAGAACCCAGCGCCGAGGTGGTGCGCCGTGCCGCCAAGCTGAGACCCTGGGGCGGGCGACTGGCTCGCCGGCGGGCGGGCGTCGTCGTGGTGCGCGATCAGCCCTATGGCCCATGGGGTCTCGATGGCTATGCGCCGTCGGGCCCGGTGCTGGAGGATCGCCTGTTCCATTTGGCCAGGGAAGCCGGCATGGCCGGCATCGCGTGTACCGAGGGCCCGCTCCCGTTCGGGCTCGCCGCCGATGCCGCCCGCCGCGCCGACGCCGCCGGTATTTTCCTGGTAGCGCCGAGGACTGCGCCATGAGGGTTGGAGTAAGCGAGACCACCATGCCTGGCCGCGAAGGCCCGCCTTCTGCGGCGCGCTCGCTCAAGCTGTTCATGGTGGCCGGCGAGCAATCGGGCGACGCGCTGGGAGCCAAACTGATGGCAGCGCTGGCCTCCGCGCATGGGGACCGTGTCGGGTTCGCCGGCGTCGGTGGCGAGCAGATGGCGGCAGCCGGGCTGCGGAGCCTGTTTCCCGTGGCCGAGGTGGCGGTCATGGGACCCCTGTCCATCCTGAAGCGCCTACCGCGCATCGCCCGGCGCATTTTTCAGACCGCCGATGCTGCCGTGAAAGCAGCGCCGGATGCGATCGTAATTATCGACAGTCCGGAGTTCACCCATCCCATCGCTCGCCGCATCCGCCGCCGCCGCCCCGACATCCCGATCATCGACTACGTGAGCCCAACCGTCTGGGCTTGGCGCCCCGGCCGGGCCCGCGCCATGCGGTCATACGTCGACCATGTGCTGGCGCTGCTGCCGTTCGAGCCGGAGGTTCACGCGCGTCTCGGCGGCCCGCCCTGCACCTATGTCGGCCATCCTCTCATCGAGCGGGCCGAATGGCTGGCAACCCTCGATCCCGCGCCGCTCGCCGGCCGGCTCGGCGTTGCTCCGGGCGAGCCGGTGCTGGTCGTTCTGCCCGGTAGCCGGTCTTCCGAGGTCAGCCGCCTCATGGGCCCGTTCGCCGATACGGTTCGCCGCCTGGCGGCGCAGGGGCTATCACCGCGGCTTCTGCTCCCGGTCGTGCCGCACCTCAAGGGTGAAGTGGCGCAGGCGGCGAGCACCTGGGCAGGCCCGGTCCACCTCATCGAGGGCGAGGCCGACAAGTTCCGCGCCTTCAAGCTGGCCCGCGCCGCGCTTGCTGCCTCCGGAACCGTGACCCTCGAGCTTGGTCTTGCGCGCGTGCCGATGGTCGTCGCCTACAAGGTCGATGCCATCGCCTCGCTCGTACGCTACCTGCTCCACGTCGATACGGTGGTATTGGCCAACCTCGTGCTTGGCGAGAAGGCCATCCCCGAGTTCCTGCAGGAGAATTGCACGCCCGACGCCCTGGCCGGTGCGCTGGCGCCACTGCTGCTGGACACGCCGGCACGGGCGCGCCAGCTTGAGGCCCTGGCGCGCGTGCCTGAGAAGCTCGCGCTCGCTTCCGGGACACCGAGCGAGGCAGCGGCCGAGATCGTGCTAGACTATGCGACGCGTGGACGCGCAAGAGCGGATTGAGCGGCCGGCCGCGGCTCGCGAGGGCGCCGGCGGTGTCATGCGTCATGATCGGATTGACCCTGGCGAGCGTGAAGGCACACAACCTGCGGCTTGCGGCCTATTGCGAGGTGCCTCGGTCGCGGCCCCCTTGCCGGATACGCGCTGCAAATGAGATGCTGGCGGTCGAGAAGAACCAAACAGGAGGCCCTTTCCGATGTCCACGACCACGGCCAGCAGCAGTCTCGGTCAGAAGGCCAAGGAGTTTTCGCTCAAAGGCGTCGACGGCAAAACCTACACGTTCGCGAGCGTGCGCGGGCCGAAGGGCACACTTGTCGCCTTTATCTGCAACCATTGCCCGTACGTGAAGGCGGTGATCGGCCGGCTGGTTGAAGAGGCTAAGGCGCTGAAGGCGTTCGGCATCAACACCATCGCCATCAACTCCAACGATCCCGAGGCCTTCCCCGAGGACTCCTTCGACAACATGAAGCTGTTTGCCGCCAAGCACGGCTTCCCCTTTCCTTACGTGTTCGACGAGACCCAGGAGGTGGCCCGCGCCTACGGCGCGTTGTGCACGCCCGATTTCTTCGGCTTCAACGCTAAGGACGAGCTCGCCTACCGGGGCCGTCTCGACGCCTCGCGCAAGGAGCTCGTTCCCAACGCCAGGCGCGATCTCTACGAGGCAATGAAAGCCATCGCCGAGACCGGCAAGGGCCCCGCTGAGCAGTTCCCCTCGGTGGGCTGCTCAATCAAGTGGCGGGAGTGACGGGCAGTATCCGGCTGCATCGCCGATGAGGGAGGTTTGTGATGCCCAAGGCCTATTGGATTGCCGTCTATCGGTCGATATCCAAGCCCGCAGCCGTGGCCGAGTATGCCAGGCTCGCAGGGCCCGCCATCGCCGCGGCCGGCGGGCGGTTCCTGGCCCGCGGCCTGCCTGCGATCGTTTACGAGAATGGGGTGAAGGAGCGTACGGTTCTCATCGAGTTCGACAGCGTGGACAAGGCGAAGGCTGCCCATGACAGCCCTGCCTATCAGGCCGCTCTTGAGGCGCTGGGCGACGGTGCCGACCGCGAGATCCGCATTATCGAGGGCGTGGCGTGAAGGAGATCCCCTTCGCATCGCCCCCTTCGCCCGCGCTACACTGGCGCCCATGAACATCTCGATTCGCTCGCCAAGCCGAGCCGCGCAGGCGCGCACCGCCCCGCGGCGCGCCCCGCTTTTCATCCACCTCAAGGTCCATTCGGCCTATTCGCTGCTGGAAGGCGCGCTGCCCATCGGCCGTCTTGCCAAGCTTGCCGCGGAGCTGGGCTTTCCGGCGATCGGCCTTACCGACACCAACAACCTGTTCGGCGTGCTCGAGTTCTCCGAGAAGATGGCGCAGGCCGGCATCCAGCCGATCGCCGGGCTCGCGCTGGCGCTCGATCTGGAGGATCGCAGCCAGCCTGTCGCCGCCGGCGGCGCCCCCGCGCCGCGAACAGCGCGCAACCGCGACGGTGCGCTCGCCCTCTTCGCCATGAACGAGGCGGGCTATTTGAACCTCATGCAGCTCGTCAGCCGAGCCCACTTGGGTTCGAGCGATGCGGAGGGCCCTCACGTCAAGTTGGCCGATCTAAAGGCACGGGCTGAGGGTCTCATCGCGCTCACCGGCGGACCGGAGGGCCCCATTGACCGAGCCCTCGCCGACGGCCAGGTGGAGCTTGCGCGGACCCGGCTGCTCGCCCTCAACGACATCTTCGCCGACCGCCTCTACGTCGAAATCCAGCGCCACGGCCTGGCCAGCGAGGCCCTGGTCGAGCCCCGGCTCATCGCCCTCGCCTACGACCTCGAGCTGCCCCTCGTTGCCACCAACGAGGCCTACTTCGCCACCGCCGAGGACTATGAGGCGCACGATGCGCTGCTCTGCATTGCCGAGGGCAGCTATCTCGTCGACGATAACCGGCGGCGGCTGTCGCCCGAGCATTACCTCAAGCGCGCCGAGGACATGGCGCGGCTGTTCGCGGACCTTCCCGAGGCGCTCGACAATACGGTGGAGATCGCCAAGCGCTGCGCCTTCCGTCCCAAAGGGCGCAAGCCGATCCTGCCCAACTACGTGCAGCTGAAGGACGGCGCCACGCCCGAGGAGCGGCTCGCCGCGGAGGCCGCCGAGCTGCGCCGACAGGCGGAGCAGGGGCTGGCCCAGCGTCTGGCAGCGAGCCCGCTCGCCCCCGGCTTCACGCGCGCCGACTACGAAGAGCGATTGGCCTTCGAACTTGACATCATCACCCGCATGAAGTTCCCCGGCTACTTCCTGATCGTCGCGGACTTCATCAAGTGGGCCAAGGCGCAGGACATTCCGGTGGGGCCGGGGCGCGGCTCCGGTGCCGGCTCGCTGGTCGCCTGGGCCCTCACCATCACCGACCTCGACCCGCTCCGCTTCGGGCTGCTGTTCGAGCGGTTCCTCAACCCCGAGCGCATTTCGATGCCGGACTTCGACATCGACTTCTGCCAGAACCGGCGCGACGAGGTGATCCGCTACGTGCAGGCCAAGTATGGCCACGACCGCGTCGCCCAGATCATCACGCACGGCACCTTGCAGGCCCGCGCCGTGCTGCGCGACGTGGGCCGCGTGCTGCAGATTCCCTACGGACAGGTCGACCGGTTGGCCAAGCTCATCCCCGCCAACCCGGCGAACCCGGTAACGCTCAAGCAGGCGATTGCGGGCGAGCCCAAGCTGCAGCAGGCGCGCGCGGAGGACGAGGCCGTCGCCCGCCTGCTCGAGATCGCCGAGAAGCTCGAGGGCCTCTACCGCCACGCCTCGACCCACGCCGCCGGCCTCGTCATCGGCGACCGGCCGCTCGTCGAGCTGGTGCCCCTCTACCGCGACCCCAAGTCGGACATGCCGGTCACCCAGTTCAACTGGAAAATGGTCGAGGCGGCCGGGCTCGTGAAGTTCGACTTCCTCGGCCTCAAGACGCTGACCGTGCTGAAGAAGGCGGTGGAGCTCGTGCGCCGCGGCCGCGGCATCGACGTCGATTTGTCCAAGGTGCCGCTCGACGACAAGAACACCTACGAGCTGCTGGCCCGGGCCGATACGGTCGGCGTGTTCCAGCTCGAAGGCTCGGGCGTGCGCGAGTTCCTAAAGCGGCTCAAGCCGGACCGCTTCGAGGACATCATGGCCATGACCGCCCTCTACCGGCCGGGGCCGATGGACAACATTCCGACCTACATCAACCGCAAGCACGGCGAGGAGCCGATCGAATACCTGCACCCGCTGCTCGAGCCGATCCTGAAGGAGACCTACGGCGTCATCATCTACCAAGAGCAGGTGCTCAAGATCGCCCAGGTCATGGCCGGCTACACCCTCGGCCAAGCCGACATCCTGCGCAAGGCCATGGGCAAGAAGGACAAGGCGATCATGGCCCGCCAGCAGGCGGAGTTCGTCGCCGGTGCGGTCAGGAACGGCGTGAAGAAGGAAGAGGCCGCCCACATCTTCGAGCTGGTCGACAAGTTCGCCGGCTACGGCTTCAACAAGGCGCACACGGCCGCCTACGCGCATGTCGCCTACTATACCGCCTACATGAAGGCCAACTTCCGCGAGGAGTTCCTGGCCGCCTCGATGACCCTCGACATGGCCAACACCGACAAGCTCGCCATGTTCGCGGCCGAGGCGGCGCGGTCGGGCATCGAGGTCAAGCCGCCTTCGGTCAACGCATCCGCCATCGAGTTCGCGGTCGAGCCCGGCACCGCGCACAAGCCCGGCGCCATCCGCTATTCGCTCGCCGCGCTCAAGAATATCGGGGAATCCGCGGTGGCCGCCATGGTGGCGGAACGGGAGGCCAATGGCCGCTTCACCGACGTCGCCGACTTCGCGCGCCGCCTCAACACCCGCGCCGTCAACAAGCGGGCGATCGAGACTCTGGCCGCCGCCGGCGCCTTCGACGACCTCGGCGTCGACCGTTCGGTCATGTACGCCAATGCGGATGCCGTGATCGCCTTTGCCAACCGTCTCGCCGAAGACGCGGCGGCAGGCACCACCGACCTGTTCGCGACCGTCAACGGCAACGGGCTGCCGCCGCCCATCGACCTGCGCCCGGTCGCTCCCTGGACGCCCATGGAGCGTCTCGAAAAGGAGTTCGAGTCGATCGGCTTCTACCTGTCCGGCCATCCGCTCGATGCCTACGAGAGCGTCCTCGGCGCGCTCGCCGTCATGCGGCGGAGCGACTTCGAAGCCGAGGCGGAACGGGCCGGCGCCTCGGGACGCCTCGCCGCTGTCGTCTCCGCCGTGCGCGAGCGCAAATCGCAGAAGGGCAACAAGTTCGCCTTCGCCATGTTCTCCGACGGCGAAGGTCAGTTCGAGGCGGTGGTTTTCTCCGACACGCTCTCCGCCTGCCGATCGCTGCTCGAACCGGGGACTCCGGTCTTGCTCAGCGTCGCCGCGGAGCGGGACGGGGAGTCGATGAAAATGCGCATCGAGGGGATCGAGGCGCTGGACAAGGCAGCCGCCACCCTGCAGCGGGGCGTCAAGATCAGGCTCGACGCGGCGGTGCTTCAGAACGGGTCGAGCGGGCAGGTGCTCGAGGCGCTGCGCGCACAGCTCAAGCCGGGCGGCAAGAGCGAGGTGCGCCTGGTGCTGGCCCTCCCAGAAGCGGGTCGCGAGGTCGAGATCGCCTTGCCGAGAACCTTCGATCTCTCCCCCATGCAGCGCGGCCAGATTTCAGTTTTGCCTGGAGTGATGGAGCTGGCCGAGCTTTAGGGCATGCGCGCTAGGCTTGCCGCTTCATGCTTACGCTTGCGGCCGCTGTCCCCCGTCTGGACGAAGTAGTGACGGTCCATGAGGTGGCAATGGGCAACCCGCCACTGTATCGGACGGCCGTCTATCAGGTGAACAAGGCGGTCGAGACGGAGCAGCGCCGCGCCCGGCGGGACCGCCAGCGCATCGGCGGCGTCATGGTCGGCCTTCGCGATGGTGATTTTCTCCTCGGCGCCGCCGAGCAGAAGGCCGAACTGCTGAGCGAGCGCCGACAGCTTGACCGGCGGATCGCTCTGGCGTTCGAGGCCTGGAAAGCGCGCGGCAGGCATCACGATATCCTCGAGCAGGAAGGGCCGCCGGCCGGCGGAACGGATGCGGCGGATGCGCAGAACCCGGCACGGCAGGTCGAGTCCGAGCCGTGCCCGCTCCACCTCGCTTGCCGCCTCTGCACGCATGTGATGGTGGCTCACTTCGCAAGCGGCGGGCCGGTTGTCGGGTCCGCGCAGGTGGCCGAAGCGGCGGAGCGTCTCGGTCTGCGTCAGGTCGTTGACAAAGGTGCCGCGGCCCTGGCGGCGGGTCACGAGCTGATCCATCTCCAGTTCGCCCAGCGCCTTTCGCACCGTGCCCTGACTCACCTGCAATTGCCGGGACAACTCGACCTCGTTGGGAAGCATGGCGCCCGCCTGCCACTCACCCCGCACGATCCGATCGGCCAGGGCATCGCGCACTTGCAGATAGAGGGGCCTCGTCGAAAACTGCACCGCGATTGCCATGGGTCAATCTCCGAACGGTTTGGGCTGAAGAGAGAGAATCTTCAATAAATGCCAGATCGCAAGCATAAGATACTACACTTAAGCATATTGATGCAATGCAAACGATCCTGGGATCCACAAGCCGATCGCCCCGCTAACGACGGAAATTCGCCAAAAAGGGCTGGCCCGCCATTCCGTCACTCATACGTTCGTCATTCATAAAAAATTTGCGCATATGTAGGATTATGCGTAGGCAAATGCTTCAAACGTGAGGGAAAGCTCTTCCCTCGAGCAAGTTGTCGCGGCCGGCCGCTCTGGCCGCAGCTGCTCCCCGCTCTCCCCCGATAGCCGGTGGGAGCGGTCGGCCGCGACGCCTTATCCGATGCCATCAGATCCTGCGGCTATCGTAGGCCCAGTGCAGCAAGGCCTGGCGCTGGCGACGGCGGCAGGCGAGGTCGCCTGGCGCGCAGGCGCGCTCGATCTGACGCACGTGGCGGCGCATCGCCTTCCAGCGCCGGATCTGGCGGGCGTCCTCCTCCGGCATGCGCCGGCCCATCGTGTAGCGGCAGTACCATTGGAACCATCCGCGCGGATCATCGGGATGGATCCATCCCTTCCTGCGCCACTCCGACAGTGGTTCGCTGGCGTCGACGCCGAAATAGTTGAGCGAACAATCACGGCCTCCGGTTGCCAGCTTGGCGCGGGCGAACCAGCTTGCCGGAAACTCTTCGCGGCAGTCGGTCATGTACTTGCCGCAGAACACGCCGAGGCGGAGCATTTCCTTGGGCGTCAGCTCGGGACGGAACGCCGGATCGAAATTGCGGCCGATGGGCTCGGTGAGCACGTAGCGATATCCGCTCTGCATCCGATCGTTGACGATGACGATCTTCGGCCTCACCGCGCCTGCTCCCGATCCCGTGGCGAGAGCACGAGACGGCCTTGCGCCTTTCGGTCGGCGATGAGCTGCAAGGCCGTTGCGAAATCTTCGAGCGGCAGCGTGGTCGTCGCGGGAGGCTTCACGCTGCCGTCCGCCAGCCAGTCATGGATTTCGCCGTAGCACCGGCGGACGATGTCGGGCCGGCGCTTGTGATAGTCGCTGATCTGGATGCCGCTCACCTCAATGTTCTTTACGAGCAGGTAGTTGGCGGCGACCGTGGGGATGCGGCCCGCGGCAAAGCCCATCACGACCAGGCGGCCGCGCCAAGCCAGCGCGCGGATCGCGGCATCGAAGACGTCGCCGCCCAGCGCATCGAGGATGACGTCCGCGCCGCGACCGTCGGTTTGCGCCCACACCTGCTCGCGTAGGGTCTCGCGCAGGTCGGCTCGCGAAACATCGACCATGCCGTCCGCGCCGGCGGCGCTGAGGGCCGCAAACTTGTCGGCCGACGACACGCCGGCGAGCACTTTGGCGCCCATTGCCTTGGCGAGCTGCACGGCCGCGCTGCCGACGCCGCCGCTGGCGCCGAGCACGAGCACCGTCTCCCCGGCCGCGATGCGGGCCCGGTCGCGCAGCGCTACCCAAGCCGTGTCGTAGGTGAGCGACATGGCCGCCGCGTGAGCGAGCGAGAGGGCATCGGGCAGCCGGTAGCAGAGGGCGGCATCGACCGCGACCAGCTCGGCAAAACCGCCCTGCCACGCCATGGCGAGTACGCGGTCGCCGGCCTGCAGGTCTTTGACCCCGGCGCCCACCGCGCGCACGATGCCGGCCGGGCTCCTACCGGGGGTGAAGGGCAGTTTGGGGCGCACCTGGTACTTGCCGGCGATGGTGAGCAGGTCGGCGAAATTGACCGGCGCGGCATGGATTTCGACCAGCGCCTCGCCCGTGCCCGCCACCGGCTCCGGCACCTCCTCCAGCGCCGCATTGGCGATCGGTCCGAACTCGCGCACGATCACGGCTCGCATGTGTCGAGCTTCCTTGGTTCAGCCCCTCACGTCTCGACCACGCGCCAGGTGATCGTTTCGCCGCCCCGGTACACGGCCACCCGCTGCTCCGGCCCGTCGACGACCACTTCCTCCGGCGCGGTCCAGGGCGAGCGTTCGAGGGTGATGGTGTCCACGTTGGGGGCCAGCCCGTAATGCGCCGGGCCGTTGAGTGCGGCGAAGGCTTCGAGCTTGTCGAGTCGGCCCTCCTCCTCGAACACGCGAGCATAGGTTTCGATGGCCACCGGCGCGCTGAAGACGCCGGCCGCGCCGACCGCGGCGAGCTTGCGCGAGACGGGATGCGGCGCCGAGTCGGTGCCGAGGAAGAAGGCGGGATGACCGGACGTCGCCGCGCTGCGCAGCGCGGCGCGGTCGGCGTGCGTCTTGACCACCGGCATGCAGTACATGTGCGGTCGGTTGCCCGAGCCGAGCCATTCTGTGCGCGTGAGCTCAAGGTGATGCGCGGTGATGGTGGCGCCAACCTGAGGCGACGCGGCGAGCACGTAGTCGACGCCAATCTTGGAGGACACGTGCTCGAGCACGATTTTGAGGCCCGGGAACGCCTTGGCGATCGGCACCAGACGCCGCTCGATGAATACCGCCTCGCGGTCGAACACATCGACCGCGGGATCGGCATCTTCCCCGTGGACGAGCAGGCGCATGCCGATCTTCTCCATCCGCGCCAGCACCGGCGCGATCCGTTTGTAGTCGGTGACGCCGTGCGCGGAGTTGCTGGTGGCGTGCGCGGGATAGAGCTTGACCGCCGCGAATACGCCCTCGCAAAACCCGCGCTCGACATCGTCGGGGTCGGTGTCGTCGGTAAGATAGCAGGTGATGAGCGGCTTGAAGCGCAAGCCCTTGGGCAGCGCCGCCAGCACCCGTGCCCGATAGGCGATCCCGTCCGCCGTGGTGCGGACTGGCGGTACCAGGTTCGGCATCAGGATGGCACGCCCGAAGCGCCGCGCCGTGAACGGCAGGCACGCCTTCAGCATGGCGCCGTCACGCACGTGCACGTGCCAGTCGTCGGGCCGGCGAATGGTCAGCCGCTCGGTCATCGCGCTTCTCTAGACTGGCCTTGCCTTGGAGCGCAACCGCACCGCCGCTCCTCAGGCTCCTAAAGGCGCCAAACGTGCGCTTCTCTGTTGCGAATATCGGCGCACGGTTTAGGGTACGACGCTGGCGGACAACAAGAACAGCCAAACCTGGGAGGAGGACCATGACCACCGCTCGCAGCTTTGCCGTCACACTGGCCGCGCTCACCCTGGCCTCGGCGAGCGCCGAGCTGGCCGCTGCCGACGACTTCTACAAGGGCAAGACCGTCACCATCGTGGTCGGCTTTTCTCCGGGCGGCGGCTATGACACGTATGCGCGCACGCTCGCCCGCCACATCGCCAACCACATACCCGGCAACCCCACCGTCATCGTGCAGAACATGCCTGGGGCCGGCAGCCTCACGGCGGTCCGCCACCTCGATGCCACCGCGCCCAAGGACGGCACCGTGATCACCGCCTTCAACCCAGGCCAGATCACCGAGTCGCTGACCGACCCGGGCAAGGTCAAGCTCAAGTTCTCCGACTTCGCCTTCCTCGGCAGCATCACGCGCGACTTCCGCGTTTGCTACGCTTGGCACGCGACCGGCATCAGGAACTGGCAGGATCTCGTCAAGGCCAAGGAGTTCATCCTCGGCGCCACCTCCCCGGGCGTCAGCTCCTATGTCAACGGCGCCATCCTGCGCAACGTGTTCGGGCTGAACGTGCGCCAGGTGGTGGGCTTCCCCGGCAGCGCCGAGCAGCGGCTCGCCATCGAGCGCGGCGAGCTGCACGGCGACTGCGGGTCCTGGAGCAGCATTCCCGAGGACTGGATCGCGGGCAAGAAGATCAATCCGCTGGTGCGGTTCTCGCCGGTCAGCACGCCGGACATGCCCCCGGACATCCCCTATGCCGGCGACCTTGCCAAGACCGACGAGCAGAAGCGGATTCTCGGCATCGTCGGCGCCGCCGGCGAGCTCGGCCGACCCTATATCGTGTCCAAGGAGGTGCCCAAGGACCGGCTGGCCATCCTGCGTAAGGCCTTCGATGCGACCGTGCGCGACAAGGCCTTTCTGTCGGATGCGGAAAAGCAGCGCCTGCCGGTCAATCCGGCCACCGGCGAGGAAGCCGAGAACATCATCGCCGAGATCTACTCCGCGCCACCCGACCTCGTCGAAAAGGCGAAGAACGCCATCAAGTGATCGATCGGGCAACAAGCCGGCAACAAGGGTGCGTGGAGCGTGCGACGATCGGTTGCGGGGCACGCGTCGTGCTGCCGCGAGCGTGTCAGGGGCCGAGCGCGAACCGCGCATCGCGCCGGCCTGTGGCGCGCCGGCCATAGGCAACGGCATCCCCACCGACTAGCGTGGGGGGCGGCCGGAACGGCTGGGGGCTGCCGGGGTTTCAATGCGTTGTCAGGCGTCGTGGCGTCGGTCGGGGCTCGCGGGTCTTGCGGCCCTCATGCTGGCGGGATGCAGCACGCTCAAGGCGCCCGAGCCGGGCGGCGTCGTGCAGGTCGCCGACATCATCAACTCCGTGAAATGCGGCTTGGCCGAAGCGCTCCAGTCGGAGGCGGGCCGCCGGCGCCTGCCCGGCACCATCGCAACTGTGGAGCTGCAACTCAAGATCGTCGATACACGCTCCTTCGGCGCGAGCAGCCCGTCGCGGGGACCGTTCGTGTTCGCCTGGCAGGGGCCGCTGGTGCTCCCTGCCCTGTCGGGCTCGAGCGAGCAGTCGTGGGCCGTCGACACCACGATCAATCTCACCTACCGGCTCGATGCGCCCAACGTCACCGTGTGCCGCGCCGACGGCGTCGACCGGCGCGACCGCTTCGGCTTTGCCCGCTGGCTCGCCGACATCATCGCCGGGCTGTCGCGGGTGTCGCTGGAAGGGCCGAGGGGCAGCCTCGACCGGCTCACCTACGACGCAACGTTTGCGGTCACGCGGGAGGGCGGAGTGGGGGGCAGCCTCAAGGTGGTGTTCCTCGACGCCGGCCTTGAGGCCTCGCGCGGGCGCGCCGATACCCAGCGGCTCAGGATCGTGATCTCCGGCCCCAACGCCATCGCCACCAGCCTCGATGGTGTTGCGCGATCGCGCAGCGCACCGGCCATTCCGAACCTGAGCACGGCGCGGCCGTCGCCGCCGTGACCTCATCGAGCTTGACCGCAGGCCACACCCCGTCCGCCGTCCCGGGCGGAGTCGACACGTTCATCTGCCCGGCCGTGCTTTGCGACCGTCCAGTCCTATTTCTTCTTCGTCGGCGATGACGGTAGCGCCGGGCCAGGGCCCTGCCCGCCCGGCACGCCGCCGCCGAAGATCACGCCCGACTGGCCTGTCGCCCCGGGACCGACGTCGGTTGGGCGGTTGGGCGGCAAAGGCTGCGCAGGACCAGGATCGAGCCCGCCCGGCACACCGCCGCCGAACGTGACGCCCGATTTGCCCGAGTTGCCGGGCTGAGCCTGAGCCGGCCCGGATACGACACCGGAGGCCAGGCAGCCGGCAATGAGTAAGGAAGTGAAAAGGCTCACCATTGTCATATCTCCACGCTGAGCCCCAGTGACGCGTATGGAGGCGAGTTGGGGCCGCAATGTGACCCCATCACCTCAAACCGCGTTCTCGCTCGCCAACCGCTTTGTGAGCACGGCGCGAACATTCTCGGCCTGATGTCGGCGTATTGGCGCACCGGAAGTTCCGCGCCTTGGGTCGCCGGCTCGGCGGCAGAGCGCCAAGGTCCAGCCAGATCGCCTCCTCGAGCGAGCCCCCACGTCGCCAATGCCCTGGGCACCATACTTGATCCCTTGACCGGCACGGGCAAATAGAGAACCGATTGGCGAAGTGCTTCTCCACCGGGTCCGCATTCGTGCTGGGCGCCTTCGGCAAATGGATTATTGCCGCCCTTTTCGCCGTCGCGTCGCTGGAAGCGGGGTGGGCCGAGGAGGGCACGGGCGCCCCTTCGCGCCTCACTTTCGGGCAGATCGGCGCCATCCTCGCCCACGGGCCCTGGCCGCAGCCATGGGCCGCCGATCCGAGCAACCGGGCATCGGGCAACGCCGACGCCGTCGCGCTCGGGCGGCGACTGTTCTTTGACGCCAACCTCTCGCCGAGCGGGCGCCTCTCCTGCTCGTCCTGCCATCGGCCCGAGCGCGGCTGGACGGACGGCCGCGCGACAGGCGTCGGACTAGCACCTGGCGCCCGCAATACGCTGGCGCTGTTCGATGTGCGCCTCCATCGCCGCTTCGGCTGGACCGGCAGCGCCGACAGCTTGTGGGCACAGAGCATCCGCCCACTGATCGATCCGCGCGAGATGGGCTCGAGCGCCGTCCACATTAAACGGCACGTCGGTACGCATGTCGACTTGGCGCGCGCCTACGAGCAGGTGTTCGCACGCAACGCGCTTGCGATCGATGCGGAGCAGACAATGGTGGATGCGGCCAAGGCGCTGGCTGCCTACATGGAAACCATCGACAGCGCACGCGCGGCTTTCGATGACTTGCGCGATGCGCTCGCCGCCGGCGATGAGGGAGCAGCGGCACGTTATCCGCCTGCGGCGCGGCGCGGCCTGCTCGTGTTCATCGGCAAGGGCGGCTGCAATGGGTGCCACGCCGGGCCGGCGTTCAGCGACGGCACGCTCCGTGAGGTGGGCGTACGCCTTGCGCCGCCGCCCCGCCCCATCGCAGCGCTGCTCGCCGGGCGCTACGCTCGATCGGGTCCGTTCAGCGACGCTCCGGCGCGAGGGTATGGAGGGGGGGCATCGCACAGCCGAGAGGGGCACGGCGGCGCGCCGCACGGGGTGCGCGTGCCGTCCCTGCGCAACCTCGCGCGCACCGCGCCATACCTGCACGACGGGCGGGCCACTACGCTCACCGAGGCCATCCGCCGCCACCCCGGCATCGGTCGCGGCCTTGCCGAAAGCGAAATCGCCGACCTTGCCGCCTTCCTCGAAACGTTGAGCGAGTAAGCCCGCATCCGGTCCCGCGGCTCGTTCGCGTGAACCCGCCGCGGCAACGTCATCATTTTGCCAGGAAAAGCTGGCCGCTTGCAGGCTGCGGGGACGTGAGGACCCACCGGTGTCATGAGGGGCCAGCCATGTTCGCCCGCTTCCGGCATGCCTCGAAGTCCGCCATCCAAGTCTTCGACGACGAGGAGGAGGACGCGCGGGCCGGGATGTGGCCCGGCGAACGGATCGCCCCGCCGCCCGCGGCAACCGGGGCGGGGGCAATCCTGGGCGGTCTCCTCATCGTCCTGGCCGGGCTCGCTGCAGGCTACGCCATGCTGCGCGGCGAGGCGATGCCACCAGCCCTGCGTTCGATCGAGGCGTCCGTAATCTCCTGGCTGGAGCGCAGCGTGCCCGGCCTGACCAAGTCGGTCGCCGAGACGGTGGCCCGTCTTGCTCCGCCGGCAGGCCCCAGTGCGCCGGGTAGGCTTGCAGCCCTGGAGCTGCCGCCTGCTACATCCGTGCAGGGCACGCCTCGCGCCGCTGCACCGGAACGGCTGCCGCCGGTCGGCGAGCCACCGGCTTCGACCGGCGTCCCCGTTGCTCCCCACGCGCCGGCAAGGCCAGAGGCGCCCCCGACCACGGCGTCGCTCCCATCTGCGTCCGCGCCGACCCAACCGGCGCTACCCTCATCTGAACCACCAACCGCCGATCCATCCGATCCCTTTCAGGTGCGCGCCGCAGCGGTCGGCCTGCATCCCCGCTTGTCGCGCGTCTTGCTTGAGCGCATGACGCCGGCCGACTACCGCAACGCGGAGTTCGCCATCCGGACGGCGGTGGCCGAGACGCCCGATGGCACCGTTTACGTGTGGCCGCGCCAGCGTAAGCCCGGCGAGGCGCTGTTCAGGGTGCGCTTCGTGGCCGGGGCCGCCGCCGGCTGTCGGCGCTACGTGGTGACCATCGCCAAGGATGGCTGGGAGACGACCGCCCATCCGATGGAGAAGTGCGGCGTGCCGCCCCCGCGTGTAGTGCGGCGCCAATAGCGCGCCAGGCTAAGATCATGAAGCGGCCAAGAGGCGAGGCGGCCTAGAGCCTTGCTCCGGACGTCGGACGCGGAACGAGGAAGGGCCATGTTGCGAAGAGTTGCGGATTTTCCGGCCGCTGTTGCGGCGGCCTTGCGGGTGCCCGTGATGCTCGCGCTTTTGGGCGGACCGCTTTTGCTTATCTGCGAAGCCGCCGGGCAGGGTGTCTGCACAGCCAAATGCAAGGAGGACGCGGCCTGTCTCGAGAAGTGCGAAAAGGCGCGCAGCGGCCGTCCGCCAGTGAAAGACACAAAATCCAAGGCGTCGAGCAGCACGAAGACCGATGCGGCCAAGGAGGATTGGAGATCCGGCATTTTCGACACAACGAGTAAAGGCGGAGGGGGTTACTAGGGCGCTGACAAGCCGTCTCGCAGTTCTCGGAGTGGGCCGCCGACCCAGGGCTAGGTGTTTAGTCCCAGGACGTGATGGAATCAGTTTATGTGCCTCTCCCACATTGCGGGAGGGGCTATGGGACAGATACTTCACGGCAGCGCCACGACCACGCACGCCATCCGAACAGCGATACAGCGATCGAAGGCTCCGCTCAAAGAGCTCGCCGCCCAGTACAAGCTGAACCCGAAGACGGTCGCCAAGTGGAAGAAGCGCACCTTCGTGCATGACGCGCCAATGGGACCCAAGAGCCCCCACTCGACCGTCCTGACGGCCGAGCAAGAGGCCGCCATCGTCGCCTTTCGCAAGCACACGCTCCTGCCGCTCGACGATTGCCTCTATGCCTTGCAGGCTACCATTCCCCATCTCACACGCTCGTCACTGCATCGCTGCTTCCAGCGCCATGGCATCAGCCGCCTGCCGCAGGTCGCGGGCAACAAGGCCGCAAAGCGCACCTTCAAGCGCTATCGACGCCTACAACTTCGCCAAGCGCCTCAAGACGCTCAAAGGTCTCACGCCGTACGAGGCCATCTGCAAGATATGGGCAAACCAGCCGCAGCGGTTCAGATACGATCCAACCCACCTCACATCGGGACTAAACACCTAGTGTACCGGGGCGGATCTCAGCTGGGACCAATCCGCGCGAGGTTCCTTCACGTGCCCTTTTTCGGACGAGATGGCATTTCCCCGAAAGCCTCAAGGAGGATGTCCCGCACCTGCCGGATCGCCTTTTCGCGCGCCGCCGGGTTGGTCCCTGCGCGCTTGGGTCCCTCGCCCGTGCGCCGCACGCGAACGGGCACGTTCGGGACGTCGAAATTGTGATAGGCGCCGGGGTAGAGCACGATCGGTGAGCCCCATCGCATCGCCAGTGCATTGCATGACTGCGGCGATACCCACTCATCGGCAGCGCCCATGAGAATCGTCGGCGACAGGCGAGGAGCGTAGTTTGGTCCGCGCTCCACCGGTTCGCACCGCGGATAGAATGCGATTGCAGCCTTAAGGTCGACGCTCTGATGCAGGGGAAAGCCGGGATCAAGGATGCGAAGCACGGCCGAGCCACCCATACCCCATCCGACAAGCGCGATCCTGTCCTTGTCGACGAAGGACTGGCCGGAGAGCCAGGCTACGGCACCGACCAGATCGCCGACGTGGTCGGCCAATCTCACGGTCTGCTCGCTGGACTTGATTTCGCAGACGGAGCGGAAGCCGCGCGGACCATAGGTATCGGGAAAGAGCACAACATATCCGGCGTTGAGGAACCGCAGCGCCCAATCCATGCGATTGGGGCTCAGCCTGTTGCGGTCGCTTCCGAAGAGTCCCCCGCAGCCGTGCATGCCGATGACCGCGGGAAACCGACCGTGCCCCTTGGGACGCAAGTAGTAGCCAGTGATCTCGATACCCTGTGCGGAGGCAAACGTAGCCCGCTCCACCTTGGGCGCGGCGTAGGTGCCTTGGGAGGCGCCAAGCTCGAGCATCACCAGCGCGCAGGCGATCAGTATGCGCATCCCAAGGCACCCGATGGCGGCCGATCCCCGGCGGCGGTGACGGCGGCCTCGCCACCGGCGGGCGAGCTTATCAGAGAAAAGGGCGATGCGGGGCCGGTCAATTGCCTCGGCCGAGGGCGGCGGCGAGCGCCGTGTAATCTTCGCACGTGGTGCCGCAGCGGCGGGCGATCTCGACAAGCTGTGCTTCGGCTCCGGCCCGGTCGCCCTTCTGCAGGAACGCTTCGCCCAGGTACTGACGCGTCGTGGTCAGGTCCGGATTGGTGCCGAGCGCAGCGGCGTAATAGGCCATGGCCTCATCGACCAATCCCAGATTGCGCAGCGAGAAACCGATCATGGTTTGCACGCGCGGATCGGCTTGGTTGGTAACGGCACGCAGCACGTCGAGGGCTGCCGCATATTGGCCGGCCTTGGCGAGCGCGTAGCCGCGGGCGTAGGACGCTTCGTCCTGCTCCAGGTGCTTCGTCGCCGCCTTACAGCGCTTCCAGTCGGCGCTGCCTTCCTTGAACTGCTTGCACTTGTCGGGCGGGGGCGAAGGGGGGTCGCCCATGGCGGCAGCCGGCGCAGCGAAAGAAACGGCGATGGCGAAGCCGGCGGCAGCGGCGATGATCCGAGCGTCACGTGCGAAGCGCATCTTGGTGCTCCCGATCTGGCTGTCTGAACCTAAGGCGGAAGCTAGCGTGGCAAGTTTGGGGATGACAAGGCGCGGGCCGGGGCGGTCGGCCCACTTCTCCTCAACACTTGTTGATCCCGCCTGCCTCTGCCAGAATGCCCAATGCTCGGCAACCTGCAGGGGCGGGTCCGCCGGCTTCGCCGCGTTTTCGCCGAGAGGCTGGCGGAGACCGTGGTCGCGGCGCTCGCCCGAAACAGGCGGGTGCGCAAGAACTTGGTGCGCAGCCTCTTTGACCGTCATCTTGATCCGAGTTGCCGCGTGGCGGTCGCGTTCGCCGATCATCGCTTTCTGGTCGACCCCAAGGACACTCAGATCGGCTACAAGCTGATGAGCGGGCGCGCATGGCAGCGCACCGAACTGGAGCATGCTGTGGCATGGCTCCAGCAGGACGGGCGGTTGCGCAGCGGCGGGGTGTTCCTCGACATCGGCGCCAACATCGGCACGCAGACCGTCTATGCCCTGCTCGGCGGCACCTTCTCCCGCGCCGTCGCCATTGAGGCCGATCCGACGAATTATGCGTTGCTCGAGAGTAACGTAGAGATCAACGGGCTCACCGGCCGCGTCGCCCTCGTCCGCTGCGCGGCGAGCCGTGTGCCCGGCGTGGCGCGGCTCTGCCTCAACCGCAGCAACGCCGGCGGCCACAGGATCGGCTCAGAGAAACAGCGCCGCCCCGCCCCCGCCATCGAGGTACCCGCCGACACCATCGATCGTATCCTGCGGCGGGTCGCCATTGCGCCTGCCGATGTCACCTTGGCCTGGATTGACGTCGAGGGCCACGAGCTGGCCGTGCTCGAAGGCATGGCCGAGCTGCTCGCGGCCTGCCCGCCCCTGGTGCTCGAATATGCGGGAAGCCTCCACGGACCGGATGGGCCCGCTCGGTTGAGGCAGCTCCTGGCCGGCCGTTATCGGCGGGTGGTCGACCTCGGCTCGGGCGATGCAGTCGCGGTGCCGCTTGCCGATTATGATCCGGGGCGCGCATTCCGTGACCTGCTCATCTGGTAGGGGCGGATGGCAGGGGCAAACCCAGCCCACCCGAAGCCGAGACCCTGCTGCGATGCAGCGTCGCCCTCTTTAACCTTCGTCGGCTGTTACAAACGCTGCGAAACCCTCTCGGGCGCACGCCATTGAACTGGGGAACAGGTCGGCTACTGTGGCCTCTCGTGCACTTCCGCTCGCGCGGCGTGCATGACATCGTAGCCCCACCAACCGCGGACACCTGCACACAGCCCGCGGTCTGATAAGCAGGACTGCATGACTGCCGGTGCCAACCTGATCGACGTTAAGGGGCTCAAGGTATCGTTCAGCATTCCGGGCGGGGGCCTGGCGGCGCTGCGCGGCATCTCGTTCCGGATCCGGCCGGGCTCCATCGTTGCCATCGTCGGCGAATCCGGGTCCGGCAAGAGCGTCACCGCCCAGGCGATCATGGGTATATTGCCCAAGCTTGCCGCCATTGAGGACGGTGAGATCCTGTTCCGCGATCCCGTCACCGGTAGCGTCACCGACCTCGCCAAGCTCGATCCGAGGTCGCCGACCTACCGCGGCATCCGCGGACGGCGCATCTCCATGATCTTCCAGGAGCCGATGGTGTCGCTGTCGCCCCTGCACAAGGTGGGAGCCCAGATCGGCGAGGCCATCGAAGTGCACGAGGGGCTTACTGGCAACGTCGTCAGGAAACGTGTGCTTGACATGATGCGCCTTGTGCGCTTCCCCGATCCGGAACGCGCTTACAAGAGCTATCCCTTCGAGCTGTCGGGCGGCCTGCGACAGCGGGCGATGATCGCCATGGCGCTGGTATGCCGGCCGGCGCTGCTCATTGCCGACGAGCCTACGACCGCTCTCGACGTCACGGTGCAGGCCCAGATTCTCGGTCTCATCAAGGACATCCAGCGCGAGCTCGGGATGGCGGTGATGATGATTACGCACGACATGGGCGTCGTGGCCAACGTCGCCGAGGAGATCGTCGTGCTTTACCGCGGCGAGGTCATGGAGGCGGGCACCGCCCGCGACATCTTCCGCGACCCGCGCCACCCCTACCTGCGCGCGCTCATGGCGGCGGTGCCGCGCATCAACTTGGGTCGGGGCGAGCGGCTGAAGCCGCTGGTGCCGGAAGGGGCTGAGGCGATCCGCCCGCAGCGCCCGCTCGAGCCCGCCGCCGAGCCGCTCATCGAGGTCAGGAACCTTACCAAAAGCTTCGATATCCGCTCCGACAGCTGGAAACTTGTGCACGCGCCCTCGCGCAAGGTCACCGCCGTCAATAACGTGAGCTTCGCCGTCCGACGCGGCGAGTGCCTGGGTCTCGTCGGCGAAAGCGGCTGCGGTAAGACCACCGTCTCGAAGCTCATTATGGGCGCCTTTCCGCCCGACAGCGGCAAGATCCTGCTGCATGACGGGGGGACCACGACCGACATCGCCGGTCTATCAGACACCATGCTGGCTCCTTACCGACGCACCATCCAGTACGTATTCCAGGACCCCTTCAGCGCTTTCAACCCGCGCATGACGGTCCTCGAGATCGTGAGCGAGCCGCTCAAGGTGCAAGGCATTGGTGATGCCGCATCGCGGCGCAAGCGCGTGCAGGAGCTGCTTGCCCGCGTTGGCATCGACCCGCGCTTCTTGAACCGCTACCCGCACAGCTTTTCGGGCGGTCAGCGCCAGCGCATCGGTGTAGCGCGCGCGCTTGCGCTTTCGCCCAAGATGCTGATCCTGGACGAACCGGTTTCCGCACTCGACGTATCGACCCAGGCCCAGGTGCTGAACCTTCTGAACGATCTGCGCGCCGACCTCGGGCTCACCTACATTTTCATTTCTCACAATCTGGCAGTGGTGAATTACGTCGCCGACCGCGTGGCGGTGATGTGCCGGGGGCGTCTTGTCGAAGTAGCGCCGCGAGAGAAGCTGTTTACCGACCCGCGTCACCCCTACACCAAAGCCCTGCTGGCCTCTGCGCCGGAGCCGGACATCGACCGGCCGCTCAATTTCGCGGCCATCCGCGACGGGCGCATGACCGAGCCTCAAAACTGGCCGGCGCCTTTCGACGAGCGCGAGGGCAGCCTGCCTGACCTGATCGATATCGGCGGGGGACACCTTGTGCGGGCGCGTGCAATCGGTTCGCCCGTGCTGACGGAAAGGATCGCGGCCCAATGAGTGAGACGAGTTGCGTCCAGACCGTGGCCTCGTTGCGCTTCCGCTTTGGTTGTGCGCTCGCGCTTTGCATCGTCGGCGCCATTCCGGTGCTGTTGGCGCCACGCACCGTGTCGGCGGGAGGCGGCTTCCAAGAGGCGCCGGAGCTGGCGGGGCTGGTCAGCGAAGGCAAGCTGCCGCCGGTCGAGAAACGGCTGCCCGAGGAGCCGCTCGTGACGCCCCTTGATCGCCCGGGGCTTTCCATCGGCCGGTACGGCGGCACGCTCACCCAGCTCATGGGCCGCGCCAACGACATCCGCCGCATGAGCGCCTTCGGTTATGCCCGCCTCGTCGGCTACGACCACACCTACAAAATTGTGCCCGATCTTTTGAAGTCGTTTGAAGTCAAGGACGAGCGCGAGTTCACCTTCGTGCTCCGCCGCGGGCACAAATGGTCGGACGGCCATCCCTTCACCACCGAGGACCTGCGTTACTACTTCGAGGACGTCGCGCTCAATCCGGAGCTGTCGCCCGGTGGTCCGGACAAGCCGCTGCTGGTCGAGGGTCGGCCGCCCGTCGTCGAGGTGGTGGACAAGACCACCATCCGCTACCGCTGGCACAAGCCGAACCCGTTCTTCCTGCCGGCGCTCGCATCCGCCACGCCGATGATCATCTACCGGCCCGCCCACTACCTGAAGCGCTTCCATAAGCGCTACGCCGACCCGCAGAAGCTCGACGAGCAGATCAAAAAGCGCAACCGTCGCGACTGGGTGGATCTGCACTTCAACCGCGATCGCATCGCCCGTCTCGACAATCCGGACTACCCCTCGCTCGACCCCTGGGTGAACTCGACGCCGCCGCCCTCCGATCGCTTCGTGTTCAAGCGCAATCCCTACTATCATCGGGTCGACAGCGAAGGGCGGCAGCTTCCCTATATCGACCAGGTGGTCGTCTCCATCGTCAGCCCCAAGCTCATCCCCGCCAAGGTCGGAGCCGGCGAAACCGAACTGCAGTCGCGCGGATTGCAGTTCTTCAACTACACGCTGCTGAAGCGTGGCGAGCAGCGCAACCACTATAAAGTGCGGCTGTGGCGGCAGAGCCGCGGCTCGCAGGTGGCGATCTATCCCAACCTGAACGCGGCCGATCCGGTCTGGCGCGCGCTCGTTCGCGACGTGCGGTTCCGGCGGGCGCTGTCGCTTGCCGTCGACCGGCGCGAAATCAACCAGGTGGTTTATTTTGGGCTCGGACGGGAGAGCAACAACACGCTGCTTCCCGAGAGCCCGCTTTACAAGGAGAGCTACCGAACGCGATGGGCGGACTTCAACATCGAGGTCGCCAACAAGCTTCTCGACGAAATCGGTCTAACCCGCCGAGAAGGGCGCTTTCGGCTGTTGCCGGACGGACGTCCGCTCGAGATCATCATGGAGACGGCCGGTGAGGATGTCGAGCACTCCGATGTCCTCGAACTGGTGCGCGACAGCTGGGCGCGGATTGGGGTTGCGCTCTTCATCAAGCCTCAGACCCGCGAGGTTCTGCGCCGGCGGGTGATGGCCGGCTCAACCGTCATGTCGGTGTTCTCCGGCATCGACAACGGCATCGCCACCGCCGACTATCCCCCGCACGAGTTCGTGCCGACCAACGACGATCAGCTCAACTGGCCGCAGTGGGGCATGTACTACCTCGCCAACGGCAAGGCCGGCCAAGCCTGCGACATGCCCGAGGTGCAGCAGCTCATCGACCACTACAACGACTGGATTGCGGCCTCGACTGAGGAGCAGAGGAAGGCGGCTTGGCACGCCATTCTGGAGCTTTCGGCCGACCAGGTGTTCTCGATCGGCATCGTCAACGCCGTGCCGCAGCCTATCGTTGTCTCAGACCGGCTGAGCAACGTACCCGAGAAGGCCATCTACTCCTGGGATCCGGGCGGCCACTTCGGCATGTTCCGCCCCGACACGTTCTGGTTCGCGGACGGCAAGGAAGGCTCCTAACATGCTGCGCTACCTGGCGCGCCGGCTGATCACGATGGCGGTAACGCTTCTCGTCATCTCGGTGCTCGTGTTCGTCATCATCAAACTGCCACCGGGGGACTACCTCACCACCTACATCGAGGAGCTCAAGGCGCAGGGCGAGAGCGTCGATCAGGCCCGCATCGACTTCCTGCGCCAGCGTTACGGCCTCGATCAACCGGCCTACGTGCAGTATTGGAACTGGGTGACCGGACTGCTGCAGGGCGATCTCGGCTGGTCGTTCGAGTACGACCAGCCGGTCTCGCAAGTGGTGGGCGATCGCCTCTTCCTGACGCTCGTCGTCAAGTTCGCTGTCGTGTTCTTCATCTATCTCGTCGCCTTCCCGATCGGCGTCTACTCGGCCACGCATCAGTACAGTTGGACCGACCACGGCCTCACCTTCCTGGGCTTCCTCGGCATTGCGACGCCCAACTTCCTGCTCGCCCTAATCCTGCTCTACCTCGCCAATGTCTGGTTCGGCACCTCCATCGGCGGCCTCATGGATCCCGTCTACATCGATCAGCCCTGGTCGTGGGACAAGGCGATGTCGGTGCTCGAGCATCTGTGGGTTCCGGTGATCGTCATCGGCACCGCGGGCACGGCCGGCATGATTCGCCGCTTGCGGGCCAACCTGCTCGACGAGCTGCAGAAGCAGTACGTGACCACAGCGCGGGCCAAGGGCGTTCCCGAGGGCCGGCTGCTCGTCAAGTATCCGATGCGGATGGCGCTCAACCCCTTCATCGCCGATATCGGCTCGCTGCTACCGCAGCTCGTCTCGGGCGCAGTGATCGTGTCGGTGGTGATGTCGCTGCCGACCACCGGGCCGATGCTGCTCTCGGCGCTTCAGTCGCAGGACATGTACCTGGCCGGTTCCTTCCTGATGTTCCTCGCTGCGCTCACCGTGTTCGGCATGTTCCTGTCCGACGTGGCCTTGGCGCTGCTCGATCCCCGCATCCGGCTCGAGTGAGAAATGAAGACTTTCAGCGAGTTGCCGCACTACGTCTCCGACCGGCCCTTCGATCCGGGTACGCCCGAGGCCATGACCCCGGAGCTTGAGCGCTACTACATGGCTTCGCAGTGGAGCATGATGTGGCGCCGCTTTCGCCGCCACAAGGTCGCCGTGCTGTCCGGCGTCGTGCTGTTGGCGAGTTACCTCTCGATCCTCGTCACCGAGGTGCTCGCACCTTACAACCTGCACTCGCGCCACATCGATTTCATCTACGCCCCACCTCAATCGATTCATCTCTTCCACGAGGGCCGCTTCGTGGGGCCGTTCGTCTACCCATTGCAGTACAGCCTCAACATGGAAACCCTAAAGCGCGAGTACACGGCGGATACAACGCGGCCGCAGCCGATCCGCTTCCTGTGCCTCGGCGATGAGTACCGGTTCTGGGGGCTGTTTTCCGGCAGCTTTCACCTCGTTTGCCCGCCCGTTGACGGCACCATGTTCCTCATCGGTACCGACCGCCTGGGTCGCGACACGCTCTCGCGCGTTCTTTACGGGGCACGCATCTCTCTCACCATCGGTCTGGTCGGCGTCGCCATATCGTTCGTTCTCGGCATCGTCATCGGCGGCATCGCCGGCTTCTTCGGCGGCATCGTCGATAACCTGATCCAGCGCGCCATCGAGATCCTGCGATCGTTGCCCGAGCTGCCGCTGTGGCTTGCTCTGTCGGCGGCGCTGCCCGCCAACTGGAGCCCGATCCTCGTCTACTTCGGCATCACCATCATCCTGGGCCTGCTCGAGTGGCCGAGCCTTGCGCGCGCCGTGCGCTCCAAGCTGCTCGCCTTGCGGCAGGAGGACTTCGTGTTGGCCTCCCGCATGATGGGTGCGCGCCCGACGCATATCATCGGCCGTCACCTTCTTCCCAACTTCATGAGCCATCTGATCGCCTCGGCGACGTTATCGATTCCAGCCATGATCCTGGGCGAGACGGCGCTGAGCTTCCTGGGCCTTGGTCTGCGCCCGCCGGTTACGAGTTGGGGGGTGCTGCTGTCGGAGGCGCAGAACGTTGAGGCCATCGCGCTCTACCCCTGGCTGCTGACGCCGATGGTGCCGGTGATCGTGACCACGCTCGCCTTCAATTTCCTCGGTGACGGCATGCGGGATGCAGCCGATCCCTATCACTAGCGGCTGAGCGGCGGCCCGGGAGGGGCGATGTGCGGCTTCATGTTGGTTATCGAGCGCGGTCGTCCGGTCGATGAGAGGCGCCTTCAGGCTGCAGCAGCGTTGATCCGCCATCGCGGGCCAGATGCGAGCGGCCTTGCCGTATTCGAGCCGACGCTAAACCGGGCGCCGGGCAGTGAGCGCGTTTCGGTTGGGGTCGTACATCACCGGCTCGCCATCATCGATCTCGACTCGCGTTCGCACCAGCCCTTCCGACGCGGGTCGCGGATGCTCGCCTACAACGGCGAAATCTACAACTTCGAGGAGCTGCGCGGGGGGCTCGAGCAACGCGGCTTGCGCTTTCACACGGCAGGAGACACGGAGGTGCTGTTCGAGCTGTTCGGTGCTGATGGGCTCGACGGCTTGCGGCGCGCCAACGGCATGTGGGCGTTCTGCCATCTCGACGAGGTGGCGGGACGGTTGATCGCTGCACGCGATCGCTACGGCAAGAAGCCGCTCTATTACCATGAAGGGGAGCGCACCATCTGCTTTGCCTCCGAGATTACGCCGATTCTCGCCTATCTCGGGCAGCGGGCGCGGCTCAAGCCACATGCGCTCGCCACCTACCTGGCGCACGGGTGGTTGTTTCCGGGAGATGCGGAAGCGACGCACCTGGACGGCATTCGGCAGGTGCTGCCCGGCGGGTGCGTGTCGCTCGATCTCGACACTTGGGCGCTGCGGTCCGCCAGACACCTCGATATCGCGGAGGAGGCGGCCCGCAAGCCGCCGGCGGATGGACCGGCTGACCTGATCGAGCAGGCCGTGCTCGCCCGGCTCGTCTCGGATCGCAAGGTCGGCCTCTTGCTGTCGGGCGGAATCGACAGCTCGCTCATCCTGTCGTGCCTCGCCGCCAACAAACTTCAGGATGCCGTATGCTGCTTCACGGGCGATGCTGGCAAGAGCGAGGATGCGCAGTACGCACGCCAGTGCGTTGCCGCTCTCGGCATCCAAGCGCGCTTCATTCCGCTCGACTACGAGTTGTCGGGTATGGACCGCTTCCTCAAGGTGTGCCGGCACCAGGAGAAGCCGTTCCCGCTCATTGGCAATGTGCTCGCCATGCCCCAGATGTACGAGGCGATCGCCGCGAGCGACGTGCGGGTCGTCCTCGACGGGACGGGCGGTGACGAGATCTTCGGCGGCTATTGGGACCGTTACCATGCCTTTGCGGTCAGCGATGCGCGGGCGAAAGGCGATCGGGCTTGGTTGGCGCGTTCGGAGTTTCACGCGGGACTCCAAGGCGGCTCATCAAGGACGCGGCAAGGCGCAATTGGAAAGACCGATTTGGAGAAGTACTGCCGCGCCGCGGTCCTGGGAGCCTCGTCATCCGATCCTCTGACCACGCGACGCTTAGGCTTCGACGAGGCCTTGCTCGCCGATGCCAGAGGCGGACGTCTGCAGGAGTGGATGTGGCAGAACGACCGCAACGCGATGCTGGCCAGTGTAGAGAACCGCAGTCCATTCCTCGATTACCGGCTCGCCCCGTTCCTGCGGACCGGCTACCGGTACAAGTTCGACGACGGCTGGAACAAGCTTGAATTGCGACGCGCCTTCGACCGCTTTCGCCCCTTGCCCACTCAGTGGCGACGCGAGAAGCAGGGGTTCAGATGGATATACGGCCGATTCTTCCGCGCCAATCGCGCCCGCATCCTCGACCTTGTCTCCGCCTCACGCATCCTTCCGCCTGTGCTCGCCTTATCCGAGCTCATCGACAGGGCGCACAAATCCGAGGACGTGCTGTCGAGCGAGCTGATGCAGCGGGCGTTGTGCATTGCCGGACTCGAGGAGGCGATGGGTATGGGCGCGGGAGGCGGCGCAAGCGAGCCGGTTGCGCAAACGCCCGCCATCACTTTCAAGTGAGTTCTACCGCTCGGCGAGAGGCGCACGGTCGCACACCTGTTGCCGATGCACTGCAGCGATAGTGTGCGAGCAAAACGCGCCAGCATTCTGAACCGCTTGGTTCTTTGGTTCTCATCCGCCTTCGACCTTTCGAGGTCATAAGGCTGTGACGCTCCGCGCGCGGGTACCGAAACGCTCCAAATAATGCTTACGCAAACGCAGTCTTTGCGCCAATATGCGGCTGGTCGTTGCCGACGTTCAGTGATCGGCGAAGCACCTGAGATTTGTTTGTTTGCGCGAGTTCGGGGGGCCAGCGATCATGCGCGGCGATCACACCAACGTGCTGATGTACAGTCATGACACGTTCGGCCTCGGCCACTTGCGCCGCAGCCGTACCATCGCTCATGCGCTGGTCGAGCGTTCCAAGCAGCTCAACGTATTGATCGTGTCCGGGTCCTCGATCGCCGGCGCCTTCGATTTCCGCGCGCGCGTGGATTTCATCAAGGTGCCGAGCGTGATCAAGCTCTACAATGGCAACTACACTTCGCTTGCGGAGCACATCGACCTGAGCGACACGCTGCACATGCGGCGCGCCATCATCCAGAGTGCGGCCGAGATCTTTAGACCCGACATCTTCATCGTCGACAAGGAGCCACTGGGGCTCAAAGGCGAGCTCGAGCCGACGCTTGCATATCTCAAGATGTGCGGCTGCCGCCTGGTGCTCGGGCTGCGCGAGGTTCTCGATGGCCCGGAGCTGTTGCGCGCCGAATGGGCGAAGACCAATGCTCTCAAACGCGTCGAGGAACTTTACGATGCGATCTGGGTCTACGGCTGCGAGCGCTTCTATAACCCGCTTTATGGCTTGGATGTGCCTCCGCGCGTGCTGAGCCGGATGCAGTATATGGGGTTCTTGCGGCGCACCGAATCTCAAACGCCTTCACTGGCCGCCGAGCGGCTTCCCTCGGCCTATGTGCTGGTGACGGTCGGCGGCGGCGGCGACGGAGCACCGTTGATGCACCAGGTGCTTGCCGCGCGCGAAATCGACCCCGACTATCCGCTGCCGATCGTGCTGGTTCTCGGACCTTTCATGAACCGGGATGAGCGACAGGGAATTCACGATCGCGTCGCCTTTCTGAAGGATGTAACGGTCATCGATTTCGACAACCGTATCGAGACGCTGATGACCAACGCCAGCGCCATGGTGAGTATGGGCGGCTACAACACGTTCTGCGAGATTCTTTCCTTCGACAAACCGGCGCTGCTCGTTCCCCGCACGTTTCCCCGCCGCGAGCAGGCGGTGCGTGCTCAGCGCGCGGCCGAGATCGGGCTGGTCGATATCCTCGACGCTGATCTCGCTTCCAATCCGCGTCTGATGGCTGGTGCCCTTCGGGCTTTGCTCCAGCGCAAACGTCCGTCCGAGAGCGGCACGCCCATCGATCTCGACGGGCTTGAGCGCATCTCGAGCACGGTAGAGGCCTACTTGGCAAAGCCAAGCGAGCGCCGGCTCGAGCTGATCTCGGCGTAAGGATGCTGGTCCGATGACCGGGCTGATAGCCGTCGTACTCAAAGGCTATCCGCGCCTCTCCGAGACCTTCATTGCACAGGAACTGCGGGGCCTGGAGCAGGCCGGGTACAGGCTCGCGATCTTCTCGCTCAGGCAGCCGACCGATCCCGCCCAGCATTCCATCCACGCCGAGATCGCCGCTCCGGTCGTTTACCTCCCCGAGTATCTCTATCGGGAGCCGCTGCGCGTCTTGCGCTCTTTTCTCAAGGCGCGACGCTCGCCGGGCTTTGCCGGCGCCGTGCGCGTCTGGCTGCGCGATCTGCTGCGCGACCCGACACCCAACCGGGTACGCCGCTTCGGGCAGGCACTGGTAATGACCGCCGAGCTGCCCTGCGACGCGCGCTGGCTTTATGCCCACTTCATTCACACTCCGTCTGCGGTGACGCGCTACGCGAGCCTAATGACTCGCGTTCCCTGGAGCTGCTCGGCGCACGCCAAGGACATCTGGACGTCGCCCGACTGGGAGTTGCGCGCCAACATGGCTGCCGCGCGCTGGGTGACGACGTGCACCGGCGCGGGCCGCGACCATCTCGTTCGGCACACCGACGACGCAAACAAAGTCCGCCTGATCCATCATGGGCTCGATCTGGCGCGTTTTCCAAGCCATGCGCGATCAGAGGTGGCGCGCGACGGTTCGGAACCATCCCGCCCTGTGCGGCTGCTCACCGTGGGCCGCGCAGTGGAGAAGAAGGGCCTCGACGTCCTGCTCGACGCGCTGGCACTGCTGCCTGGAGGTCGGTACTGGACGCTTACGCACATCGGCGGCGGCGAGAAGCTCGCCAAACTCAAGACCCAGGCGCAGCGCCTTGCACTCGCTGACCGGGTGCGATGGCTGGGGGCGCGGCCGCAGCATGAAGTGCTTGCCGCCTATCGTGCGTCGGACATCTTCGTGCTGCCTTGCCGCGTCGCCCGCGATGGCGATCGCGACGGCATTCCCAATGTCCTGATGGAGGCCCAAAGCCAGGGCCTTGCCTGCATCTCCACCGGAGTCTCGGCCGTGCCCGAGCTGATCATGAACGGAGAGACCGGCCTCCTCGTTGCCCCGGAAGATCGCGTGGCGCTGGCTAAGGCCATCGCGCGGTTGATGGCCGACCCGGCCTTGCGCGAGAGGCTCGCAGCCGCGGGCCAGCGGCACGTGCGCCAGTCGTTCGACTCAAGCGCTGGGCTGGTGATGCTGAGCGAGCTCTTCCGGCAGTCGCTCGAGGCGGAGGCGCTACGTGCGAAGGTTCCCGTTGCCGTTTAACGCATGCGCGTCTTTTTCTATGTGCAGAACCTGCTCGGCATCGGGCATATTGTCCGTGCCTTGCGTATCTCGCGCGCACTGACCGCCGACGGCTTCGATGTCGAACTGGTTCTCGGCGGGCGCCCGGTTCCGGGGCTTGATACGGGCGGGCTCAAGGTCATTCAGCTCGCCCCGGTGAGCGCCGGGCCCGGCGGGTTTGGCGATCTCGTCGGGGCTGACGGCCGCTCGCTCGAGGAGTCGGGGAAGCGCGCGCGGCGCAACGCACTGCTTTCCGCCTTCATAGGCGCGCAGCCCGACATCGTCCTGGTCGAATCCTATCCCTTCGGGCGGCGGCAGATGCGCTTCGAACTCGAGCCGCTACTGGCGGCGATCGGATCCATGCGCCCGCCGCCGCTCCTCGTCAGCTCCATACGCGACATCCTGCAGGAACACGGCAAACCCGGTCGCAGCGAGGAGGTAGTGGCCACCTTGCGGCGACACTTCGACCACGTGATCGTCCACGGCGACCCCGCCTTTGTCAGGCTCGCGGCGACCTTCCCGCTGGCCGCCGCCATTGCGGATATGACCAGCTACTCCGGCATGGTCGGTCCCGTTGTTGCCACCGGTGGCGATGTCCCAGTGTCACGCTGTGACGTGGTGATCTCCGCGGGCGGCGGTGCGGTCGGCAGGAGGTTGCTCACAGCCGCGATTGCCGCACGGCCTCGCACAAGCCTCGCCGGCGCCCGCTGGCTCGCCGTTACCGGCACGCATCTGGCGGACCGTGACAGCGCAGCGGTCAACGAACTCGCGGCGCGTTACGGCGTCGAGGTCGCGCGCTTCCTGCCAGACCTCGTGAGCGTGCTCGCTGGCGCACGCGTGTCGATCTCGCAGGCAGGATACAATTCGGTTGCCGACATCCTCCGAGCTCGGGTTCGCGCCGTACTGGTGCCGTTCGCGGCGGCAGGCGAGACGGAGCAGAGCAAGCGAGCCTCGCTGCTCGCCGAACGCGGTCTTGCCGTGCACGTGTCCGAGGCCGATCTCGATGCCGAGGCGATCGCTGACGCCGTCGAACGGGCACTTGCGCTCGATCCGTCCGCTTCTTGCATCGACCTTAACGGTGCGCCAAATACCGCCGCCATCCTTCGCCGTCTGCTCAGCGAGCGCACAGGTGCCGAAGTCTAGTTTGCGGCCTCGCTTGACCCGATGAGGTCGTTGACACGGCACCAGGTGAGTGCGGCTTCGTCGGCGGCGAATGCGAGCAGCAATTCCAGGAAGCGCCATGCCCTGTCGTCGTGGACGAGATGATGGGTGAGCAGGCCCACATGATTGCGGCCGTGTGTGCGGGCAAGGGCAAGCTGGTCGGCAAGCTCACGGGCAAGCCAGTCGTGAGCCCGGCCGCCGCGGTTACCACGCCAGTCAATGATGTCGACATGCGTGTTGACTTCGCACAGTGAACTTGGTGCTCCGAGCAGCGGGCGGGCGCCGAACGCAGATAGAGCCGAGAATCCGAGTCCAGGCAGCAGACCTGCAACCTCAGGCGAGATGCGGTTCCACGGCGGTACATAGACGGCGGTCAAGCGTTCGCCGAAGAGCTCGGTGAGGCGCCGGCGGCCTTGCGTGATCTCGGCGCGGATGACCTCGCTCCCTCTATGGATCGGAAACTCTTGCGACTTCTCACCCGGTTTGGCGTGGTTGGCGTGGGCATAGCCGTGCACGGCCGGATCAAAGAGCGGCTGGTTTGCAAGGTAGTCGGCGAGGCCGCAGGTGGCGCGGGCCGGGATGACGGCAAGCAGCACAGGGGCACGGTGGGAGGCAACAAGCTCGGCATAGCGGCGCAGCGCCGGAGTATCGTCCGTGGCGTCGTCGTCGCGCAGCCACAGGCGCGCGGTGCGTCCCGCCCTGCACCAGTGCGCCAACTCCTGGCGGACCGGGTGCCAAAGATCGATCTCTCCGGGACTGGGCATGCTAGCGGGTCCCTTCAGTGGCGAACCGCAACGGTTCGAGCGCACCTTGCAGGATGCGGGTGGCACTGGCGAGCGTGCGCTCGCTGCGCACGAAGCGCTGGGCGGCAGCGCCCATGCGCCGGCGCAGGTCCGCCTCCAGAACCAAACGCCGTACGGCGCCGGCGAAAGCTCCCTCATCCCCAAGTCCGGTAAGCAGACCCGTCACGCCATCGACAACGACCGCGGGTATGCCTCCGGTACGCTGGCCCACGACGGGAAGGCCCTCTGCCTGCGCCTCGAGATAGCTCATGCCGTAGGCCTCGCCGAACCCCGGCCACACGTAAAGGTCGCCCTCGGCCAGCCGCAACGCGACCTGCTCGGGGGACAGCGCGCCCGTCCAAATGAGCCGCTCGGGCGGCAATCTTGAGAAGGCACCCGCGACCGCCGACCTTGCCGGCCCGTCGCCTACGATGGTCAGCCTCCACGATAGGTCAAGCAGCCCGGCGAGGGTGCGCGCGAGCATGCGGTAACTCTCAAGCTTGTCGCCCGGCCGCATCATGGCGACAGTAATCAGCTCGACGCGGCCAGCCTTTCGACGTGGTCGCTTAGGCGCCTGCAGCGGGCGGTCGATGAAAGGCGGGAGATCGACCAGCAGGCCACGCTGTCCTGGTAGGCCGTTCAGCCCTTCGCGATCGACCGGTGTCAGGCAAAAGTTGACGGCGGCAGCCGTGACTGCCGCTGCAACCGTCGCCTGCCATTCGCGCCAGGGGCCGATGTCCCGTTTCGGCGCATAGGAGGCCTCAGCGGTGACGTAGGGTATGCCGAAGGCCTCGCACACCCCGGGCCCGATCCAGTCGGGCGCTTTGTAATAGGGATGGTAGGTGAACCATAGATCGGGCCGCCAGCCGACGCCGCCTGCCGCGTTCCAGACTGCGAGCAGAGACTTGACCTCCCCAGCCGCGCGCCGCTCGAGGCGGCAGCGGGCCAGATCCGATGGCTCGGCGCAATAGCTGCGCAAACGGCTTGCAACGCGCACGTCGTATCCGGCCGCGGCGAGGGCGCGCAGCAGCAGGCGCGCCATCTCGCGGTCCCCCGAAGGAGTGGGATGATCGGGCGGCTTCAGCGGCGCGTAGAAGGCAATTCGCATGGCACCTCGTTCCGGCTGGCCCGGATCGCGACAATATTACTGCCGGTAAGGGGATTGAGCATTAGACTGCCCGGTCCGATGGGGGGCGGCAATCCCTAGAGCCAAATGTCTACGACGGGCCTGGACTCCAACCTGTTCCGGTTCATCTGGCGCCACAGCCGCCGCGACCAGATCGCCATCCTGTGCGTCATCTTCGCGTCGCTGCCGTTCTACTGGACATCGCTCGACATTCCAAAGCGGATCGTCAATGACGCACTGCTGGGTCAGGCGTTTAAGGATGGGCGGACCACTGCGACGCTGT
This sequence comes from Hyphomicrobiaceae bacterium, assembly GCA_035574175.1. Lineage (GTDB taxonomy): Bacteria > Pseudomonadota > Alphaproteobacteria > Rhizobiales > Hyphomicrobiaceae > DATLZB01. Next base: position 39,443 of record DATLZB010000203.1, read on the forward strand.
TCAATTGGACGTTTGCGCTGCCCGATTGGCTGGGCGGGGGAAGCATCGCTCTCGGCGGACTTGAGCTCGAGCAGATGGACTATCTCTTCGTGCTGAGCGGCCTCTTCCTGCTGCTCGTGGTCATCAACGGGGCCTTCAAGTACGTCGTCAACATCTCCAAAGGCATCCTCGGCGAACGCATGCTGCGCCGCATGCGCTTTGCGCTATTTGCAACGCTCCTCCGCTTCAAGCCGGAGGAGGTCCGCACCGTGAAGCCGGCGGAGATTTCCAGCATGATCAAGGACGAGGTCGAGCCGATTGGCGAGTTCGTCGGCGACGCCTTCATCCTGCCGGTGTTCTTGGGCACACAGGCTCTCACCGCGCTCCTGTTCATCATGGCGCAGAATGTCTGGCTCGGGCTTGTTGCGCTCGCCATCATTTTGGTTCAGGCCTTCGTGATCCCGTATCTCAGGCGCGAGCAGCTCAGGCTCGCCAGGATGCGACAGATCGCATCGCGCAAGTTGGCGGGCCGGATCGGCGAGATCGTGGAAGGTGCGCCGGCAGTGCACATCCACGGGACGGCGGCCTACAACGAGGCCGAGATCGGCGGCCGGCTTGGAGAGCTGTTTCACATCCGCGTCGACCTCTTCAAGCGCAAGTTCGCGGTCAAGTATCTCAACAATTTTCTGGCTCAGATCACGCCGTTTTTCTTCTACTCGATTGGCGGTTATTTTGCCCTCAAGGGCTCCCTTGACATCGGGCAGCTCGTTGCAGTGATCGCCGCATACCGGGATCTGCCGCCCCCGATCAAAGAGTTGATCGATTGGGATCAAAATCGCGCCGACGTCACCATCAAGTACCAGCAAGTGGTATCCCAGTTCTCCGCCGAGCGCCTGGCTCGTCCAGCGGTTGGCGATGGTGGGGCCGAAGACGAGCCGCGGCCGCAGGCGCCGATTACGATCGACGGGCTTCGTGTCGTCGACCGGCGTGGCAATGCCCTGCTCGAGAACACGACAGCGACTATCGACTGCCCGGCGCACGTGGCGCTCGTCGGCGCCAGCGGCAGCGGCCGCGACATCCTTGCCAAGGTAATAGGGCGGCAGATCACCGAGTACCGAGGTGCCGTCCGTCTGGGCGGCGTTGAGCTGCGCACGCTCACTGAGACTGTCGCGAGTCGTCTCATTGCCTATGCGGGTGCCGAGCCGCCGCTGTTCTCGGGCACCATCCGCGACAACGTACTCTATTCGTTGCGGAGAAGTATGCCCGAGCCGTCGGACGAGACGTCGAACTCACGGGCGGAACGCCTGCGTCGGGCTGAAGCCGAGCGCAGCGGCAATCCCCTTGCCACCATTGACGGCGACTGGATCGATTACGCGCTGGCGGGGGTCGCAGGACCCGACGAGTTGGACAACGTCCTGCTCGAGGCGTTGCAGACCACCGGCATGCACGAGGAGGTCTACAAGTTCGGCCTGCTCGGCAGGCTGCCGGAACATAGCGACGGTAAGCTGGTCGAGCGCTTCATCGCTGCCCGCCGGGCTATCCGCGAAACGCTGAGCCGGAAGCATCTCAGCAAGCTCGTGGAACCCTTCGACCCAGGCCACTACAACACGAACGCCACCATCGGCGAGAACCTGCTGTTTGGGGTGCCGGTGGGCGATCGCTTCCAGATGGCCCAGATGGCTGCCGACCCCCATCTGCGTGCGGTGCTCGAGGCCGAGGCACTGGTCGAGCCGCTTGCGGAGATCGGTTTCAGGATCGCGGAGACGACACTCGACACCTTCAAGGACTTGCCGCCTGGGCATCCACTGTTTGAACGCTACTCGCTTATTCCGACCGAGTCGTTCCAGGAATTTCAGCGGCTCGTCGAGAGCATGAAATCACGCAGCGCCTCAAGTCTTATCTCCGCCGAGGGTCGCAACAAGCTGATTGGGCTCGCTTTCGGCTACATCGAGCCGCGCCATCGCATCGGGCTGATCGACCGTGCGTTCATGTCCCGCGTGCTTCGGGCACGGGCGAGCTTCCGCCGTCATCTGCCGCGCGCGTACACGGAGAGCATCGAGCTCTATGATCCCGACCGGTTCATGATGGCAGCTCCGATCAGCGACAACTTGCTGTTCGGGCGTATCGCCTTCGGCGTGGCAGGTGCCGAGCAGCACGTCTGGCAGGTGATCAAGGCGACGCTTGTCGATCTCGGCCTCGACAAGGTTATCCTGCGCCTCGGTCTCGACTACGAGGTGGGTCCAGGCGGCAAGTTGCTGTTCGCCCCACAGCGCGCTGCCGTCAATCTCGCGCGCTGTCTCATCAGGCGTCCGCAAGTGCTGGTCCTCGACGGGGCGCTTGGCGTGTTCGGCCCGGGCGAAGCCAAAATCATCGCCGACCGCATTCGCGCGAAGATGGCGGGGCGGACTTTAATTGTGACACTGGCCGACCCCAAGGAGGCGGTCGACTACGAACAGGTGCTTGCCTTCGAGGGGGCGCGCCTCACCTACGAGCCGGACGGCGAGTCGGAACGGCCAGGCAGGCGGCTTGTAACTCCGTCGGCGTCTGATACGGTCTACTAGGTGGCGAGGGAGGTAGGGATGACCTTCCAGCACGATTGCCAGGCTCTGCAGAACAGCCCGATGTTTCGCGATGTGGAGGTGGCCAAGCTCAAGCTCTTGGCCATGGCGAGTAATCGCGTCTCGCTCGAGCCAGGGGAGGCGTTGCTACGCCAGGGACAGCCGCCGGAGGCCGTCTACGTGGTGCTCGAAGGCGAGGCCGACGTCTACCTTGAGACGCCCAAGGGCGACGTCCATCTGGCACGGGTTGCGTCGGGCGAGGTGGTCGGCGAGATCGGGGTGCTGTCCGGGCGGCCTTATTCGGCGACGATCAAGGCGGTCGGGGAGCTCACGGCGTTGCGCATCGAACGGAACTCTTTTCTCGAGATCCTGCAAGAGGTGCCGCACCTCACTTTGGCCATCTCCCGTGAGCTCGGGCGGCGGCTCGAGCGGATGAACGAGCGCTTTGCTGCGCTCGCGGCACAGTGATAGTCGGAAGGCACAGGGCGCGAGCCATCCGGCAGGCTCCCTTGCACCCTCGACGTGCGGCAACGATGGTAGCCCGACCCATTCGCTGTTCTCACCGACCCTGAACGCCCTTTCGACCGATGCCGACCACCGCAACAGCTCAGGACCAGCTTACCGGCCGCCGGGAGGGGAGAGGTGCTTTGGCCTGGGAGCGCGACATCAGGCTTGGCGCCGGCCTCATCCTTTTTGCGTTCGTTCTCACCCATCTCCTCAATCACGCCGTCGGCGTGTTCGGCGTCGAGCTCATGGAAGTGGTGCAGGGCTGGCGGGTGAACGTGTGGCGTTCCTGGCCTGGAACGATCGCGCTCTACGGCGCTTTCGTCGTTCACATGGGCCTGGCCCTCAAACGCATCGCATCGCGGCGCACGTTTCGCATGCCGCTGCAAGAGGCGGTGCAGATTGTCCTTGGGCTGCTGATCCCGATACTGCTGCTCGAGCACCTGGTCGCGACGAGGTACTTGAGCGACTTTCACAGCGTCGACGACCGGTACCGGGCCGAGCTGCAGCAGCTCTGGCCGTCGAACGCGATTAAGCAGACGCTCCTTCTGCTCGTGGTCTGGTTCCACGGAGTGATCGGCATCGACTACGCTTTCCGGTCGAGGTCCTGGTTTCCTCGCGTCCGCGAGGCCGGCCTCGTCATAGCCTGCGCGGTACCGCTGCTTGCGCTCGCCGGTTTCGTCTCCTCGGGCCGCGAGGCGCGTGTCATGGAGGTGCCGACGGCCGCGTGGACGGAAGCGCAGCGCGATGCCTTCACGGACGCGGTAACCACGGGCGGTCGTGGGCTCCTCATCGTTGGCGCGGCACTCCTCGCGGTCATCCTGGCGCGCGTCGTCTACCTGCGCCTTAGCCATCGTATTCGGGTCACCTATGTCGGTCACGGTGAGGTGCGCGCAGCAGCCGGTCAGACGCTGCTCGAGGTGAGCCGGGCCAACCGCATCCCCCATCCCTCCCTTTGCGGCGGACGGGCGCGCTGCTCAACCTGCCGCGTTCTTGTATTATCCGGCCAAGAGACCCTGCCGGCGCCGACGCTGGTCGAGCAGCGGGTGCTCCACCGCATTGCGGCGCCGGCACGCGTCCGCCTTGCCTGCCAGCTTCGTCCCAAGCAGGACGTCACCATTCAGGTGCTGTTGCCGGCGATTGCCCGTCGCGGCATGCTGGACTGGGACGAGGAGGCTTACAAATGGGGCGTGGAGCGTACAGTCACCGTGCTGATCGTCGACGTGCGCGGTTTCACGACGCTCACCCGCCGGCAACTTCCCTCCGACATCGTCGTGCTGCTCAACCGCCTGGTCGGCGAGTTAACCCAGACGGTCGAGGCACGCGGCGGCAAGGTCGGCATGTACTTGAGCGACGGCCTCATGGCTATTTTCGGTCTCGGGACGCAACTTGGCTCAGCCAGCAAGGCTGCGATCTACAGTGCCCTGGACATGCTGAAAGCGGTCCGCACGCTCAATGGCGAGTTCGGGTCCGCGCTGCCCATGCCCTTGCGCGTCGGCATCGGCATCCATACCGGACCCGCCGTGATCGCGCGGATTGGCGACGAGGAGCGCGGCTACATGACAACGGCACTCGGCGAGACGGTCAGCGTCGCCAGTCGTCTGGAAGCGGCGACCAAGGAGCTTCTCGCCGACTGCATCATCTCGCAGGAATGCGTCGACGCATCGGGGCTTTCGCTGTCCGGCCCGGTGCAGAAGGAGATCCATATCCGCGAATGCGAAAAGCCGATCACGGTGCACGCATTGGCCGACGTCGAGGAGCTCGAGGCGGCTCTTAGAATCTGGACCGCCTCCGCCAAGCGCGCGAGCGAGGATGCTGCGTGAGCCGATTGGACAAGTTCGTAGACCGACTGCTGATGCAGCGTCTGCTGCTCAACCGTGCCTGCCAGGCGCTGAACGAGGCGGGCGCCAGCCTGCCCGGACCGGTGATCGAGCTCGGCCTCGGCAACGGGCGCACCTACCATCATCTGCGCGAGAAGCTCGTTGGCCGCCGCATTGTGGTGTTCGACCGCGAACTCGGCGCCCACCCGGCCTCTCATCCCCCCCGGGAGGACCTCATTCTCGGGGATATCCGCGTGACAGGCATGGCCTACGCCGAGCGCCATGGTGCCAGCGCGGCCATGCTCCACGCCGATCTCGGCAATGGCATCAAGGCCGACGACCTCAAGTTGCAGGCTTGGCTACCACACGTAGTGTACGCGTTGGTAAGGCCTGGCGGGCAGGTCATCACCTCGACCGAGCTCGAACACCCGGGCCTCGCTGCCGAGCCGCTGCCGCAAGGCGCTCCCGACTATGAGTACTTTCTCTATCGTCGCCTGTGACACCGGCCTCACGCGGTACGTCGAATGAGAAAGCGCCATACGCCGTCGGCAGCGCTGCGATCGATGAGGCTGTTGCCGGTGGCGACGCAGAATGCTTCGAAATCGGCCTCCGCCCCTGGATCCGTGGCCAGCACCTCGATTGTGTCGCCGACCTTCACCTCTGCGATAGCCTTTTTCAGTTTCAGCACCGGCAGCGGGCAGTTCAGGTTCCTGGCGTCGAGGGTCATATCGGGCTGCGCCATCGAAGGTCTCCGCAGGGGGCTGACCGCTCATATAGGCCGGCGCGCGTTGCCGGTCGATAGGCGAGTCGGTGACGAGATGGCGCGGCTCGTTCCAGCGAGCGACGGGCAGCAGCCTTGCTTCCGGGCACCGGCAAGTGCAAGCATCACGGCCCTGCGGCTTTGAGTCCGCTGCGATTCGAGCCTGAGAAGTGCCAAGCCGCGGCCTGTGTGGCGCCGATCAGTCGGGGGTGGAGGGAGAATGACCAACGGTGAAGAGCCCCGGCGGTCGTTCCTGTTTTCGTTCGGGCTCGACCGGATCGGGCTGGTGGCGCTTGCCGCGCCCTACATGTCGGCTGCCATCATCGTGTTGCTGACTGCGCTCGCCGTCGTCGGCTTCATGCGGCTGCGGGTGGACGACTCGCTCTCCGAGCTCTTTCGCACCGACACACCGGAGTTTCGCCGGTACGAGGAGATCGACCGGCGCTTTCCCTCGAGCGAGTACGACGTCCTCGTCGTCGTCGAGGGTACCAATCTGCTCAAACGCGAGAACCTGCAGGCGTTCGCGAGGGCGGTGATCGACCTGCAGCTCGCCGATGGCGTCAGCGGTCTCGTGTCGATGCTCTCCGCTCGCGGGCGCCCCGATGACACAGGTTATGCCCCGCCCGTCGTTCCGGACGACCTTCCCGAAGGCGCCGCCTACGAAGACATGATCAAGGCGCTGAAGCAGAACGATATCGTTGCGGGCAAGTTCTTGTCGGAGGACGGTACGCTGGCGCTTATCGTGATCGCCCTCGACCGTGCGGCGGTTGAAGAGATGGGGCCACGGGCGATCATCGGCGGCATTCGCCAGACAGCGGAGCAGGCGCTCGAGGGCACCGGCCTCGTCGTCAAACTGACCGGTGCGCCGGTGATGCAGCTTGAGATTCGCAACGCGGTGGAGCGCGACCGACTCGTTTACAACGGTTTGGGCTTCCTCGTCGGCGGGGGCATTGCCTATCTTTTTTTCCGCCGTCTCTCGCTCACGCTGATCGCCGTTCTCGGTCCCTCGATCGCCATCCTGTGGACGCTCGGCGTCCTCGGCGGCCTCGATTTCCGGCTCAATCTGTTCGTCAATGTCATCACCCCCTTGATCCTGGTGTCGGGCTTTTCCGACTCTATGCATTTGGTGTTTGCAATCCGCCGCGAGATCTTGGCTGGCGTGGACCGGATCACGGCAGCGCGCAATGCTGTGCTCGACATTGCTCCGGCCTGCTTGCTGACTGCAATGAATCAGGCCATCGCCATCGTCTCCTTCGCTTTTGCCGAATCGGCATTGATCCGCACCTTCGGCCTGGCGGCGCTAATGGCGGTGTTCATCTCCTACACGGCAGTCGCGGTGGTCGTGCCGACGCTTGCGGCGCTGCTGATCCGCCGTGAGGCGCAGGGGCCGAAGCGCAAGGAGGCCGAGAGGGACGGCGTCAGCCTGCTGCAGCGTTTATCGGTGGCCTGTATCGGCCACGTCGGCGCCCGTCCGCTCGCATACGTTCTTGCCGGTCTTGGCGCGGTCGTGTTGACCGGGCTCGCCTATGTACACCTGGAGCCGCATTATCGGCTCGCCGACCAGGTGCCGGACCGGGAGCAGGCGCTGGCCGCGACCGGCAGCCTCGACCGCAAGCTCACCGGAGCCAATCCCGTCCACGTCATGATCCAGTGGAAGAGCGGAGCCTCGCTCTATGCCCCCGACACGCTGAGCGTCATCAGGGATGCCCATTCCGTGCTCGAGGAGGTAGCAGGTCTCGGCAACGTGTGGTCGCTCGACAGCCTGCGCCGGTGGTTGGCGGCCGCCGGGGACACGCGCATCGAGACGGTGAAGAAGTACGTGGGCATCCTGCCCGAGCATTTGGTGCGGCGTTTCATCGCCAAGGAGGAGAATGCCGTTCTGGTCACCGGGCGCCTGCCCGACGTCGATGCCAGCGAAATTCTGCCCGTCGTCGAGAAGATCGACAAGGCGCTCGAGCCCGTGCGCAAAGCGCACCCGGGCTACGAGATCTCCGTGACCGGCCTGCCGGCGATCGCCGCCCGTAACAGCGCCAAGTTGATCGGCGAGCTGAACGTGGGCTTGGTCGGCGACATCTTCATCATCTTCATCTTTCTCGGCGTCGCTTTGCGCTCTGCGCTGGCCGGGATTGCGAGCGTGCTGCCCTCGTTGTTTCCCATATTTGCGACCGGGGCACTGTTGTGGGTGACCGGTGAAGGGCTGCAGTTCGCCTCCATTATCGCCATCACGGTCGCCTTCTCGCTCGCCATCGACTCCACCATCCACTTCATTAACCGCTTCCGCCTCGAGGAGGAAAGGATCGGGGGCGCGGCTGGGACCGAGCGAGAGGCACTGCGGCGCACCGCGCTTCATATCGGCCCGGCGGTGGTGCTCACCACCATCGTGTTGGCGCTGGGGCTCGGCGTCACCATGCTTTCCGATCTGCCCTCTCTGCGGCTGTTTGGCCGCCTCGCCGGCATCTGCCTCTTCGCCTCTCTCATCGGGCAGCTCGTCATCCTGCCGGCCGTCATCGCGCTTTACCGGCGCTACGTTCCGAGGCACTGAGCCGGCGCACGAAGGCGGCGCCTCACCGGGTTGGAAGGCGACGCCTCGGCGAGCTGCCCCATGTCTAGGACTTGCAGACGTCGATCTTCGATTCGCAACGGATCATCGAGCCGTCCGGCTTGCAGGTATAGCGCTCGTTGCGGAATGTGTCAGACATGAACGGCCAGTTGCCCGTCGTCTGCGCAATGATCTCCCATGCCTGGAACTTCGCCATGCTCTCGGTCGGGGCCCACCCCCGGCCGTAATGTGTCTTGCAGTTCGCCGCCTTCTTACCTTGCGCCAGCGCATCAACCACAGGGGTCAGTGCGAATCCGGCGACACCGAGACCAATCATAAGTGCCCGAACCGTCATCATCGTGCAGTCTCCCAGTTGACCCGAAGCCGACCGATCACCGCTAATGCGACGCCTTTGCTGGTACAAGCGGGAAAGTGTGGCTTCTACCATGCTTCTTGCCGACCGCGTTCATTGGGTGACAGCGGCCATTCGCTCTCCCCACAAATTGAGCAAGTTGGCCAGCACCACGATCCCGGCTCCGGCCAGCACCGCCCATTCGAGCGCCTCCTGATAGGCGAACACGCCAACCACTGTGATGATCGGCAGACGCAGGAAATCCATCGGCGCCACCACCATGGCGTCGGCGTGCACGAAGGCGCGGACCAGGCCGAAGTGCGCGGAAAGGCCGAACGCTCCGAGCGCCAGCAACCAGCATGCGGTCGCTGCATCGGGAAGGACGAGCGTGGGGGTGCTGAGAATGAGGGAAAGGATGGTCTGTATGGCGATCATGTAGAAGAGGATCGACAGCGGGGCGTCGGTGCGGATCAGCAGCTTGGTGCCCACGATCGAAAGTGCGAAGCCGACCGCGCTGGCAAGGGCAAGCAGCGTGCCGAACTCGAGGCTCGCGCTGCCTGGCCGGGCGATGAACAGGATGCCGCAGAACCCGAGCGCAGCAGCAGCCCCCCGGATGGGCGTCAAGCGCTCGCCGAGCAGCAGCGGCGCCAGCACGGCGACCCAGAGCGGGGCCGTGAACTCAAGCGCGAACAGTTCGGTCAGAGGAATGAGGATCAACGCATGCAGCCAGGCCGCCTGCGCGGCGAAATGGACGGTCCCCCGCAGGACGTGCAGCCCGAGCCGATCTGTGCGGAACAGGCTGAGGTCGATGCCGGCGAGGCGAATGCCGACCAGCAGGATGGCAAGAGAAATCACGGAGCGATAGAACATGAGATCGATGGTGGAGAGCACACGACCCGCCTCGCGCCCCGAGATCGCCACCATCACGAAGGAGGCGAGCGTTAACCCCATCCACGCCATGGCGCGTGTGATGTCCCGCCCGGTACCCGCCGCAACCTGCTCCGCGCCGGCCTTCTCCTTGCCTCTCTCGGCCACCTGACCTGACCCTGAACCCAGACCCAGGCCCGATCACAGGGGGCCCGGCTGCTGCCGCAACTGAAGTTGACGTAAGACAATTCAATCCTAGCTTGGCAAGTGTGCGGGCGTGCAATCGGTGGGAAGGCAGTGAGATATGAGAGCACCTGAAGAACATGAGCGGCGTCCGGAGCGGTTCGACGAGCGTTACAGGGAGCCCGGCTATCACTACGGGACTGAACCCAACGAGTTCCTGAAGGGACAGCGCCACCTGCTGAGGCAGGGCCAGAAGGCGCTGGTGCCCGGGGACGGGGAGGGTCGCAACGGCGTGTGGCTCGCCCGCCAGGGACTTGAGGTTCTGACCTTCGACCTTTCTGCGGTCGGTGTCGAGAAAGCCAAGCGGCTGGCCGCCGAGCGCGGCGTATCAATCGATGCCCGCGTCGGCGACGTCAGGACCTGGCCGTGGCCGGAGGCTTGTTACGACGTCATCGTGTTGAGTTTCCTTCATTTTCTGCCGGATGTTCGCGAGGCGACCCATGCCGCCGTTTGGCAAGCGCTGAAACCCGGCGGCATCGTCATCCTCGAGGCGTTCGGACCGAAGCAGCTCCAGATGCGCAAGCGTGGCGCCCGCGGCGGTCCCAAGATCCTCGACCATCTCTGCTCGGTAGAGATGGTGCGGCAGGATTTTCCGGGCGCCGTTTTCCTGGTGCTCGAGGAGGTGGAGGTCAACTTCGAAGGTCGTACTCACCACGGGCGCTGTTCTGTCTGCCGGGCCGTTGCTCGCAAGCCGGCATGAGTGGAGGGCTGGCGGATGTCCCAGCAATTCGCCTCCGACAACAACGCCGGCATCTGCCCCGCGGCTCTTGAGGCCATGCTCCGGGCCAACGCCGCAGGGCATGCTCCCGCCTATGGGGAGGACGCCTGGACGGCAACGGCGAAAGAGCGTCTGGCCAGCCTGTTCGATACGGACGTTGAGGTTTTCTTCGTCTTCAACGGCACGGCGGCCAACGCGCTCGCACTGGCCCAGATCTGCCGCTCCTACCATGCCGTCATCGCTCATCGCTTCTCCCATATTGAGAATGACGAGGCGGGGGCGGTTGGCTACTTCGCCGGCGGCGCTAAGCTTCTCGCCGCCGAACCCGCGCACGGCAAGCTTACCCCGCAGATCGTCGAGGCTTTGTCAGGAGCCGGCCGCGGCGTGCACCACGTAAAGCCGCGAGCGCTTTCGCTCACGCAAGCCACCGAGCTTGGTACCGTCTATACGCTCGAAGAAATCGCGGCGCTCACAGAAACGGCGCGCCGTCTCGGCCTCAAGGTGCACATGGACGGCGCGCGGTTCGCCAACGCAATTGCGACGCTCGGTTGCTCGCCAGCAGATGTCACATGGCGGGCCGGCATCGATGTGCTGTGTCTCGGCGGCGTCAAGAACGGGCTCGCCGTGGGAGAGGCAGTCCTGTTTTTCGATCGCGCCCTTGCCGAAGAGTTTGCTTGGCGCGCAAAGCAGGCAGGCCACCTTAATTCTAAGATGTGGCTGGTCGCCGCCGCATGGCTGGGACTGCTCGAAACCGGCGCCTGGCTCGACAACGCGCGTCACGCCAATGCCATGGCGCAGCGCTTGGGCAAGCGACTTGCCGACATCGACGGCGTTCGGCTGCTGCTACCGGTGGAGTCCAATGCCGTGTTCGTCGACCTGCCGCCCATCGTGCAGGCGGCCTTGCGCGACAAGGGCTGGCGCTTCCACACCTTCCTGGGCGAGCGCGGTTGCCGACTGATGTGTGCCTGGGACACGCTCCCGGCGACAGTCGACCGCTTTGCCGACGAGGTTGCTGCGGCCATTGCCTCGTCCCGGTGAGATGAGGTTGAGCTGCTAGAGGTACCGTGGGCGTGCGGCCCTAGCCATGCTATGAGAGGCCTCCTGCAACGTCAGTTTGGGAAGCAGACCATGCAGATCGCGCGACACCTGCCCTCCAAGATCTATTCCAAGGCCGTCGAGGCCAATGGGTTCGTCTTCACCGCAGGCATCGTTGCCGATGATGTGTCCCAGGACATCAAGGGTCAGACCCAGCAGATCTTGAAGGAGATCGACCGCCTGCTGACGCTCGCCGGGACCGACAAGTCGAAACTCGTCCAGGCGACCATCTGGCTGAGCGACATCAGGACGAGGGACGCCATGAACGAGGTGTGGACTGCTTGGACCGGGCCCGCCAGCCTTCCGGCTCGCGCCTGCATCGAGGCCAAGCTTGCCGACCCCCGCATGCTGGTCGAAATCTCTGTCGTGGCTCTGAAGTAGGGCAATCCGAGACGGGTAGCGGTCCGCATGACCAACCAACGCCGGCCGCCGGCGGACCGCCGGGCCTTCTATCACTTCCTGAGCATCCCGACACGGTGGATGGACAACGACGTCTACGGCCACGTGAACAATGCCGTCTACTACGTTTACTTCGACACCGTCATCAACCGTTACCTGATCGAGGCGGGCGGCCTTAACTTCCGCAGTGGCCCCGTCGTGGGTATCGCTGTCGAGACCATGTGCAGGTTTCACCGCTCATTCAGCTATCCTGAGATCGTGGAGGCCGGTCTCAGGGTCGGCCGACTTGGCACCTCCTCCGTGCGCTACGAGGTTGGGCTGTTCGGTCCACGCGAGGAAGAGGCGCGGGCAGACGGTCACTTCGTGCACGTGTTCGTTGAGCGGGGGAGCATGCGGCCGGTGCCAATTCCGGACCCCATCCGCCTGGCGTTAGCCAAACTCTCGAATTGAGAACGGGCGGCTCTTGCCACGGGGCGTGGCTCTGATCGATCGTTGTGCGAGGGCGGCTCTGTCGCTTTCGCGCAACGCGCCCTGCAAATTCCCAGTTGCGGCCAGATGGCTCGCTGCCGGGCTATCACGGCGTTTTCTATAGTGCCCTGCGATTCACAGTGGAGGCCCCTGATGTCGCGCCGCAAGATCGCCTGGATCGGCTGCTCCTTCCTGATCGGCACCGGTGCGCCAGCTGTGCTGGCGCAGGAGACCGGCCTCTCCGACATTCATGCCCAGCGGATCGAAGGCGGCCGCGTGTGCATGTCCGAGCATTTCCACTACGGCTCGAGCACCGGACAGCCGAGCCGCAAGGCGGCCGAGGCGGCGGCGATCGCTTCCTGGGTCGGCTTCACTGCTTGGGAATACGGCGATCCCTGGGGCAACTACCGGATTGCGGCAAGCCGCGCCATGAAGTGTACGCAGTCGGGCAGCACTTGGTCATGCGAAACCGAGGCGCGGCCGTGCCGCCAGCTCAGGGCCACCGACAGGCGCGCACGCAAGAATTGATGCGAGGGAGTGTTCGGGCGCGTATGAGAGCCTTAACGGGAATGTGCGTTTGTGGAGGCGCCATCCATATGGAAGACCAGATTTTGATGCCGTCTGCGTAGCCCCCTTCTTGGCCGACCCCAGGTTCGAGGTACAAGTTGTTGCTCAGCTTACGTCACTTTCTGGCCAGGGCTTTGTCTATCGCAGGCATCTGCTCGCCGGCTGTTGTCGGCCTACCGCAGCCAGCCCAGGCCCAGTTCCTCCCCTTTTTTGAAAGCAGACCCCTGCCTCGTGTCTATCACCGGCCGCAGTCAAGGTCGGCGCGCCTCTCTCGTAACGAAGCGGCGCCCGAAGCAACCGCCGACCTTAAAAAGCATAAGCCAACCAGCGCGCTGATCGCCGTCGTATCCCTCGCCGACCAGCGCATATGGGTTTACGGCGGTGGCGGACTTCTGGCCACCGCGCCGGTCTCGACCGGCATGGCGGGCTACCGCACGCCGACTGGCGTTTTCAGCGTGCTTCAGAAGAAGCGGTGGCATCGCTCCAATATTTACAGCAACGCACCGATGCCCTACATGCAGCGCCTTACCTGGTCAGGCATCGCGCTGCATGCTGGCGTGCTTCCGGGCTATCCCGCCTCGCATGGATGCATTCGGCTGCCGCCCGGGTTTGCCCAGCAGCTTTGGGGCATGACCAGGCTTGGGGCTCGCGTGGTGGTCGCACCACACCGCACGACCGTCGTTGAGATCGCGCATCCCAACCTCCCGGTTCCGACCATGACGCCTGCCGAACCTGCGGCCACGACGGATGAAGTGGCGGAGCTCGGCACCATGGGCTCCGAGCCGGCCGATGGCGATCCCCCCTCGCGACTTGTTGCTCTTAAGACCAGCACGGACAGCGCTCCTCCCCTGACAGCGTCTGCGAAACTGCTTAACCCGCACGAAATGGCGCAGATTGTTCGCGAGAAGACGAGGAAAGCGGCCGCGGATACGGCAAAGGCGGCAAAGGCTGCGGCACAGTACGCCGCTCAGGCCGGCGTCGAGGCGAGGGAATCGGCTCAATCCTTGAGGAAGGCGCAAGCCGCCCTTGCCGCGGCGGAATCCCGCGTTGCAGCACTCGTGCGGAGGAAAGAGGGCACGACCTCTGTCGAGGCTTCTGAAAAGCTCACGCTCGAATTGTCGGCGGCTGAGCTTAGGGTTGCGGAGGCCAGACTGGAAGTGAGCGAGGCGCAGTCCCGAGAGCAGGCAAAACGGGAAGCGGCCGCCGCAGCATCCGCTGCCGCCGAGGCGGCAGCCGAGGCGAGCAAGCGGGCGGCATCGGCGGCAGAGGCGGCCTACCAGGCGCTGGAGCCAGTCTCGGTCTTCATCAGTCGCAAAAAGGCTCGCCTCTACGTGCGACAGCGCTGGGCGCCGCTTTTGGAGGTGCCGGTAACGATCGAGGACCACGAGCTCCCCATCGGCACCCACCTGTTCGTCGCCGTGGAGCCGGTACAGGAGGGTGGACCGTTGCGCTGGATGGCCGTTACGGTCCCGGAGACGAGCGGAGGGTCGCAATCCAAGCAGAACCCCGGTCGCGGCGGGCCAGAAGGAGAACCGCCGAGAACGGTCGGCGAGACGGCCGCCAACGCGCTCAGCCGCGTTCTGATGCCCGCTGAAGCGCTGCAATTCATTTCAGACCGCACCTGGATCGGTGCGTCGCTCATCATCTCCGATCACGCCATGAGCAACGAAACCGGCGCCTACACCGATTTTATCGTCTCCACCCGATAGCGTCTGACGGGGCCCTTCGAAAAAACGATTACCGGCCCATCAGGGCGAGCCGGACATAGGCACCCCTGTGCCAGGGCAGGTGCTGGCGCGCCGCGGCGAGCACGTCTTCGGCTGCGATGGAGGTGACATCAAAGTCGTAGATCGAAGCGCCGTTGAGCGTGCGATTGACCATGCTCTCCAGGATTGTGTCGTTGCACTCGGCCTTCTTGCGGCGCATGAGCTCAAAGCGATCTCTGAAACGGGCGAGTTCGAGGGGGTCGATGCGGCGCTTGAGCTTGGCCATGGTCTCGAAGACGCGTGCCTCGATCGCCACGGGCGACCTCGAGCTCGTGACCAGGATCTCGAATATGCCGGAGCTGCGGTCACAGTCGTAGACTGCCTCGGGCGTATAGGCATCTCCTGAACGGTCCCTTAGCTCTTGGAAGAGGGCGCCGTTGAGGCAGCCGGCGAGCGCGAGCAGCACTTTCGATTCGGGATCGGTGATCCGAATCCCCGTGTTCCAGGCAATCCTGAGTTCGGACAGGGGTCGCTTGAGATCGGCCGACGGCGCCGAAAGGGCGCTGTAGCTGCGAGTGACCGGGGCGCTCGGCAACTCGAGCATGGGGCCCTCGCCGTATCGGAACGAACCAAAATATCGCGATGCGAGGTCAAAGGCCTCGCTCGCCTCGAAGTCGCCAACCAGGAACAGATCCATATTCGCCGGAAGTCGCACGCTGTGGGCGAAGGCCTCCAGCTCCAAGGCGAGCCGGCGAGGGGGCATCATGGCCTTCAGAATCTCCGTTTCCACCGTGTCGCGGGCATACGGGTGAGACCTGCCATAAAGCGCCTGATCGAACTCCTGTTTTGCCTTGCCAGTGGCCTCGTACTTGATGAGATAGAGCTCCTGCAGGACGATCCGCGCCTCCCGTTCCACGGTCTCGACGTCGAATTTCTGGTCGAGACTGGTAATCGCCAGCATCTCGAGCGCGCGTGCCATGTTGCTCGGAAGGAACGATGCATTCCACTGGATCGAACCGATCGCCGTGGTGGCGTCGCTGTCCTGCATGCAGTCCTGCCGGATCTGCCTGATCTCGTTTGCGGAGAATGCGCCCGCCGCCCCGCTGAAGGAGGTGTGCTCCATCAAATGGGCCAAGCCGCCGGGCTCGCCGATCTCCTTGCTGCGCAAGACGAGCGACGCACTCACGTAACCCGATCTCTTGGTCAGGCAATGGATACGCAGCCCGTTGGACAGTGCTAATGAGACGGGCTCGCCTCCCGAAGCGGCCGTGAAGGTGCCTTGCGAGTCCTTGAAGGCAGCCGCCCCGGTAGGCAGCGTCGACGCCGCCCCGCCCAGTAACAAGCCCCTCAGCGCGTCGCGTCGGCTCACCCGCATATGCGCCCCCGCAGGACGGTAAGCACGTAGTCCCGGGCCACTCTAGCTCCGGTTGGTCAGACCACACAATAACCGGCGTTCGCAAACCCGTTCGTGCCCTCAGGGACGGGCAGCTCATTCGCTGCGCAGCCTCTGTCCGAGGCGTCCGGCCAGGTCCTGCACGAATTGCCAGGCAACGCGGCCCGACCGGCCTCCTCTCGTCATGCTCCACTCGAGAGCCTCGCGCACGAGTTCCTCTTCCGCAACCCTGAGGCCGTGATAAGCGCTATAGCCGCGCACCATCTCGAGGTACTCGTCTTGGCTGCAATTGTGGAAGCCGAGCCAAAGCCCGAACCGATCCGACAACGACACCTTCTCCTCGGTAGCCTCCGAAGGGTTGATGGCGGTTGAACGCTCGTTCTCCATCATCTCCCGGGGCAGGAGATGGCGCCGGTTGGATGTGGCATAGAACAGCACGCTCTCCGGTCGGCCCTCGATGCCTCCTTCGAGGACGGCTTTGAGGGACTTGTAGCTTGTGTCCGCGGCGTCGAACGAAAGATCGTCGCAAAACACGATGAAGCGATGGCGGGCGGACTTCAAGTGCGCAAGACAACGGGGGAGACTGGCGATGTCCTCCCGGTGGATCTCGATCAGTTTGAGGTTGGCCGCGGTCCCCTTGCCGGCTCCGAGCTTGCGGCAAACCTCCGCATGAACGGCCTTGACCAGCGAGCTCTTTCCCATACCGCGCGCACCCCAAAGCAAGGCGTTGTTGGCAGGCAGGCCGCGCGCGAATCGCTCGGTGTTGGCGAGCAGCTGTTCGGCCGCCCGATCGATGCCTTTGAGCAGCACCAGCGGCACCCGGTTGACGTGCGGCACGGGCTCGAATCCTTCCGGGTCAGCATGCCATACGAATGCTTCCCAGGCCGAGAAGTTGGCCGGTTCAAGCGGCGGCGGGGCGAGCCGCTCGAGGGCGGCGGCGATACGGGCAAGGAGCTGATCTCGCGTGTCGTTGGAAGCGGGCATGGGAGGCCTTTCGCTCTCCGGGCTCTTGGGCCGGCTGCACGCCTCTATAGCGGCGCGCGGTGCGGGCGTCATCCGCCGCCGTTGCCCGTGGTTGCGCTCACCGTTGAGGTTGCAAAGCGAGGGCCAAGCCTTATAGTCGCGACGATTTTTGCCCGCGCGCGTCACGGGTCCGGAATCGGGTTGGCGGTCGCGTGTACGAGGCATGGCCGCGGCGAGGAAGCAGCACGCATGTTCATCTCTCCGGCGTTCGCGCAGTCAGGAGCCCCCGGCGGTGGCGGCGACTTTCTGTTCCAGCTGATGCCCATCCTTCTGATGTTTGTGATCTTCTACTTCCTGCTGTTCCGCCCCCAGCAGCAGCGCATGAAGCAGCACCGCGAGATGGTGGCGAACCTGCGCCGTGGCGACACAGTGGTGACGGCCGGCGGTATCATCGGCAAGGTCACCAAGGTAGTCGACGACAGGGAGATCGAGGTAGAGATCGCGGGCAACACCAGGGTACGCGTGGTCAAGGGAACGGTGGCCGAAGTGCGCACGCGCGCCGAGCCGGTCAAGGAAAGTACTTGATAGCCGAGCCTCGTACCCACGAGCGCCGAGCTGTCCGGGTCGCCACCTGAGGTTTCAAGCGCTCCGTTGACAGCGAACAGCGTGGGTGGTGCTGCCCATCAGTGGCTTCGCGCCGGCGGGCAGGGTGCCCCCGCCGACCTGGCCGCCCGGGAAGTCTTAAGGTTGGAGCTCACATGCTGCACTTCTCCCAGGCAAGAGTGATCTTTGTCTTGCTGATCTGCTTGGTAGCGTTTCTTTTCGCGATGCCGAACTTCTTCCCAAAGGAGGTGGTCGAACGCTGGCCGAGCTTCCTGCCCAAACGACAGCTTGCGCTTGGTCTCGACCTCAAGGGCGGCGCACATCTACTGCTGGCGATGGACACCGAGACGCTCCGCAAGGACTGGATCGCGACTCTGCGCGATGACGCCCGCAAACAGCTGCGCGATGCCAAGATCTCGTTCACGGCCGTTGGCACGACGCCGACCGCCGTCCAAATCAGGCTCGCTAAGCCCGAAGATGCCGATGCGGCCGTGCGGGAGTTGCGGAAGCTCAACCAATCGCTCGGGAGTTTGCTCCTTGGCACGGAGAGCAATTCGATCGATGTCGAAAAAGGCGAGGGCGGCCTTGTCACCTTACGACCGACGCCTCAGGGTCTCTCCAATCGCATCTCCGGGGCCGCCAGTGCAGCGCTTGAGACGGTGCGGCGGCGCGTCGACATCATTGGAACGACCGAGCCCCTGATCGTGCGCCAGGGCAGCGACCGCATCCTGGTACAGGTGCCGGGCTTCGACGATACGCGTCGGCTGAAGGAGCTGATCGGAAACACCGCCAAGCTGTCGTTCCACGAGGTGCATCCCCAGATGACGGCAGAGGAGGCGCGCGCCACCCGCGTCCCTATCGGCTACAAAATCTATCCCGCGGCCGAGAAGAACGAGGCCGCCTACCTGTTGCGCGAGACCCCGGTAGTGCCGGGTGACGACCTCGTCGATGCTCAGCCGGGGTTCGACTCGCGCACGAACGAGCCGGTCATCAATTTCCGTTTCAATCAGTCGGGGGCGCGCCGGTTCGGCGCCTTCACCAGAGACAACGTCGGCCGGCCGTTCGCGATCGTACTCGACGACAAGGTGCTGTCGGCCCCCGTGATCCGCGAGCCTATCCTCGGCGGTTCTGGTCAGATCTCGGGCAGCTTCACCATCGAAAGCGCCAACACTCTTGCCGTGCAGCTGCGCTCGGGTGCGCTGCCGACCAAGCTCACCGTGATCGAGGAGCGCACGGTCGGTCCCTCGCTCGGCGCCGACTCGGTGGCCGCCGGTACCACCGCCGGCATCATTGGCATGATCGCCACCGTGATCATGACGGTCGTCGCTTACGGCACGTTCGGCGTGATCGCGGTAATCGGCCTCGCGGTGCACGCCATCTCGATCCTGGCGCTGATGTCGGCAATCGGCACCACGCTGACGTTGCCCGGCATCGCGGGGTTCGTGCTCACGATCAGTATGGCGATAGACGCCAACGTGCTCATTTATGAGAGGATTCGCGAGGAGCTGCGCGCCGGCAAGACCGCCGTCTCCGCTATCGATGCCGGCTTCACCCGGGCGTTCGTAGCGATCTTCGATAGCCAGCTGACGACGCTCGCTGCGGCCGTGATCATGTTCTGGTTGGGCTCCGGGCCGATACGCGGCTTCGCCGTAACGCTGACGCTGGGCATTCTCACGTCAGTGTTCGCTGCCGTCACCGTTACGCGAATGCTGGTCGCGCTGTGGCTGCGCTCGGCGAGGGCGCGCAGTCGGGCGATTGAGGTACCGATCTAAGGCGGGATGTTCCCATGTTTCCAATCCCGGATTTCAAGGGCTTCGATTTCTTCCCCCACGGCACTCGCCTGCCCTTTATGCGGTTTAAGGCGGCCTGCCTGTGGGCCTCCATCATCGCGATGTTGGCTTCGATCGCTCTCGTCGCCACGTTCGGTTTCAACTTCGGTGTGGACTTCAAGGGCGGCTCGCTGATCGAGGTCCAGTCCAAGGCGGGGCCGGCCGATCTCGCCAGCATTCGCGCAAGACTTGGGGGACTTGGTCTCGGCGACGTGCAGATCCAGACGTTCGGCACGCCCAACGACGTGCTGATCCGTGTCGAACAGCAGCAGGGGGGGGAGGAAGCACAGCAGAAGGCCTTGGCCAAGGTGCAGGAAGCGCTCGGCGACGGCTTCGTGCAAAGGCGCATCGAGGTGGTGGGGCCCGGCGTATCGAGCGAACTGCGTATGACCGGCATTATCGCGGTGCTGTGCTCGCTCCTTGCCATCATCGCCTACGTATGGTTCCGCTTCGAATGGCAGTTTGCCGCCGGCACGGTCATAGCGCTCTCCCATGACGTGCTGATCACGGCGGGCATCTTCTCCTTGCTGCAACTCGAGTTCGACCTTTCGATCGTGGCAGCGCTGCTGACCATTCTCGGCTACTCGGTCAATGACACCGTCGTCGTATCGGACCGGATCCGCGAGAACCTGCGCAAATACAAGCGTATGGACCTGAACGAGCTGCTCAATCTGTCGATCAACGAGACCCTGTCCCGCACGATTCTGACTGGCGCCACCACCATTGTCGTACTGATCTCGCTTTACATCTTCGGCGGCGAGGTGATCCGGAACTTCACCTTCGCCATGTTGTTCGGCGTGCTGATCGGCACTTATTCGTCGATCTTCATCGCGGCACCGGTGCTCGACTACCTGGGCGTGAAGCGCGACTGGAGCGGAGCCGAAGTGAAGCCCAAGGCGAAGAGCCGCGTCTGAGAGCGAAGGTTCGACGTGCAGTCACCGCGGGGTCGACCATGCAAGCCATTCTTGCCAGTCCGGGCCGGACACTTGTACTCGCGGGCGCTGTTTCGCTCGCCATCCTGATCGGGTGGCTGGCAGCGGAGGGCGCCGATGGGATCGGGCTTTTGTCGTTCTTGCTCCGCTTTGCCCACGTAATGGGGGCGGTCATCTGGCTGGGCATGATCTGGTTCGTGAACTTTATCCAGCTTGACGCACTGGCGATGGCGGACAAGCATGGTCGGGGGGTGCTCATGAAGAGCATCGTTCCGCGCGTGGCGAACACGTTCCGCCATGCATCACACCTGACCGTCGCGAGCGGCTTGATGCTGCTCTTCACCAGTGGCTATCTGCTGGGGTCGCTCGTTTATGCAACCGAGGTCCACACGCCCCCCTTGCGCAACGCGCTGCTGTGGAGCGGTGTGCTCGGCGGCGGAGCGATGTGGGTGATCGTCAACATGATGATCTGGCCCAGTCTCAAGATCATTCTCGGCCACACGGCCGACGCTGGCGCGAAGGCCGCAGCGCGGGCACGCGTGGCGATGCTTGCCCGCATCAATCTGGCGCTCTCCGTTCCCGTCACGTTCGTGATGGTGGCGGCCGCGCACCTTTACTGAGGTGCCTGGGTCCCGCGGCGCTCACGACGACGAGGTGGTACGAATCGCTGCGCGCGCCTATGAGCGGGATCGCTATCTTGCCGCTCTGCTCGCCCCGCGCACCCTGCAGCTCGATCTCATTGCTCTCGCCGCCTTCGGCGGCGAGGTGGCGCGTATTCCCGCGTTCGTCAACGAGCCCATGATGGGCGAGGTTCGGCTGCGCTGGTGGCGCGACGCGCTGGCGGAGGTCGCCGCCGGCAATTCCACCGGACACCCGGTGGCCGATGCGGTCGGTGCAACCGTGCGCAGGCACAGGCTTCCAACGGGCTTGCTGGAGGGTTTCATCGAGGCAACGGCTCTGCGCCTTTATGAGGTCGCGCCGGCTGATGACGAGGCGCTCCGATCCTATCTCGGCGACACCGAAGGCGCCCTGTTTGCGCTGACTTGGCGCATTCTGGCGGGCGCCGATGGAGGCAGCGAGCCTGAATTCCTGGCCATGGCCGGTCAGGCCTATGGCCTTGCACGGCTCGTTTACGAGTTTTCTGCGCTCCTTGCCCAGGGACGCACGCTCGTCCCGCTATCTCGTTTGGAAAACCACGGCATCAGCGTCGCGGAGTTGTGCTCGGGTGTTCGCCCGCACGACACGGCGGCGCTCTTGGCGGAGATCGCAGCTGATGCGCGGCGCAATCTCGCCGCGGTTGCACCCATTCTGAGCCGCGTCGCCCGTCCCCTGCGCACAGCATTGCTCCCTATTGCCCTCGTAGAGCCCTATTTGCGCTTTCAACAAAGGGGCAATCTCAACCGGCCCGACCGGACGGCAGACATCTCTCCCCTCACACGCGTCTGGCGAATCTGGTGGGCCCACCGCACCGGCCGATTCTAGGTCCGGTTACGTGCCCCGGCGCGCAAAAAACCGCGGGGCACGGGTTCGATGGCTGCGGGAGAGTGGACATGGGAAGGCATTGGGGACCAGTGCTTGCCGGCTTGATCACGCTGGCTGGAGCGCATACCGCTCCGCTTGCGGCCGATGAGCCCGTGAAGCGGGTTCTCGGCACCGAGACGGTGCGCGCTGGGCCGCACATCGCATGGCGGGTGGAAAATCCGTTTCGGTTTTTCGTCGACCCTGCGGACACCGAGGTGCACCGGGCCACCTTTGCATCCCTCTCTCCGCAGCAGAGGCAGTCGCCGGTGCTGGCCGCCGAGCAGGACTTGAGCAGGCGCCACCCGGACGGCTGGGCGTCGGCCATGAAGGGGCCCACCTGCTGGGATCCGGTGCACAACCTGCACGTCTGTCCGGACGCCGCGCCCTACATCTCTCCCGATCAGCATCGCGTTGCCGCTGAGCTCGCGAACCTGCCTGATGGGGGCCTTGTCGACTGCACCTGGTTGGTGACGCCGCCGGGCAACGCTCCCAGTCGCTCTAGCGCCCTAACGCAGCCCTGCGATCGCATCGCGAGCTTGGCTGTGCCCTATCCGCAGGGCGCCGTCATATCCGTTGAGATCGGTGGCCGGGAGATCGCGCGCACCATGGCACGGGTGAGCGATCTGCTGGTGGTCGGTATGGGCGACAGCTTTGCCTCAGGAGAGGGAAACCCGGATGTTCCTGTCCGCTTCTCGCGCGAGCGATCGGCCGACTACGACAGCTCTACCCTTGCCGGGTATCCGGCGCGCGTCGGCGCCTGGCGTGCCATTGGCGATGCCGAATTCATTGCCGGCAACGCGCGCTGGCTCGATCAGGCCTGCCACCGCTCGCTCTACTCCCACCAGATGCGAGCAGCACTCCAGCTCGCCATCGAGGTCCCGCACCGAGCCGTAACCTTTGTCGGCGTCGCCTGCTCCGGCGCCGAGATCGTTGCCGGGCTGTTCTTGCGCTACAGGGGCAACGAGTGGGTGCCCAATCCGCCCGAGCACTCCCAGATCTCGGCCGTGGCCGAAGCCCAGTGCGGTGCGCACGAGGCACCGCTGCACGATCTGCCCGAGGCCTACCACATGAAAGGAGCCATCCCCGAGCTGAAGGGCGGCCTGGTCCTGCGCAAATGCCCTGCCGAGCACGCGCGCAAGATCGACCTGCTGCTGCTGTCCGTCGGCGGCAACGACATCGGTTTCTCCCGGCTCGTTGCTAACGCGGTGCTGGCCGATCGTTCGCTGCTCAAGCGGCTGGGCGGCTGGTTTGGACAGGTACATGGAGTGAGCGAGGCTGCAGCGCAGCTCGAATCGCTCGACATCCGCTACCGCGCGCTTAACCGAGCCCTGCACAACGTTCTGCACGTGCCTTGGGCCGAGAGCGACCGCATCATTCTCACCGCCTACCCCGCGCTCGCCCTGCTCGAAGACGGCAAGTCCGTCTGCCCGGATGGTGAGGCCGGCATGGACGTCCTTCCCGAGTTTCGGCTATCGGCCAAGAGGGCACGCGATGGCAGTGCCGTGGCGGAGCGGCTCAACGCCGTAATGCGCGCTTCGGCCCGGGAGCATGGCTGGACATTCGCCGACCAGCACCGCGACCGCTTCCTCGGGCGCGGTGTGTGCGCCGGATGGGCGGACCTGGCGCTGACCAGCGTCGACGACTTGCGCCTGCCGCGCAAGGTGAACGGCGAGTGGCACCCCTACAACCCAGCCGACTACCGGCCCTACGCACCGCGTCAGCGCTGGTTCCGCACGCCGAACGACGCCTTCATGACCGGCAACTTCCACATCTCTGCATCACTCCTGCAACGTGCGATGCGGATGGAAACCCTATCCTGGTTCCAATTGCTGCTGGCTGCCACCTATTCGGGTGCGTTTCACCCCACCGCAGAGGGGCAAGCCGCCATCGCCGATGCGGTGGTCGACAAGGCGAGGGCCGTGCTCGCCAAGTACGACCGGCAACATGCCGCCGCCACGGAGTGAGCGGGGCAAAGTTAGGCCGCTCGCTGGTACCTCGTCTCCCTCAGCCAGCCGTCGAGATCAGCGAGTGCGCGCGAGGATATGGCGTGCTTGCGGGCGGTGCCCTTGTCCTTGCCGGCTGGCCGGCGGCCGTCGGGCCCGGCAATCGGCTCGCTGAGGGGCGGGAACAAACCGAAGTTGATGTTCATGGGCTGGAACGAGCGGCCGGTCTCGCCGTCGGCGGCCATGTGGCCGCGGGTGATGTGATTGAGAAGGCTTCCGAGCGCAGTCGTGGCCGGCGGCAGGACGGGGGCCCGGCCAACCCGCTCGGCGGCGGCGAAGCGCCCAGCCAGGAGCCCGATGGCGGCGCTCTCCACGTAGCCTTCGACGCCGGTGATCTGGCCTGCGAAACGCAGCCGAGGTTCCACCTTGAGCCGCAACGTTTCGTCGAGCAGCTTCGGGCTGTTCAAAAAGGTATTGCGGTGCAGGCCGCCGAGCCGGGCGAACTGGGCGTTAGCGAGGCCGGGAATCATGCGGAACACGCGCACCTGCTCGCCATGCTTGAGCTTGGTCTGAAACCCCACCATGTTCCACAGCGTGCCAAGCGCGTTGTCCTGGCGCAGCTGCACCACCGCATAGGGCCTGCGTCCGCCCTGGTTCGGGTCGGAGAGGCCCACCGGTTTCATCGGCCCGAAGCGCAACGTGTCGCGGCCGCGCTCCGCCATAACCTCGATGGGCAGGCAGCCCTCGAAGTAGGGGGTCGATTTCTCCCAGTCCTTAAACTCCGTCTTCTCAGCGGCAAGCAGTGCGTCGAGGAAGGCGTCGTACTCTGCCCGCGTCATCGGGCAGTTGAGATAATCAGCCCCCGTTCCGCCAGGACCCGCCTTGTCGTAGCGCGACTGCCGCCACGCGATGGTGAGGTCGATCGAGTCATAGTGCACGATCGGCGCGATGGCGTCGAAGAAGGCGAGCGCATCCACTCCGGTGCGGGCCAGGATGGCGGCGCTGAGCGCCTCGGAGGTGAGCGGGCCTGTAGCGATAATCACGCTATCCCACTCGGGGGGAGGCAAGCCGGCAACCTCGCCGCGCTCGATGGTGATAAGCGGGTGGCTCGCGAGCCGCTCGGTCACCTCCGCCGAGAAGCGCTCGCGATCCACGGCCAGAGCGCCGCCCGCCGGCAGCTTGTGGCGATCGCCGGCGGCCATGATGAGCGAGTTTGCCCGGCGTAGCTCTTCGTGCAGCAGGCCGACCGCGTTGCTCTGCCAGTCGTCAGAGCGGAACGAGTTGGAACAGACGAGCTCGGCGAGCCCATCCGTCTTGTGCGCCGGCGTCTGCCGCACGGGACGCATCTCATGCAGGGTCACGGGGACACCGGCGCTCGCCAGCTGCCAAGCAGCTTCCGAGCCCGCCAGTCCGCCGCCGACGATGTGGACTTGTCTCGGCCCGGTCATGGCCGCGTAACCTAACGGAAAGCCGAAGGCTTGGCCATCATCCCGCCCGCCTGGCTCGGTACTTGACGTGTGCCGGAAACCGGGCAGAGTGGCGGGCCTTTGTAAACGACTGGTGAGCCTTAGGCTATGCAGCGACTGCGAGCGGGTTGCGCGACTTTGGCGATAACCCTGATCGGCATCTGCTTCTTGCCGGAGAGCGCCGCGGCGAACTGCACCAACACCGGCAGTTTCGATGCCTGGATGAAGGGCTTCCGACGGGAGGCGCTTGCCAAAGGCATCACGGCGCGCACCGTTTCCGCCGCCCTCGACGGTATCACCCTCGATCAGGGGATCATCGCCCGGGACCGTAAGCAGACGTTCTTCACCCAGAGCTTCATCGACTTCGTCGGCAAGCTGGCGACCGAGAACCGGCGCAATTCGAGCCTCAACCAGATCGCCAAACACCGGGCGGTTTTCGATCGGGCCGAAAAGGAGTTCGGGGTGCCGGCTCCGGTGCTGACCGCGTTCTGGGCGCTGGAGAGCGATTTCGGTGCCGGCATGGGCAAGCTTTCCGTGCTGCGCTCTCTGGCGACCCTCGCCTACGACTGCCGGCGCGGGGAGTTTTTCCGGGAGGAACTGCTCGAGGCGCTGCGCATCATCGACAAGGGGGATCTAGAACCTGCCGACATGATCGGCTCCTGGGCGGGGGAGCTCGGCCAGACGCAGTTCCTGCCCTCCCATTACAACGCGCATGCCATCGACTACGACGGCGACGGCCGGCGTGATCTCTTCCGCAGCATTCCCGACATCATCGGCTCGTCGGCCAAGTTCGTCGTGCACCTGGGCTGGCGTCGCGGCGAGCCTTGGCTTGAGGAAGTGCGCGTGCCCGAGCGCCTCCCCTGGGACCAGGCAGACCTCACCATTCTGCATCCGCGATCAAAATGGGCCGAGTGGGGCGTGACGCGGCCCAACGGCTCGCCGCTGCCCAACGACGCCATGCCCGCTTCGCTGCTGCTGATGATGGGCCGCAACGGTCCCGCCTTCCTTGCCTATCAGAACTTCCGCGTCTACACCGAGTGGAACAAGTCGCTGAACTATGCCACCACCGCCGCCTACCTCGCCACCCGCATCGCCGGCGCACCGCCCATGATCCGTGGGCGCGGACCGGTGGAGGTGCTCGACGACAAGGAGGTGCGCGAGCTGCAGCGGCTTCTCGCCCGCAAGGGCTATGATGTCGGCGAGATCGACGGCCTGCTCGGGGCGGCGACGCGGGCGGCCGTCAAGCAGGCCCAGATGAAGTACAATCTGCCGGCCGACTCCTATCCGACCATGGAGTTGATCGAGCGGCTGCGCTGAGCGCGTCAACCAGCCGGCGTCTCGGCCTCTGCCGCCAGCAACGCGGCAGCCGCGTCGGCCGGGGCCACGCGCCCTTCGAGCACCGCATCGCTCAGCGCGTCGATGCCGGCGGCCGCGCCGTGACGAATGCGTGCCGCGATGAGATCGGCAGCAGCGCGAGCGATCAAATAGCGGGCTCGCCGTCGCCGGCGCACCAGCGGCGCTTGCGCCATACGCATCGCTCCGATCCGATCGATGATACCCGCGAGCTCCCCGATGCCGGAGCCGGAGGTCGCGACGGTCTTCACGATCGGCGTGTCCGACACCGGCCCCGCGCGCAGCGAGAGTGCTGCTGAAAGCTCGGCGGCGGTGCGGTTGGCCCCGGCAACATCAGCCTTGTTGACCACCACCACGTCGGCGATCTCGAGAACGCCCGACTTCATGGCCTGGATGTCGTCGCCCAGTCCTGGGGCCGCCACCACCACCCGCACGTCGGCGACCTCGGCGATGTCGACCTCGCTCTGTCCGGTGCCCACCGTTTCGATCAGGATAAGGTCGAAACCGGCCGCATCGAGCACGTCGATGATACGGACCGCTGCCGGCGACAGCCCGCCCAAGTGGCCGCGCGAGGCGAGCGAGCGCACGAACACGCCGTCATCGTCGGAGGCGGCGGTCATGCGGATGCGGTCGCCGAGGATGGCACCGCCGGACACTGGGCTCGAAGGGTCGACGGCAATGACGCCAACCGTCTTGGCGCAGGCTCTGGCGTGACGGATGTAGGCGTTGACGAGGGTCGACTTGCCCGCCCCCGGCGGTCCGGTGAGGCCCACCACCTGCGCATGCCCGAGGTAAGGCTGCATCAGGGAGAGCAGATCGAGCGCACCTGCCTGCAGCGTCTCGAGCAGGGTCACGGCGCGCGCTACGGCCGGCCGTTCACGGGTGCGCATCCGCTCAAGCAACTGCGAGATTTCCCGGCGGCTCTGCGATTCGGTCATGCCTAGTTTTAGCACGACAACCGCGTCGGGGGTCGGCCTGACCCTAGCCGGACGGTTCGCGTTCGCGCCGGTCGTTGCGGCCACGGCCGCCACCGTCGCGATCGCGATTGGTCAAGGAGCGCGCGGCATTCTGAGGCGGCGCCTGAAAGGCACGTGGTGAGGCCTCTGCCCGCGGTTGGAACGCGCGCGGGCTCGCGTTTCCGCTCAATGTCGGACCGCTCGACCTGTCGCGCTCTAGCGGCCTGTGGCGGAGTTGGAACTCCTGACGGGAGCGGAGATCGGCGGACCCAGGCCTGTCGTTGTCAGGGACGCGAAGCGTCCGCGGCCGCGGTTCGTTCAATCCCGGCGGCGCAATGAGGTCCGAGGGCGGACGATCGAGGCTACGGCCCCGGAACGCGCGCGTGCCGTCGTCGCGCGGCGACTGCGGTGAGGGAATGGCGGCGAACGGGGGCGGAGCTGCCGGGCGCCGGCGCAGGCGCGGGTCGTCGCCCGGCGGTGCCAGGTTGTGCGAAGCAGAAGGTCCATCGCGCTTCAGGAAGCGGTCCGCTTGGCCGCCACGCTCGCGCTCGGACTGTGGGGGCGCAATGGCGGCGAACGGGGGAGGAGCTGCGAGACGGCTGCGCAGGCGTGGGTCGTCCTCGGCAGGCGACGGCGCCCGGCGCGAATTGCCGATGAATGGCTCGGGTCCGGTGCGCCGCTCGAACGTGCCCGGCTCCTCGCGCTTCAAAAAACCGTCGGGCCGGCCGCTGCGCTCGCCGTTGTACCGGTCGTAGCGGTCCAGCTCACGCAGCGATATCCGTCTGCGGCGCACGTCTTCGATGGCATCGGGTGCGGTGAGCCTCGGCGAGAACCGAGGGCGCTCGGAAGCCGCGGCAAGGCGGGGGCGGTAGACGCCGACGAAGTCGCGCTCGCCGCGCCGGCGGATCAGCTCGCGTGGTGAGCTCAGGTCGCGCACGTGCAAGGTCGGGACCGGCTTGCGCGTGAGGCGAGCGATGTGGCGCACATCGACGCCGTGGTTGTAGATCCGTGAACGGATCAGCGCGTATTTCGTCGCATACCGCGTGCGACCGAGAATGTAGACGTGACGGGAGCGGGGCGCGAAGTGGACCCAAACCCGCGGCGCCAGCAGATGGCTCGGGTGGACAAAGCACCAGATGGGCGCCCAGTACGACCGTTCGTACTCGGCGTAGTGATAGCGCACGCCGTACCCCGGCTCCCAGACCGCATCGGGCGGCAGCGGCGCCCAGCCGATGTAGTCCTCGCTCTCCCGCCAGGCGACCCAGGCCGGCCCCCACTCGTTGCCGGGCACCCACAGCCAGCCGTAACGCTCGTCCAGCACCCAGCGGCCGTAATGGTAAGTGGCCCAGCCCCACTCCTCGTCGGCGTCCCAGTACCAGCCATGATCCTCGGTATAGACCCACTGGCCGCGCGAGTAGGGGCGCCAATCCTCCTCCTGCTGCGCATAGGGCCACCACACGAGGCCCCAGCGCGGATGTTCGAACCAGCGCCCAAAGGGCTCGAGCGCCTCGTAGAACTCCGAGTAGTCGACATGACGGCCCTGCGCGGAGGCGGGCACGGTCCAAGCCGTCGCCGCGATCGCAAGTCCGACGGCCATCGCCAGCGTCAGCGCGCCACGCATGAACCTCGGCATTTTGGTCCCACCTCGCTTTATCGTCCCGCGGGGCCGCTTTGGCGATGCGGCCTCGAGCGCAATCGGCGACGAGCTTGATTGCGCAAGGTGAGAGGATCGCGGCGCCGGTCTGAACCGGGGATGAACGGGTTGGCCTCGGCTGCGACCGAGCACCGGCCCTAGAACCACAAGCCGGGCCAGCGATAGCGCGGCCGCATCTCGATCGGGCCGAAGCCGACGAGGGAGATGGTCGGCAGCTCCGCCACCAGCTCGGCCGGAAGCTGCGGGCGGGTGTCGAGATCGATAAGCCGCTTGATGCGATCCTCGGTCGCCGGATGCGATCTGAGCACCGACGGCTGCGGCACCCTTCGGCCGGGTACCGGAAACATCAAGTCCTCCCAGAAATGGCCAGTGTACCGCTCGAGGCGTCGCAGGGCGGAGGCAAGACCCATCGGATCGCCAGTGAGCTGGGCCGCCTCCAGATCGGCATCGTACTCCCTTGCCCGGGACAGGCCGAGTTGAAGCAGGCTTGAGACGGTGGGGGCAAGATAGAGTAGCAGGATGGCGAGCCACGGCGCATACTGTTCGCCCGAGAGTGCGGCAAAAAAGTTCAGGACGGCCAGAAACAGTGCGAAATAGGACAGCGCCTGAGTGAAGCGGGTCATGGCGTCGGCGAGGCCCATCACCCACAGGTCGTTGTTGCGGATGTGGCTCATTTCGTGTGCGAGCACGCCGGCGATCTCGCGCATGGTCAGTCGCCTGAGCAGCCCCTCGGTGACGCCGATCGCGGCATGGTCGGCCGTGCCGGCTGCGAACGCATTGAGCGTCGCGCTCGGAATGACGTAGAGGCGTGGCGTGGCCGGCAGCTCGGCGCGCGCGGCAAGAACGTCGACGATGTTGGCAAGCTGACCGCCGCTGCGCGGATCGACGGGCCGTGCACGGTACATGCGCATGACCACCTCGGGCGGCACCTTGGGACCGAGCAGGAACACCGCACCGAGCATGAGCGCGGACCACACCAGGCCGAGCGGACCGAACAGCATGAGCAGCGAGGCCGCGAGGACGACACTGATGCCGCCGAACAGGAGCACGGAATGGATGATGTTGCGCCGCTTGTGAGCCCGTCGCGCCTGTTCGTTTAACACGGCTGACCCTCCACAGCGCGGCTGAGGCTGCCGCGCCGCATTCATTGCTAAGACAGGATCGCGCCCGACGCAAAGCGGACGGCGGCCGGCGCCCGTCTAGAGTCGGCTGATGACTGCTTCCTCGCCCTCCTTGAGTGTCTTTCTAGCGGCCGCAATGGCGGCCGGCACGATCTCTTCGGCGGTCGAAACAACGGTGCAGTTGACTTCGAGCCCGGTACGGATGAACGACTCGGCGCGCATGTGCTCGAGCAACTTCAGGAACGGCGCCCAGAAGTTCTCGATGTTGGCAATGATGATCGGCTTGGTGTGACGCCCGAGCTGGGACCAGGTGATCTGTTCGACCAGCTCTTCCAGTGTGCCGACGCCTCCCGGTAGCGCGACGAAGGCATCCGAGCGCTCGAACATCAACATCTTGCGCTCGTGCATGCTGTCGGTGACGATGAGTTCGTCGGCCTCCCGCAGCATCTTCTCGCGAGCGGAGAGAAAGGAGGGGATGATGCCGACGACGCGGCCGCCATGCTTCAGAGTGGAATGAGCAAGCTCGCCCATCAGGCCGAGGCTCCCCCCGCCGTAGACGAGGCCGATACCGGCTTTGGCAAGGGCGCGGCCGAGCGTGCGGGCGGCGGCGGCGTATGCGCGCGTGCGACCCTTCCCCGAGCCACAGTAGACACAGATGTTGTTGAGCCCGCCGTTCACGTTGAGGCCCGATCCGTTCGCTTTTCCGGGCTGCACGAGGGATTTCCGAGAGCGGCCTTCCTGCTTTTCGCCGGACGGCCCTTGCATTGCAATCTTGTCGGTCTTCATTGGTTGATCGTAATAGGTCGGCAGCGGCCGAATTTGGACGCTTGCTGCACCGGCGGCGCAACTCGCCCCCTGTTGCACCGCAACCGCGCCGGTGGCATGCGCAGGGTGCTACTTGTGGTTAACCTGCGGCGATTGCAAGGGAAGGGGAACGTATCACTCGCAAACCGGCAGGCGCTGCCGCAGGCCTGTGAGCCGGCCGATGCCTGAAGGAGATGATTCTTGCATGATCGGCGCGTGGCTGGCAATCGCCGTTCTCGTGCTCGCGGCTGCGCCCTTCGACCAAGGCTCGGGGCAGGCGCTCGCCGCCGTCGACGGCAAAACGGATCGGTCGCTGGTCATTGCCACCGTGCAAATCGAAGCGGACGGCACTGGGGCTTTCGAGGGTTCAGGTCCGCCCGACGCCCGCATCAGCTTGATGCTGCGCGGCGACGACGTCGGGGAGGCGATTGTCGACTCCCGTGGCGCCTGGCGTCTCATGCTCGCTCGGCCGCTCGCGGCGGGCGAGCATCATCTCTGGTTGGTCGTACACCGGGCCGGGGCCGGCGAAACCTGCACAGGGGCAATGGTCCGGATCGCCATTCCGGGCCACGTTGCAACCGTTCCGGCGGAATTGAGCCCAGCCGCTCAGCACCGCGATCTGCTCCGGCGCGCCAGCGCGCTGGCCAACACTGCCTCGCGCGCCTTCGATGAGCTGCTGCCGCAGCTTACCGGTACCGCTCCACTTTTCCCTGCACCCACGGTTGAGCAAAATTCCCTTGCCCAGATCGAACGGGCCTGGGGTCAATCCTTGTTGGAGTGGTGGGCAGCGCTCTTGGCTGCGGCGCAGGAGTGGCTCGCCGCCTCAGCGC
>DATLZB010000204.1:0-6756 GCA_035574175.1 Hyphomicrobiaceae bacterium
GCTCGCCTTTGGCAGCTTGCCTTTTACCGTGGGTCGCAAGCCCTGGCCTGGGGCTCGCCCCCTGAGGGGCGCGCTTGCTTGGCTCGACGGTCGCCTGCCGTGGCTTAAGCGAGTGCCTCGGCCATCGTTCAAGGTGGTCGCGGGCACGCTCGTAGCAACGGCGTCGGCGTGGGCCGGCTGGTCGCTGCTGTCTCAGTCGAAAGACCTCTCCCTTGCCTCACTGCCGGGCCTTGGCGGCGAAAGCATTACAGGACGGGCCGTTGCGCTGACTGGCGATACGCTCCGCCTCAATGGACGGACGATCCGCCTGTCCGGGATCGAGGCGCCCGAGATCGATCAGGAATGCGGCAGCGAGGGACGCCGGAGCTGGCGCTGCGGTGCCAGCGCCCGGACCAGCCTACAGGCGTTGGTGCGGGGCCGGACACTGCGCTGTGCAGAAAACGGCAGCGACCGCTCCGGGCGGATGCTGGCGTCCTGCTATTTGGGCGATATGGACGTCGCGGCTGAGCTCGTGCGCCGTGGCCATGTGTTCGCCCAGCCGGGGCTGTTCTCCACCTACGCCCGCCTCGAGCTGCAAGCCCGCAATGCCAAGCTCGGGTTGTGGCGCGCCAACGTGGAACGCCCGTCTGACTACCGCGCTCGGCGGTGGGAGGCCGCCAAGCGCTCGGCCCCCGACGGGTGTCCCATCAAGGGGTACATCACCGCCGAAGGCCGGATTTACGTTTTGCCGTGGTCGCCTGACTACGCCCGCGTTAGGGTTCGCGAGCGGCGCGGCGACCGCTGGTTCTGCAGTGAGGACGAGGCCCGTCAGGCCGGTTGGCGACCGATCGAGCGCTCATGAGGCCGGCACGGCGCCAACCGGTTATCAATGGACACTGGCGATCTCGAGCTCATCGCCCATGGCATGGCCGATGGCCGCCTGCAGTGTGTCGGTCAGCGCGATCGGCGTGCCGTCGGCCGCCTGGAGGGCATAAAGGTTGATGCCCTTGGGCAACCCCCGGATGGCCGGAAACATGCGGATCGCCTCGTCCGAGGACAGGGCCTTGATATAGGCGACTTGGCCGCCGCCGAGGGCCGCAAGCTCGCGCTGGCTCATGACGTGACGCGTTTTGCCGGTGGGCGGCGATTTACGCTGGATCTTGGTGCTCTCGTTCATTTTCGTCACCTCCTGATCCGGTTCCCAGCTCACGGTGCCATCGCAGCCCGCCTCACCACTTCTTCACGAAGTGTCGCGGGGAGGTTCGCACCGTTGCGTGATTCGGGTCAGACTGCCAAAAGAGTCGATACCCTAGACCTTCGATTTCCGATCCGGGCCGCCGATCTCGATAGTTCGCACCAGCCGCTCGGGCTCGCGTCGGACGAGATCGATGGACAAAAGACCGTTGCACAAATCCGCCGAACGGACCTCGATGCCGTCAGCCAGCACGAACGTGCGCTGGAACTGCCGCGCCGCAATGCCCCGATAAAGGTACTCGCGGGTCTTGTCGTCCTCCTGCCGGCCCCGGATTTTGAGCTGTTTATCCTCGAGCGAGATGTCGATATTTTCGCGCGTGAATCCGGCGACCGCCAGTGTGATGCGCAACAGCTCGACCTTGCCGTCCTCGCTCTTGACGCGCTCAATGTTGTACGGGGGATATCCTTCGCCACTTCTGCCAACGCGATCGATCAGCCGTTCGATCTCGTCGAAGCCGAGCAGAAGCGGATTCGACAAAAGTGGCACTCGAGCCATGGTTCAAAGTCCTTCTCGAAGCGACCTTGACGCCGCCCTCTTTCGGGTCCCGTCGGGGCCCCCAAATCGCCGGAGCCCCGGTTGCGGGCGCCTCGGCGCATGAAGCTCAGTGAATATGGTGTGAGCCGCACCTGAATCAAGACGGCAGCGGTGTCGGGCACGCCGCCGCGCAGGAGTGCCGAACCGGGGGGAGCTGGCGGGTGTCGGTTGATGAAATCCTATTGATACTGCTCGGCGCCTTCACCGGCGGGCTCGTCAACGGGCTGACCGGTTTCGGCACCGCGCTGGTGGCAATTCCGTTCTGGATCCATATCATGCCGCCGCCGCTTGCTGCACAGCTTGCCGCCGCTGCCGGCGTCATGAGCCAGGCCCAGACGCTGCCGGCGATCTGGCACGCGATCGAGATGCGGCGGACTGCCCGTTTCATCCTTCCCGGCCTCGCCGGGGTGCCCGTCGGCGTCTGGCTGTTGCCTTACGTCGGCATCGAGGCCTTCAAGCTGGGCGTCGGCGTGCTGTTGGTCGCCTACTGCGGCTTCCTGCTGTTCATGATGTCGCGCCACGCGACCCTGGCGATCCGGCCGGTGCCGGAGAAGGGGCCGGTTGATGCCGCCGTCGGTTTTGCGGGCGGACTACTTGGGGGCTTGGCCGGCCTGTCGGGACCGCTGCCGACCATCTGGGCGACCTTCAAACCCTGGTCCAAGGATTTGAAGCGCGGGCTGTTTCAATCCTTCAATGTCACCATCCTATCCGCCATGCTCGTCTTCAGCGCCGTTGCCGGACTGATGCCGTCCGACATCTGGCTCCGCCTTCTCATCGTCCTGCCCGGTACCGTTGCGGGCGCCAGGGTGGGGCTGCTGATCTACCGCCGGCTCGACGATCGCCGCTTTGACCGGCTGGTGCTCGTACTGCTGTTCGCCTCGGGCCTGTCACTGATCATAGGCAACATTTAGACGCCTGTGGAGTTGCTCCGTCTGCGTCTACCCGCCACTATCACGCCCGTATCCGAGGTGCTCGATGTCTCGCCTCCTTGCCGCCGCCGTGATCGCCACCGCTTTTTCGAGCGCCCTCGCCGGCGCTTGGGCCGAGAACAAGACGCCGGGACCATCCGGCCGAGCCAGTGCATTGCAGGAGCAGGAGGAACATGACGAGGCCGCACGCAGGGCCTGCAAGGTGGCGGTGTGTGCCGCTTTGCATAATCGCCGCCCCGGCAAGGACATCGCCTGCAGCCTGACCAAAAGCTGGCCAAAGGAGCAGGTCGAGAGCGTCGTCTCCAAGGCGCGGCTTCCCTGGCCGTGGGGAGCGGTTAGGTGCTGGGGCGCCGTTTCTCTCAAACGCGAAACGCTGATCAAGGCGATGACCGAGCCGCGATACGAGGCGGTGATCGAGCGCCATACGGTTTCCTGCGAGGTGGAGCGTGAGAAAGGCAACAGCGAAGTGCGCGTCGAGCTTGCCCCGAAGGTGACATTCGAGAACGGCAAAGCGGTCGCCGCGAACCTGGGCTGGGGAAAGATCGAGGCTTCCGGCGTGGTGAAGGGGGCCGTGTGGGCCATGGCTGCAGCCGACAAGACCCTGCGCGTGTTTGAATCGACCGTGGTCGAGAAGGTCAACGAGTTCGTCTCGACCAAGTGCGACGAGGTCAGGAGCGAATGGCAAAACAAGTGAGCACGCCCGCCAACCGTTGAATGCTCGCGCCGTCCGGCCTACGCTCCCTGCGCTACCGGATCAATCAACGTCGAGGCTGCCCATGTCGCTCGAAACCGAAGCCGTCCTCGATCGCCGCCGGCTACGTCGCCATCTCTCCTTCTGGCGCATCACGGCGCTCATCGCCATGGTGCTTGCCGTCAGTGCCGTGGCCTATTCCGAGGAGGGAGGCCTGGCCCTCACCGAGCGCCGACAGATCGCGCGCGTCGCCATTGAAGGCATGATCACCGAGGATCGCCCGCAACTCGCCATGCTGAAGCGCATCGGCGAGGCGAACCACGTTCAAGGTGTCCTCTTGTACGTCAACAGCCCTGGCGGCACCACGACGGGCGGTGAGGCCCTTTACCAGGCGCTACGCGCCCTCGCCGCCAAGAAGCCGGTCGTTGCCCAGTTCGGGACCGTCGCCGCCTCCGCCGCCTACATTGCCGGGCTCGGCGCCGACCACATCGTGGCCCGCGGCAACACCATCACCGGTTCGGTCGGCGTCATCATGCAATGGCCGGAGGTGTCGGAGCTGCTCGACCGCATCGGGGTCAAGATGAACCAGGTCAAGAGCGGCCCTCTCAAGGCGACGCCGTCTCTGTTCGAGCCCATGGACGAGGCGGGCCGCAGAGTAGCGGAACAGATGATCAACGACGGCCACCGCTGGTTCTTGGGCCTTGTCGCCAACCGTCGCGGCATCGAGACAGCCGGCGTGCCCGGTCTCGAACAAGGGCGCGTCTATTCGGGCCGCGAGGCGCTCCAGCACAAGCTCGTCGACGAGATCGGCGGCGAGATGGAGGCGATCGCGTGGCTTGAACAGAAGCGCAACGTGCCGAAGAACCTCAAGGTCGTCGACTGGAAGCCGTCCCGCGACTTCGACTGGTCGTGGACCGGCTCGCTGGTTCACTCCTTGGGCGCCTTCGTGGTCTCGTTGGGGCGCGAAGCGACGGCCGCGCTCCGCGCCGATCCAACCCTCGGCGCGATCGCCCTTGACGGCCTCGTCTCGCTTTGGCAACCTGCCAAAAACTGAGCATTTCCAATGAGTTTTTGGCGAGAGGGCAGCCATGATTAAGTCCGAGCTCATTCACAAGATCGCCGCCGCAAATCCGCACCTGTTTCATCGCGATGTCGAGCGCATCGTGAATGTCATCTTCGACGAGATCATCGATGCGCTGGCTCGCGGTGATCGCGTCGAACTGCGGGGGTTCGGCGCCTTCACGGTCAAGTATCGGGCCGCACGCCAGGGCCGCAACCCACGCACCGGCGTACCGGTCGCGGTCGAGGAGAAGTTCGTGCCGTTCTTCAAGACCGGCAAAGACCTGCGTGAGCGGCTGAACGCTAAGCCCATCCGGTGAAGGAACGCGGCGGTGGAGGCAGTGGCGTGATTGCGAGGATCGCTGGCCTCGTCGTTGGTTTCGTGACTGCAGTGCTGCTGGTCACGCTCGCCGTCGCCAACCGTCACGGCGTGCGCCTGTCGCTCGACCCCTTCAGTCCGGCGAACCCCGTTATCTCCATTGAGCTGCCGTTCTACGGCTATCTGCTTACCATGCTGATCGCCGGCATCCTGCTCGGCGGCATTTCCACCTGGCTCAGCCAGGGCCGGTGGCGGCGGCTTGCGCGCACCCGATCGCTGGAGGCCCTGCGCTGGAAGGCGGAGGCCGAGCGCCTCGCCCGCGAGCGCGACGCCGGCGTGGCCGAGCGCAAGCGCCTGGCCGTTGCTGGGCGCTGAGGTTTGAAACCGCCCGTTGGGCGAGAGGGCACCGGCATGCACATCATCACGGCCGACGATATCGAGAAGACGCTCGCCTATCCGATGCTGGTCGATGTGCTCGAGAGTGCCTTCCGCACCGGCGCCATTGCACCGCCCCGCCACCACCACACAATAAGGCTCGCCGGCCGGCCCGATGCGACGCTGCTGCTGATGCCGGCTTGGACGAGCGCCGCACCGGGCGCGGCAACGGCCGGCCGCTACATCGGCATCAAGTCGGTGACCGTCTTCCCCGACGCCGGCAAGTTCTCCAAGCCCGCCGTGCAGGGTGCCTACCTTCTGCTGTCCACCGAAACTGGCGAGCCGCTCGCCATGATGGACGCACCGCGCCTCACCGTCTGGCGCACCGCAGCCGCATCAGCGCTGGCCGCCCGTCATTTGGCACCTGAAAAGGCGAGCCGAATGCTCATGGTCGGCGCCGGCGCGCTGGCGCCTTACCTGGTGAGGGCACACGCCTCGGTCCGCCCGATCCGCGAGGTGGCTATCTGGAACCGGAGCCCGGCGGGCGCCGAGCGCCTCGCGCAAAAGCTCGCCGCATCAGGTCTCGCCGCGACCGCGACCGAGGACCTGGAGGCGGCCGTGCGCAATGCCGACATCATCTCGACCGCGACGCTTGCCTCCGAGCCCCTCGTGCGCGGCGCATGGCTGAGGCCCGGCACTCATATCGACTGCGTAGGCGCCTTCACGCCCGCCATGCGCGAGACGGACGACGACGTCGCGAAACGCGCGCGCATCTGGGTCGACACGCGGGAGGGCGCCTTGCGCGAGGCCGGTGACCTCGTGCAGCCGATCAAGTCCGGCGTGATCGAGGAAAGCCGCGTCCAAGGCGACCTCTACGGCCTGGCGCGCGGCACCGCCCCGCGGCGAGGCTCCGATCAGGAGATTACCATGTTCAAGTCCGTCGGCGCCTCGATCGAGGACTTGGCCGCGGCGATCGCGGTGTATGAGCGCCTCAGCTCTGGATGAAGCCGACGATGTCCTTCACCTGACGCATGATCGGGTCGGCGATGGCCCGCGCTCGGGCGGCGCCGTCGGCGAGCACGCGGTCGATCTCGCCTGGATCGGCGCTGAGACGGCGCATCTCGCCGGTGATCGGCGCGAGCTTTGCCACCGCGAGATCGGCCAGCGCCTTCTTGAAGGTCGAGAACTGGCCGCCGCCGAATTGCCGAAGCACCTGCGCCTTCGAAGTCCCGGCCAGCGCCGCATAGATGCCGACCAGGTTGTCCGCTTCGGGCCGCGTCTCGAGGGCCGCCTCATCGCTCGGCAGTGGATGCGGATCCGTCTTCGCCTTCTGGATCTTGCGGGCGATCGTATCGGCATCGTCGGTGAGGTTGATGCGTGAGAGGTCCGAGGCGTCCGACTTCGACATTTTCTTGGTGCCGTCCCGCAGGCTCATCACTCGCGTGGCGGGGCCCTGGATCACCGGCTCGGGCAGCGGAAAGAAGGCCCCGTCCTTGAACCCCGCCGCCACGATCGAGTCCCGATAGTCGTTGTTGAACTTCTGGGCGATGTCGCGGGCAAGTTCCAGGTGTTGCTTCTGGTCCTCGCCCACCGGCACGTGCGTCGCCCTGTAGGC
>DATLZB010000205.1:0-25909 GCA_035574175.1 Hyphomicrobiaceae bacterium
CGCTTGCGCCCGATATATCTCGCGCCATCCGCCGCCCTTGCGGCCGAGCGGGCGTGGTGGAACTGGTAGACACGCCAGATTTAGGTTCTGGTGGCGAAAGCCGTGGGGGTTCAAGTCCCTCCGTCCGCACCAGAGGCTTTCTAAGAGGGCCGAAGCGCTGCCCCAGGCAGCGCATTCCGGTCAGGGGTTCAATGCAGGTTACCGAAACAAGCGTCGAGGGACTGAAACGACAGCTGCGGGTTGTCGTCGGAGCCGAGGAGATCGGTGAGCGCTTCAAGGCCAGGCTCGATGAGATCAAGGACAGGGTTCAGCTCAAGGGCTTCCGCAAGGGCAAGGTGCCCGAGCAACACCTGAAACGCATCTACGGTCGCTCGCTCATGGCCGAAGTCGTGCAACAGACGGTCGATGAGACCAGCCGGCAGGCCATCACCGAGCGCAAGGAGCGCCCGGCGCTCACGCCCAAAATCGAGCTGCCACAGGACAGCGACGAGATCGAACGCATCCTTTCCGGCCAGTCCGATCTCTCTTTCGATATGTCTTTCGAGGTGCTGCCCGAGATCAACGTCGCCGATTTTGCCGGCTTGAAGCTGACCCGGCTCGTCGCCGACGTCGAAGATGGCGCCATCGACAAGGCCATTGCCGATCTCGCCGAGCGCAACGTTCGTTACGAAGTTGAGGCGGACCGCGTGGCTGAACGCGGGGATCGGGTCACCATCGATTTCGTCGGCAAGATCGATGGAGCCCCGCTTGAGAATGGCTCCGGCGAAGGGGCAACGCTGGTGCTCGGCCAGGGCGGCTCCGTTCCGGGTTTCGAGGACGGGCTGGTCGGTGCCAAAGCTGGCGAGGACCGCGTTCTGAACCTAACCTTTCCAGCCGAGTATCCGGTGGAGAAGCTGAAGGGCAAGGAGGCGACGTTCGAGGTCAAGGTCAAGGAGGTTGCCAGGCCGGTCAAGCCGGCCATCGATGATGAGTTTGCCAGGGGTCTCGGCGCTCAGAGCCTCGCCAAGCTGCGCGAGATGGTGGCTGCGCAACTCAAGCGCGACTACGACGCGATCTCCCGCCAGCACCTCAAGCGCGCCCTGCTCGATGAGCTCGACAAGGCTCACGACTTCGCCCTGCCTCAGACACTCGTCGATGGCGAGTTTGAAGCGATCTGGGCTCAAGCGAACAAGGCGCTGGAGCGGGCGGGACGCACCCTTGCCGACGAAGGCAAGAGCGAGGAGGCGGCCCGCAGCGAGTATCGCAAGCTTGCCGAGCGGCGCGTGCGGCTCGGGCTTGTGCTTGGCGAGATCGGCGAGCGGAACAAGATCCAGGTGACGCAGGACGAACTGCGCCGCGCGCTGATCGAGCGCGCGCGCAGCTTCCCCGGACAGGAGCGCGCCGTCTACGAGTACTATGAGAGGACGCCGCAGGCCCTGGTTGAACTCCGCGCCCCCATATTCGAGGACAAGGTCGTCGACTTCATCGTCGAGCTTGCCAAGCCCGAGGAGCGCAAGGTCAGCATCGAGGAGCTGGTCAAGGCGAGCGCAGCGGAGTCCCCGCCGGCGGCCGCGAGCGAGCATTTGTGAACCCTGGCCCGAGCGGCGGGCCAGTACGGAGGAGATGAGTCCATGCGCGAGCCTTCAGGCACGCACTACAACACGTTCTGGCCCATGGTGGTGGAGCAAACCACGCGCGGCGAACGCGGCTACGATTTGCCGTCGCGGCTGCTGAAAGAGCGTATTATTTTCGTCACCGGCCCGATCGAGGATCAGATGGCCGCGTCCATCTGCATGCAGCTGCTGTTCCTGGAGGCGGAGAACCCCAAGAAGGAAATCTCGATGTACATCAATTCGCCGGGCGGGGTGGTGACGTCGGGAATGGCCATTTACGACACGATGCAGTTCGTCCGCCCGCCGATCGCCACCCTGTGCATCGGACAGGCAGCCTCGATGGCCTCGCTGCTGCTGTCGGCGGGCACCAAGGGCATGCGCTATGCGCTCACCAACGCACGCATCATGGTCCATCAGCCTTCCGGGGGCTTCTCCGGTCAAGCATCTGATATCGAGCGACACGCCGAAGACATCATCAAGATGAAGCGGCGGTTGAACGAGGTATACGTGAAGCATACCGGCCAGAGCTATGAGACCATTGAGAAGACGCTGGACCGCGACTATTTCATGACAGCCGAACAGGCCCGGGAGTTCGGCCTGATCGACCGCGTGCTGACCAAACGCGACGAGGTCGAGGCTGTTCCGGGCGGTAAGGGTGGTTAAAAGTAAACCCCTCCTGCCAACTCATTGCCGCTGGCACGCTGCGTGCAACAGCCTGCACCGGCCACAGGCGGGGCGGAATAAAGCGGCAGCATCCTGAAGCTGCCGGAAAGCCGTCGCATTGGGGCCATGAAGCGTCGCAATCGTCTGCACCGCCGGCTGAGCCCCCAGCGACACAGAGGATGTTGTAATCGGGCCGCGCCGGCCCCAAGCCGGGTGACAAGGCTGTTAATGGAACCTTGATCGAAGCGCTGGTAGCGTGCTCAGATCATTGTAGTGATTGGGACACGTTTCCATGCGGAGGCGGCACAGGTCGGTCGCGTGAAGGTGGTGCCTCCAACCAGGAGCCGAGCGCACCTGCAAGGACTGTTGAGAGAGAGACGGATGCCTCCACAAGAAAAGAATACGCTCTACTGCTCGTTTTGCGGCAAGAGCCAGCATGAGGTGCGCAAGCTCATCGCCGGCCCGACCGTATTCATCTGCGATGAATGCGTCGAGCTGTGCATGGACATCATCCGCGAGGAGAACAAAAACACCTTGGTCAAGTCTCGGGACGGCGTGCCGACGCCGACCGAGATCAAAGCGGTTCTCGATTCCTATGTGATCGGCCAGGAGCACGCCAAGCGCGTCTTGTCGGTGGCCGTGCACAACCATTACAAGCGCCTCAACCACGCGGCCAAGAACAACGACGTCGAACTCGCCAAGTCCAACATTCTCCTGGTCGGACCCACCGGCTGCGGCAAGACGCTGCTTGCCCAGACGCTGGCCCGCATCCTCGACGTGCCGTTCACAATGGCGGACGCGACGACGCTGACCGAAGCGGGCTATGTGGGCGAGGACGTCGAGAACATCATCCTGAAGCTCCTGCAGAACGCCGATTACAACGTCGAGCGTGCGCAGCGCGGCATCGTCTACATCGACGAGGTCGACAAGATCAGCCGCAAGTCGGACAACCCGTCCATCACCCGCGACGTGTCGGGCGAGGGCGTGCAGCAGGCGCTGCTCAAGATCATGGAGGGCACGATTGCCAGCGTGCCTCCCCAGGGCGGCCGCAAGCATCCCCAGCAGGAGTTCCTGCAGGTCGACACCACCAATATCCTGTTCATCTGCGGCGGCGCGTTCTCGGGTCTTGAGAAGATCATCGCGCGGCGCGGCAGGGGCACCTCGATCGGTTTCGGCGCCACGGTGATCGGGCCGGACGAACGGCGCACCGGCGACATCCTGCGCGACGTGGAGCCGGAGGATCTGCTGAAGTTCGGCTTGATCCCGGAGTTCATCGGGCGGTTGCCGGTGATCGCCACGCTCGAGGACCTCGACGAGCCGGCGCTCGTTCAAATCCTGTCGGAGCCGAAGAACGCACTGGTCAAGCAGTATCAGCGGCTGTTCGAGATGGAGGACGTAAAGCTCACCATCACCTCGGAGGCGCTGAAGGCGATCGCACGGCGGGCGATCGAGCGCAAGACCGGCGCGCGGGGCCTGCGCTCGATCATGGAAGCCATTCTGCTGGAGACCATGTTCGAGCTGCCCAGTATGAAGGGGGTGGAGGAGATCGTTATCGGGCCCGAAGTGGTGGACGGAGCGGCGCGCCCGCTGCGCATCTACTCCGACCGCGCCGGCGAGAAGGGCTCGACCGCATAACCTGCCGGAGGCAGACGGCGGTGCCGGGCGGCGGGTATTCGATCCGCAGGGTGGCCTGGTCGGCCTCTTGGACATAGGGCGAGCGGTCCCCATCTTTAAGAGCGATCGGCGTCCACTTCCAGCAGGCAGGCTAGCGAGTGTCGGGACGAAGGATCGGCTCCGGCGGCGGTGTTGGCCGCACGGGCGGAGAGAATGATAGTCCGGTCCGCGGGCGTTGAAGGCGGGCCGAGTAGGCGTGGCAGAGGCGCCGGCGGCGAGACCGGGGGAGAAAGACGACATGGGCGACACAGTGCAGACGAAAGAAAAGGCCGGCAGCAAGGAGACCTACCCGGTCCTGCCGCTGCGGGACATCGTGGTCTTCCCCTACATGATCGTGCCGCTGTTCGTCGGGCGCGAGCGCTCGATCAACGCGCTCGAGGAGGTGATGCGCTCCGACAAGCACATCCTGCTGGCTGCGCAGAAGAATGCCGGTGACGACGACCCGGCGACGGACGCCATTTACGAGATGGGCACGCTTGCCTCCGTGCTGCAGCTGTTGAAGCTGCCCGACGGCACCGTCAAGGTGCTCGTGGAAGGCACGCAGCGCGCGCGCATCCTGCGCTTCACCGACAATGCGGAGTTCTTCGAGGCCGAGGTGGAGCGCGTCGTCGAGACGATCGGCTCCAAGGAGGAGGTGGAGGCGCTCGCCCGCTCCGCCGTGGCCCAGTTCGAGAGCTATGTGAAGCTCAACAAGAAGATCTCGCCGGAAGTGCTGGGCACCATCGGCCAGATCGACGACTATTCAAAGCTCGCCGACACCATTGCCTCCCATCTTGCCATCAAGATCGCGGACAAGCAGGAGATCCTCGAGATCACCACCATTTCGGATCGGCTCGAGCGCGTCTACACGGTGATGGAGAGCGAGATCTCGGTGCTGCAGGTCGAAAAGAAGATCCGCTCCCGCGTCAAGCGGCAGATGGAGAAGACCCAGCGCGAGTACTATCTCAACGAGCAGATGAAGGCGATCCAGAAGGAGCTGGGTGACGCCGACGAGCGCGACGATATCGCCGAGTTCGAGGAGAAGATCGAAAACACCAAGTTGTCGAAGGAGGCCCGCGACAAGGCGCTGGCCGAGCTGAAGAAGCTGCGCCAGATGAGCCCTATGTCGGCCGAGGCCACCGTCGTGCGCAATTACCTCGACTGGCTGCTGTCGATTCCCTGGGGCGTGCGTGGCAAGGTCAAGAAGGACCTCGCCGAGGCCCAGGAGATCCTCGACAAGGAGCACTACGGCTTGGAGAAGGTCAAGGAGCGGATCGTCGAGTATCTCGCGGTTCAGAACCGGACCAACAAGCTCAAGGGCCCGATTCTGTGCCTGGTCGGTCCGCCGGGCGTCGGCAAGACGTCGCTCGGCAAGTCGATCGCCAATGCCACGGGGCGCGAGTTCGTGCGCATGTCGCTGGGCGGCGTCCGCGACGAAGCGGAGATCCGCGGCCACCGGCGCACCTACATCGGCTCGATGCCCGGCAAGGTGATCCAGTCGATGCGCAAGGCCAAGCGCACCAACCCGCTATTTTTGCTCGACGAGATCGACAAGATGGGGTCCGATTTCCGCGGCGACCCCGCGGCGGCCCTGCTTGAGGTGCTCGACCCGGAGCAGAACCACACCTTCAACGATCACTACCTGGAGGTGGACTACGACCTTTCCAACGTCATGTTCGTGACGACGGCGAACACCCTCAACATTCCGCCGGCGCTCATGGACCGCATGGAGATCATCCGCCTTGCCGGCTACACCGAGGACGAGAAGATCGAGATCGCCAAGCGCCATCTGATCCCCAATCAGATGCAGGCGCACGGGCTCGCCGAGGGCGAGTGGAGCCTGGAAGAGCCCGCGCTCAAGGAGATCATCCGCCGCTACACGCGCGAGGCCGGCGTGAGGAGCCTCGAACGTGAGATCGCCAAGCTCACACGCAAGGCGGTGAAGGAGATCATGGCTTCCGACAAAAAGTCGGTGACGATCAGCCTCGCCAACCTCGAGGAGTACCTCGGCGTGCCGAAATTCCGCTACGGCGAGGTCGAGGCCGAGGATCAGGTCGGCGTGGTGACCGGGCTCGCCTGGACGGAGGTCGGCGGCGAACTGCTGACCATCGAGGGCGTGATGATGCCGG
Source organism: Hyphomicrobiaceae bacterium (assembly GCA_035574175.1). Classification (GTDB taxonomy): domain Bacteria; phylum Pseudomonadota; class Alphaproteobacteria; order Rhizobiales; family Hyphomicrobiaceae; genus DATLZB01. The sequence continues at coordinate 6,038 of DATLZB010000205.1, forward strand.
GCAAGGGCAAGATGTCGGTCACCGGCAACCTTCGCGACGTCATGAAGGAGTCGATCCAAGCCGCCAACGCCTACGTGCGTTCGCGCTCCGTCGACTTCGGCATCCCGGCTGCGATGTTCGAGAAAAAGGACATCCACGTGCACGTGCCCGAGGGCGCCACCCCCAAGGATGGGCCGTCGGCGGGCGTTGCCATGGTCACTGCCATCATTTCCGTGCTGACCGGCATTCCGGCCCGCAAGGACGTGGCCATGACCGGCGAGATCACGCTGCGCGGCCGCGTGCTGCCGATCGGCGGCCTTAAAGAGAAGCTGCTGGCGGCGCTGAGGGCCGGCATCAAGAAGGTGGTCATACCCGAGGAAAACGTGAAGGACCTGGCCGAGATCCCAGACAACGTCAAGAACGCGCTCGAGATCGTGCCGGCCCGCCGCGTCGACGACGTGCTCAAGGTGGCGCTCGTGCGCATGCCCGAGCCGATTACCTGGGAGGCGGAGACGCCGGCGGCCTCCGTTGCGGCTGACGACAAGGACGCCACCCGCCCGGTCGCGCACTGAGCGGGCGAGATGCCCTTAGCTTGCCGTTGATGACTTCGGCCGGTCCGTTGAGGACCGGCCGAGGGCGTTTGAGCGCACCGCACAAAGCGTTAACGGCCCTCCGGATTCCGCCTGTTTTCGGGGTTTTTTGCGGCTTTTTCCCCTTGACGCCCGGGGACGAAAGGGTTTGTGTGCAGGCTCTGTTGCCCCTGCAGCAGCCGTGCCGGTGCGGCGTTTGCGCATTTTCCCGCCCTGCCGCCTTCCGGCTCATGCCAGAGACAAGGACCCAAACCGATGAGCAAGAAAGAACTGATCGACGCCATCGCCGCGGCTGCAGACCTCAGCAAGGAGAAGGCGGGCGTCGCATTGGAGGCGATGATCAAGCACATCGAGAGCACATTGAGCCGCGAGCAAGAGGTCGCCATCCCTCCACTCGGCAAGTTCAAGATCTCCAAACGCAAGGCCCGCATCGGCCGCAACCCGGCGACCAAACAGGAGATCCGGATCCCGGCATCCAACGTGCCGCGGTTCCAGCCTTCCAAGTCGCTCAAGGACGCGGTCAACCGGCGCGGCTGACCCCTGACGTGCCGATCGGATTTGCCAAAGCGGCGCCCGCAAAGCGCGGGCGCCGCTTCGACATTCGATGGGAAGGCCACAGCGGCGGGGAGTGCGGACAGCGCCTTTACAAGCATCCGTTGGCGCGAGTAGACGGACCGGGAGGGCGGTTAGCTCAGCGGTAGAGCGCTTCGTTTACACCGAAGATGTCGGGAGTTCGATCCTCTCACCGCCCACCATGACCGCCCTTGCTTGACGCACGGCGGGCGAACCCGTATCTCACCGGCGTGACCGCGCGCCGCAATGGTGCGCGAGAGGACTGCGGGCGTAGCTCAGTTGGTTAGAGCGCCGGCCTGTCACGCCGGAGGCCGCGGGTTCAAGTCCCGTCGCTCGCGCCATATATTTGCATCGAAAGCCGTCTGGCAGACCCCGGTTGCGCGGCGCGGCGCGCTGGGGTAGGAGCGGGGCGCGTCCCTGAGGCGACGCCCGCGCCGGCAAGGATAGCGATGAACCAGCTTCTGCTGCACTATTTGCCGATCGTCGTCTTTCTCGGCGTTGCCCTCTTCATCGGCGCCGCGCTGTTGCTCACCCCGTTCCTGATCGCGCCGAACCATCCCGACCCCGAGAAGGTCTCGGCCTACGAGTGCGGCTTTCCCGCCTTCGACGACGCCCGGATGCGATTCGAGGCGCGCTTCTATCTAGTGTCGATCCTGTTCATCATTTTCGACCTCGAGATCGCCTTTCTCTTCCCGTGGGCGGTGGCGTTTAAGGAGGTGGGCGCATTCGGTTTCTGGTCGATGATGGTGTTCCTCGCCGTGCTGACCGTCGGCTTCATCTACGAATGGCGGAAGGGAGCGCTGGAATGGGATTGATCCGCCCGCATGAGCCGGTGCGCGACACCCTGCGCGAGTCGGGCCCCGCCGGCTTGGTGAAGCCCGGCGACCGCTTCTTCGGCGAGGTCAACGACGCCCTCGCCGACAAGGGCTTCTTGGTCACCACCACCGACGACCTCATCAACTGGGCCCGCACCGGCTCGCTGATGTGGATGACCTTCGGGCTCGCCTGCTGCGCCGTGGAGATGATGCAGGCCTCGATGCCGCGCTACGACCTGGAACGCTTCGGCTTTGCGCCGCGTGCCTCCCCGCGCCAGTCCGACGTCATGATCGTCGCCGGCACCCTTACCAACAAGATGGCGCCCGCGCTGCGCAAGGTCTACGACCAGATGCCGGAGCCGCGCTACGTCATCTCCATGGGAAGCTGCGCCAACGGCGGCGGCTACTACCACTACTCCTATGCCGTCGTGCGCGGTTGCGACCGCATCGTGCCGGTCGACGTGTACGTGCCGGGCTGCCCGCCGACCGCCGAGGCGCTCGTCTACGGCGTGCTGCTCCTGCAGCGCAAAATTCGGCGGACGGGCACCATCGAGCGCTAGCGGATCCCCCTTCATGACGGCGACTTCAACGGCTGATGCGCTGAGCGGGCTCGGTGCTTATTGCCGGGAGCAAATGGGTGGGGCGGTGCTCGACGTTCGCCTTGCCCACGGCGAGCTGACGCTGCGGGTCGAGCGGGAGCAGATCGCCCGCGTCCTCGCCTTCCTGCGCGATGATGCCAAGTGCCTGTTCGAGGTGCTGATCGACATCTGCGGCGTGGATTATCCGGGCCGGGAGCGGCGCTTCGAGGTCGTCTACCATCTGCTCTCGCCGCGGCTCAACCAGCGCATCCGCGTCAAGTGCGAGACGGACGAGAAGACGCCGGTACCGAGCGCGGTCGAGCTGTTCCCGGCCGCCAACTGGTTCGAGCGCGAGGCCTACGACATGTACGGCATCCTGTTCGCCGGCCATCCCGACCTGCGCCGCCTGCTCACCGACTATGGCTTCGAGGGGTTCCCCTTGAGGAAGGACTTCCCGCTCACCGGCTATGTCGAGGTGCGCTACGACGAGGAGCAGAAGCGGGTGATCTACGAGCCGGTGAAGCTCAGCCAGGAGTTCCGCCGCTTCGAGTTCGAGAGCCCCTGGGAGGGCGTGGATTACGTGCTGCCGGGGGATGAGAAGGCCGGCAAACCATGAATTGGCCAATTCGTGAAATGGCCAAGTCGGTTGTTCGTGAGTTGGAGGGTTGTGGAGGCGGAAGTGCCCGGGGAGAGTAGTATCCGGTCATTTAAGGACCTGGACGTTTGGCAGGTCGCCATCGCCCTTGCGGAGGCATGCTACCGTCAGACGAAGACCTTCCCTCGCGAAGAAGCGTACGGAATGACGTCGCAGATTCGGCGGGCTGCAAGTGCGATACCGGCGAACATTGCAGAGGGCTATGGGCGCGAAAGCACCGGAGCCTACACCCAGGGCCTCAGAGTTGCGCAAGGATCGCTCAAGGAGCTGGAAACGCATCTAATGCTGGCTGAGCGTGTCGGGCTCATGCCAGCGGAGACATCGTCTGGGTTGCTTGCTGAGTGTGATCGCATCAGCAAGATGCTCCGTAACCTTATCCGAGCCCTTCAGGCGAAGGCATAATCAAGCGCCTGCACGACTTGGCGGCTTGGCGACTTCACGATCTCACGACTGCCGAGACAAAACCGATGCCAGAAACCCAGATAGAGAAACGCCCGTTCACGATCAACTTCGGGCCGCAGCATCCGGCCGCCCACGGTGTGCTCCGCCTTGTGCTGGAGCTTGACGGCGAGGTGGTGGAGCGGGTCGATCCCCATATCGGCCTGCTGCATCGCGGCACCGAGAAGCTGATCGAGCACAAGACCTACCTGCAGGCCATCGGCTACTTCGACCGGCTCGACTACGTCGCGCCGATGAACCAGGAGCACGCCTTCTGCCTGGCAGCAGAGCGGCTGCTCGGCATCGCGGTGCCCAAGCGCGCACAATTGATCCGCGTGCTCTACTGCGAGATCGGCCGGCTCCTGTCCCATTTGTTGAACGTCACCACCCAGGCCATGGACGTGGGCGCCCTCACCCCACCCCTGTGGGGCTTTGAGGAGCGCGAGAAGCTGATGGTGTTCTATGAGCGCGCCTCGGGCAGCCGCATGCACGCCAAGTACTTTCGCATGGGCGGCGTGCACCAGGACCTGCCGCCGGAGCTGATCGAGGACATCGCCGAGTTTTGCGAGACCCACCCCAAGGTTCTTGACGACATCGAGGGGCTGTTGACCGAGAACCGCATCTTCAAGCAGCGCAACGTCGACATTGGGGTGATCAGCCTGGAGGACTGCTTCCGCTGGGGCTTCTCGGGGGTCATGGTGCGCGGCTCGGGCGCGGCCTGGGACTTGCGCCGCGCGCAGCCCTACGAGTGCTACTCCGAGCTCGATTTCGACATTCCTGTCGGCAAGAACGGCGACTGCTACGACCGCTATTGCATCCGCATGGAGGAGATGCGCCAGGCGGTCAAAATTATGAAGCAGTGCTGCAACAAGCTGCTGTCGGCGGAAGGGCAGGGCCCCTATGTCGCCGAGGACAAGAAGGTGGTGCCGCCCAGGCGCGCCGAGATGAAGCGCTCCATGGAGGCGCTGATCCACCACTTCAAGCTCTACACGGAAGGCTTTCACGTGCCCCCGGGCGAGGTCTACGCTGCGGTGGAAGCGCCCAAGGGCGAGTTCGGCGTCTATCTCGTCTCCGACGGCTCCAACAAGCCCTACCGCTGCAAGATCAGGGCGCCCGGCTTCGCTCACCTGCAGGGCATGGACTTCTTGACCCGCAAGCACATGCTGGCCGATGTGTCCGCCATCCTGGGCTCGATCGACATCGTGTTCGGCGAGATCGACCGGTAGAATCGCCGAATCCAGCATGTTAGGATTGGCGATCCCGCGCCGGTCTTGGGGCCTTCGCCACGGCAGCGCCTGCTCAGAATTTCGAGCAACAAAGATTAAGCACAGCAATGAACGCATCAGCCTACCTGCGGGTCGACAAGGCAACGTTCTTCAAGTTCGTCGCCGCTCAGGCGGAGGGCCGGTTCGAGTACGAGGAGGGCCGCATCGTGCAGCAGATGACCGGTGGGACCCGGCGTCACGCGGCGATTGCACAGCGGTTCATTTCGATACTGGAGCGGCAACTCGACGCGTCGAGGTGGCTCGTCACCGGTCACGCCCGGGGTGTCGATGCGGGGCATACGGTCAGATACGCCGACGTGGTCGTGGAGCCTGCACGTGACACCTGGGACGATCTGTCTACCGATGCGCCGGTGCTGTTGGTTGAAGTGCTCTCGCCTTCGACCGAGCATCTCGACCTCAACGTCAAGCCCCCAGAGTACATGAGCCTAGCCACCCTGCTGGCCTACGTCGTTGCCAGCCAGGACGGCCCGGAGTGCTGGGTCTGGCAGCGGGATGCTGCCGGAGCGTTTCCTGAGAGGCCGGCGGAGATCAAGGGCCGCGCGGCCCAGATCGAGGTCACGCGCCTCGGCCTCACCATCTCACTTGCGGAGGTCTACCGCGGCATCGGCGAGCGGGCGGGCGACTGAGTGGCACGGCTCCGACCTCGTGTTCGGCGAGATCGACGGGTCTAGCGTTCCGTCTTAATAGCCTCGATGAAGCTGATGCAACTCTCCAGAACTACGAGAAAATCTTCCCCAAAGAGTTGGTCGTCCGGCAGGCGAAGCTTGGAAAAGCCTTCGGAAGTGTCGCCCTGCAGCTTGTCAATCCACCCGTTCTAGAGCGTCGGATCCCCAGAGAAAACGGCTGGCAGGGCCGGCAGCTTGCAACACGAGAGGATGGACTGAGCCTCCCTGCGCTCGGCGTGACTATTCCGCTCGCGGACATCGATCGCTGGACGCCGCTTGGCGAGAGGCCAAGGCTCCAGCTTGAGATCCAGCCTCACCGCGGCCGAGGACCGGCCGTTGCTCAGGTGGCCCGGATCGCTCGGCGAACGGCGAGCGGCAGCATCGAGAAGGGTCAATTGCGGAGCGAGGGTGGCATGCTCGCAACACAGGCTGTTTCGCGTCCGTGGCATAACTGAGCCGCGGCGTCAGGCGGGGCCTGAGGTTCTGCTGTGGAGTTTGAGGTCCTTTATGAGATTTGGGACGCGATCGATCGGCTTCTAAATAATCCGATAGTTCGTGTCATTTCCTATGTTGTCTCGCCGATATTGGCGATCCTCGCATTCCTTTGGAACCGCAAGGATCGACGCGAGATTATCGAGAAGTCCACTGAGCTTGGCCGCCTGGAGAGCGAGGTCGAAAACGCGCATAAATCGATTCGGGAGAAGCAGCACGAGCTGCAAACTGCCAGCGCTGAGATTGAGCGTCGCGGTGCGGAGATCAAGAGGCTCGAGGATGACCTGCGCAGGATAACCGAAGGCTCACAAGAGCTGTGGAAGCTACGGCGCGCCAAGGCTTTCCCCGAGTATTTAACATGGCTTCGCGATCCAGCAGGAGCAAAGCTCATCACCTTCGGCAACCTGAAGGGCGGTGTCGGCAAGACGACATTGGCGGCAAACTTTGCCGCCTATCTGAGCCACACCCGCAACAAGCCTGTGCTTTTGGTCGATTTGGATTACCAAGGCTCGCTCTCGAATATGCTGATGCTGGCGAACGAGCGAGAGGAGGTGGAGTCTCGCGTCGATTTCTTGTTTGACAAAGCGGCCGACCTAGCCACGGTCGACCGAGCGGCCGAGCACCTGGCACCGAAACTCAGTCGCGCATGGCTGGTGCCGGCCAATTATACGTTCGCGCAACTCGAAAACCGCTTGCTGCTTCAGTGGCTGCTTCAGGACGAAGGGGAAGTGGACGTTCGATTCCGTCTCTCCAACGCGCTGCTGCGCCCAGATGTGCGACGTAGGTATGCAGCTATTATCCTTGATATGCCGCCCCGCATGACCCTCGGTTCACTGAACGCGCTCGTGGCCAGCCACTTTTTTGTCGTTCCGACCGTTCTCGACAAGCTGTCGGTCGAGGCGGTTGGACAATTCCTTACGAACATGCGGGCTATCAGCGAGGATCTCCATCTCGATATTGAGTTGGCTGGCGTTGCTGGAGTGATGACGCGAGCGAGGAAACTCTCCTCTGCGGAGAGCGCGGCGCTTGAGCGGGCGCGTGAGGGAAGTGCGATTTGGCGAGATGGTCGCGATTATGTCTTCAAAACAATTCTGCCTCGGAAGGTTGACATTGCTAATGCCGCTGGTGAGGATCTCGCATACTTTGGCGCGGATGCCGAAGGTCGCCTTGCAGACCTGTTTGACCCCCTCTTCGAAGAGATTTGCACCGCAGTGTGGAGGGGTAACGGACCCTAGGACTCTTTTCAGCCGCGGAATCGGTGTACCGAGGCTCCGTCGAAGGGCACCTCGTCGGGCGTTGCCCAGCTCTGGCGAGGGGGCCTACTATGGGCATCTTCCGGTTTGCAGAGGTGTTCGAGCAACTTACGGGCAATATGGCTTCGGCGCGCAAGGTCAAGGCCGACGAGACAAAGGTGGCATCTTGGGTTGGCCGACTGGTGGCTGTTGGGGCTGACCGGCCGCAGTTCGAGAGCGCATTTGCCGACCTGCAGCATGACTCCGGGCTAACCGCTGCAGACGTGATTGCCATCGCGCGTGCCTACAACAAGGGTGGCAGGAGGCCAGCGTCGAAGGCGGCAGCGCTCGCCTTAATTAGGAAGCGGTTCGTTGAAATCGTGAGAACCGTCAACAAGCACAAGGTGGCGGAGAAAGCTCGGCCCTGGTAGGGCCGCAATGGGCACCTCTACACCTCCCCCTTCTCGATCTTTTCCAGCATCTTGCGCTCGCGCTCGGCGAGATAGTCGTCGGTGGTGCGCGCCGGCGGTCGCTCGGCCGCCGCATAAGGGTCGAGCCCCTGGTTGGTCACCGCCGTCACCCGGCAGTTGTCGCACATCTTGACAAGGTCGAGGCGGGCCGCATTCGCCCCGGAAAACATCCAGTGCTTGCCTTCGAGCTTGGCGACGACGCGCTCGATCGTGCTCCTGACGCCGAACGGCTTGCCGCACGAGATACACAGGAACGGCTCCTCCTGCTTCAAGATCACCGGCCCCTCCTCGAAGGCCTTGAAGCTCAGCCGAGGCTCGAGCGAGATCACCTTCTCCGGGCACGTCGCCTGGCACAGCCCGCACTGCACGCACAGACTTTCGTCGAACCTGAGCAACGGCCGGTCCTCGGCCGCGGTCAGCGCCGAGGTCGGGCAGGCCGATACGCAGGAGAGGCAGAGCGTGCAGCCCGCGACAGTGACGTTGACGCGGCCGAAGGGTGCGCGCGCCGGCAGCGGGACCTGCTCGACCGGGCTCGGGGCCACCCGGGCAAGCTCGCGCAAGGCCAGCACCAGCAGCTCGCGTTTGGCGCCGGCCGGCAAAAAGGTCGCCGGTTGCGCCGCAGTCCGCGCCGGCGGCAGCGTGTTCAGCGCCTCGACAAGCTGATCCGGATCGTCGGTCTCGATGGTGCCGACGCACCCTTCGCCGAAGCCGAGCGCGGCCAGCACCGGTCGGGCCAGTGCGACGGTCTGCGCGAGCCCGCTCATGTCGTGGCGCGGTTTGGCTCTGAGCAGCAGGCGGACGTGCGCCGCACCGTAAGCGAAACTTGCGGCGATCGTCTCGAGCCCCGCTTGGGTCACTTCGTTGACGGCGACGGGAATGACGGGCGCAGGTAGACCGCGCGAGAAGCGCGCCGCCGCGTCGATCAGCGCCGCGCCGTGGTCCTCATCGTGAAAGAGCAGGACGGCATCCTTGCCGCCGGCCGCACGATAGGTGGTGAGCAGCGTGCGCAGCTTGCCCATCAGCCGCTCCGTCGAGGGCAGGGCATACTGGGCGGCCCCCGTCGGGCAGGTGGCGCTGCAGGCGCCGCATCCTCCGCACAGGTAGGGGTCGATTGAGACGTGATTGCCGGCCGGCTCGATGGCCCCGGCCGGGCAAAGTTCAAGGCAGCGCGTGCAGCCAGTGATCCGCGAGCGGGAGTGGGCGCACAAGTCGGCCGTGAACTTGATGTAACGCGGCTTGTCGAACGTGCCGACGAGGTCGGCGGCCTGCCGGATCAGCCGCTCGATGGCTGCCTCGTTGCCAGGGTCGGCGCGCAGGTAGCCCGGCCGTAGGTCCGGTGCGGTAAAGAGCGGCGGCCGCCCACTCACGTCGATCACCACGTCGGCACGGGATACCGCGCCGTTGCGCGCAGGCCCGAACACGTAGGCCTGGCGCGAGGACGGGGCCGGCTCGGCAAAGCCGTCGATGACGAGTTCGAACTGACCGAGGTGGCCCTTTGCCGTCCTGATGACGCCCTTGCGCACCGGAAAGGCGGTGGTGCGCGGCGGGACGACGTCCTCCGTGGCGGTGAGCAGCACGGTGATGTCGAGGGTTTCTTTGAGCGCCTGCGCAATCTTGAGCGCGGTTTCATCGTGCCCGTAGATGAGCGTGACGCCCTCGCTGGTTAGGGTTACGAACGGCGCAGGCTCGGCCTCCTCGCGTGCCGCGGCGATGAGCGCGGCCATCTTGGGTGCCGCGTCGGCCGCCGCCTCCGACCAACCCGCCGTCTCGCGGATATTGACGAAGGAGAGCGCGGCGCCGAGGCTCTCCTCGCCCGCCACCTCGCGGAACAAGGGCTCCTCCTGCGTACAGGCAACGATGAGACGGTCGGCACTTGCAGCGCCCCGGAATTCGGCCAGTTCGCTCCGGCACAGCTGGCGCGCGCCGCTGACCGCAAGGCCCGGACAGGCCGATGCGACCCGCTCAAGATCAAGCGGCATCGTATTCTCGCACGAGCAGAGCAGCGCACGCGCCTTGCGGTTTTCCATGGTCTCGCCCGGGGGCTCGGTAGCGGCGCTCGCGGAACGAGCGTCTGCACGCTATATGTCCACGTGCGGCTTGATATGACAACCCTGGGTCCAAGGGAGCGCTGGCCGCGGCGAAGCTTGGCAGGGAGGAGCCGAGCATGGCAACGACAATAGTGAGAGAGGGGCTGGACCTGCCCCCCATCTACCGTGAGGTCGGCCTGCGCGAGTTGGGCGATGCCTATGCCAAGGCGATCGAAATGGCGCCCTCCGTAGGGGCCGGCACGCTGGTTTGGGTGCGACGTTTTGATTTGGTTGAAACGGCTGTCATCCTGGAGCCGGAAGAGCCGCTCGCCTCGGCCCGTCGCGCGCTGTTCGCCGGCATGAACGCCGCGGGCGATGCGCTGGCCGCGTTCTGTCCGCCCGAAAAACCGATCACCTTTACCTGGCCCGATGCGATCTATCTCGACGGCGGCCTGGTCGGCGGAGCGCGGCTTGATTGGCCTCCGGACGCGGCCGAGAAAGATCCGCCGGCTTGGTTGGTCCTTGGCTTGATGCTGCGCAGCACGGTGCATGCCGCCCGCCGGCCCGACGTTGCCCACAAGTATCGCACCACGCTTGAGGACGAGGGCTTCGAAGTCCTGGATCCGGCCGAGCTGATCGCCAGTTTCGCTCGCCACCTGATGGTGCACCTTGACCGCTGGCAGGCGGACGGGTTTACCCAGGTCGGCGCCGACTACCTCGCACGGCTGCCGCCGGAGCGCGGTCCGAGACGGGCGATCCTCGCCAACGGCGACTTGATCGTGCGCGGACCCAAGGGCAGCGTCGCCGAGCGCAAGTCTTTGCTGGAAGGGCTTGCTACCTGCCAATGGCTCGACCCCGACACGCGGGAGCCGTGGCTGTGAAGCTGCCGCGAACGATCCGCCTCGACCGGTCCGACACGCTGGTGTTCGAACGGCCCGCCGAACCAGGAGAATGGGCGGTGCCGGGCGCCTTCATGTTCTGGGACGTCGATCCCGCCACGCTGAAGGGCAAGCGGCGGCAGGCCTTCCGGGCGGGCTTCCTCGGGCTCACGAGCTTCGGCTGGTCGACGTTGGTCAGCGTCGCGGAGGCCACTGCGGAGGACGAACAAGGCGCCATCGCCCAGCTTGCCGACCATCTGATGCGCGAGCACGGCGCTCCCGACCGTGCCGCCGCCGAGGCCGCCGCCAAGGAGGAGATCGGCTTTGCCGCTTCGCTCTGCGATCACCCGGTCGGCACCCTCATTGCTCTTGAGCGCACCATCGGCGCCGACGGCGAGGTTCGCGAGCGTTTCCGCACGTTGAAGCCGGCGCCTCGCGAACGCGCCGTGTTCGATCAAGCGTGGGTGAGGCCGATCGGCGTGGTTGCCGAGGACGGCGAAAACGACGAGCCGGACGAGATGCAGCTCGATCTCGTCGAGCTGGCCGAGGCCGACAAGGGGGCCAAGGACCGGGAATGAGCGACTTCTGGGTTTCCTCCGGGCATCACCTTCTCGACCGCGACGAGGAGGGCTACCTCGTCCTTACCGACGAGTTCCTGAAGGCTTACCTGGCACGCCCCGAGATCATTCCGCCACCGGAGGCTTGCGATGCCGAGCGTCGCCTCTACCGCCGGCTGTCGAAGACGCCCCGCGATCGCGTGGGCGATGGCGACATCGCGGCCATCAAGGACAGCGACGCCCAAGAGAACTGGCGAGCCCTTATCGGCTTCCGCGACCATCTGCTGGCGCATCCCACACTGGAGAGCGCCTACCTCTCCCTGATGCGCAAGGGGACGGGCCACACGCCGCCGCTGTTCATAAACCAGCTCGTCCACGTCATCATGCGCAACGTGCTCGACGGCGTCGACGATCCGTTCGCCCTGAGAGCGGGCGAGCTGTTCTATCGCCCGCAGCGGCTCACACAGCACGAGGGCCGCATTTTTCTTGCCGACGAAGAGCTCGTCGACGGGGCCGAAAGCGGTATGCACGCCTCGCCGTTGATCGCCATGCTGGGGGAAGCCGCGGCCCGCAACCTCGACGTCCTTGTCGAGGAGAACGCACCCGGCTACTTCGCGCGCAGCGATGCCTTCGACATGGTTCTGGACTTCCGCCACGGTGGTCCGGGCCGTACCGCCTTCGCCGGCGTCATGGAGCGTTGGCTTCGCCACATGCTCAAACTGGGCTCGCGCATTACGCCGCTCGAGAGAATCGAGGACGACAACTGGACCTGGTTCATCGGCCTTGATGCGGAGGCAACGCGGATCGGCAATGCGCTGTGGGAAGGGCAGGGCCCCACCGTGCCGGGTCTGGACCGCGTGGTGGCGCTGTTCCGGCTCGACCTCGAAGCGATGGCGCAAGTCCCTGCGCCCATCTATCTTATCTTGGCGATGACACCGCAGCGGATCGTTCGCATGAAACCGCAGAATCTGCTCGTGGGGCTGCCGGACCACGTCATGGCACCCGCCGCCGGAGCTTCGTGATGGCGCGCCTGGAGAGACTGGTCGGGCTCGTCGTCGAGTGCCGAAGGATCGTCGGCCCTTGGCCCGGCTTCACCTGGGCACCCGTCCAGGTTTTTCCCGCCCCGCCCGCGACGCCGCCCTGGACACGCCTTTTGAGCTCGCCCGACGCGGTGCAGTATTATGCTGGTCCGGCCGCGCTCGAGCTGCACTCGAGCGACACCGACCAGTACGGGGCGAACCTCGCAACCGGCACCCCCAAGCTCTGGGTTGCTCTGCGGGCTGAGGGAAGCGAGCCGCCGATCGAGATCGTCGCCGTCACCGCCAATCCCTCGGAGGGCGAAGCATTGACCGAGGCCGGCAGCAACATTGTTGATACAGTCCCGATGCCGGCCGAAATCGTGGCGCAGGTTGCTGCCTTTTTCACCGCACATCACGAAGAACGGCCTTTCTACAAGCGCCAGCGCGATCGCTCCGAGCGTGATGCCCTGCGCTGGCGCCGCCGGCCGGTAGGGAGCGACAAATGAGCACTGACGACGAACCGTTTCTGGCGCGCTGGTCGCGGCTGAAGCGTCGCCGCGAACCCCAGCCAGGCGAGGAAAGCGGGCCCGGCACCGCGGCCCAGCCCGATACGGACAAGTCCGCAGAAGGGGCCCGAAAGGACCTCGCTGAAAGAGAACGCGGACAGACCGGCCAGTCAGAGCCGCCGCTTGATCTGTCAAAGCTGCCGAAAATCGAGGAGCTGACGGCCGATAGCGACTTTGCCCAGTTCATGGACCCCCGCGTGCCGAGCAGCCTGCGCCAGGCCGCGTTACGGCGGGCGTGGACGCTCGATCCGAGGATTCGGGACTTCGTGGAAATGTCGGACTGGAATTATGACTGGAACGTGCCTGGCGGCGCTCCTTGCTATGGTCCTATGCCGACCGGAACAAAAGTCGGCGAGCTGCTTGCCCAAGTCTTCCAAACCTCGAGCAAGAACGTCGTTCAGGAGGCCAGCAAGACGCCCGACTATGACAAGTTGTCGCATAGCGGGCCGGATACCACCGGGGCCCCCAGCCAGATCGCCGGCGAGGAGGCTGCGGCGATGGCTCCTGCCGAGACGGAAGCGGCGCGCGAAAAACCTTTGGGCGCAAGCCGGGTAGCGGAGGCTCATTCCACCTCCGTGGAAAGGGAAAATGAGGCTCCTTCGCGCATGGGCTATGGACCGCCCCGCCGCCGCCGCCACGGCGGCGCCCTGCCCGTGTGACGCGGCGCCTTCCTAATAGGATTGCGCTATGGCGGCTTAGGCAGGTACTATGTTTAAGCAACCTGACGGCCCGGCCTCGCCCGGGCAGCATAATCAGGGTGGAAATGCGGGAGGATGGTCTCAGGCTCGCGATCGAGGCAGCCGGCGGCGTCGGCGCGCTGGCGCGTGGCCTCGGCATCAAGCAACCTTCGGTTTCAACGTGGCAGCGGGTTCCGGCAGAGCGCGTGCTGGCCGTGGAAGCGCTGACCGGCGTTCGCCGCGAGAGACTCCGGCCGGACCTCTATGGCGAGGGGCGCGTCGGGCCATCGGCAATGACGGCATTGGATCAAGCGGACGAGATCGAGCGGGCGCGGGCGAGCGAGTATCTGCTGCTGGCAAACCTGCTGCGCAGTGCGCCAAGTGGAGCTCTGCTTGAGGAGATTGCCGGATTGACCGGCGATGCCACGCCGCTCGGCATGGCCCATATTGCCCTCGCCGAGGCGGCTGCCAAGGCTGATGTTTCCGACGTCGAATCGGAGTACTTCGCCTTGTTCATCGGCATCGGCCGAGGGGAACTCCTTCCTTATGCCTCATATTATCTCACCGGGTTCCTGCACGAGCGGCCGCTCGCTCGTCTGAGAGAGGAACTACAGCGCCTGGGCATCGAGCGCGCGGAGTCCAACTTCGATCCGGAGGACCATTTGGGCATCCTGTTCGAGATCATGGGCGGCTTCGCCAACGGCACTTTTCCCGCCGATCTTGAGCAGCAGAAGGGATTCTTCGAGCGTCACATCAGACCCTGGGCGTTTCGCTTCTTCGACGACCTTGCTGCTGCCAAGTCGGCGCGCTTCTACACGCCGGTCGCCGAAGTCGGCCGAACGTTTCTGAGCGTGGAGTGCGAGGCCTTCGCACTCGAGTGAAATGAGACGAAGCCGGCCGCCCCGGCGGCCGCAACGAGGAGGAGACGATGACGAAGCAGAAGCAGGTCGGAGCGGTGGACCGCCGCGGCTTCTTAAAGTCGATCGGCGGGGTCGGGGTGGCGGCAGCCACCGTCGCCGGGCTCGGCAGCGCTCCGGCCGAGGCCGCCGAGAGCGAGGCCGACAAGCGCAAGGCGCGCTACCGCGAGACCGACCACGTCAAGGCCTACTATCGCACCAACCGTTATTGATTTTCCGTTCGGAACCCAAGGAGACGTGACGTGCTGATTAAGCGCAAGGAAAGCCAAGCGCGCGCAGCCTCGTTGCGCAATGCGCTCGTGAACGGCAGCGATGGCCGTATGGATCGCCGCACGTTCCTCCGCCGCTCAGGCTTGGCCGCCGGCGGCCTCGCCGCGGTCGGCAGCCTCGGCATCGCCGGTGTGCGCAAGGCCGAAGCGGGCCCGCCACCGCCGGCCGGCGCCAAGGTCGAGATCCGCAAGAACATCTGCACCCACTGCTCGGTGGGCTGCACGGTGGTTGCAGAAGTGGCGAACGGGGTGTGGATCGGCCAGGAGCCGGCGTGGGACAGCCCGATCAACCGCGGTACCCACTGCGCCAAGGGTGCGGCCATCCGTGAGCTGGTGCACGGCGACCGCCGCCTGAAGTACCCCATGAAGCTCGCCGACGGTAAGTGGCAGCGGATCAGCTGGGACACGGCGTTCGACGAGATCGCCAAGAAGATGCTCGAGATCCGCGAAAAGTCGGGACCGGAGTCGGTGTGGTATCTGGGCTCGGCCAAGTTCTCGAACGAAGGTGCCTACCTGTTCCGCAAGTTCGCGGCCTTCTGGGGCACCAACTCGGTCGATCACCAGGCCCGCATCTGTCACTCGACGACAGTGGCCGGGGTTGCCAACACCTGGGGTTATGGTGCGCAGACCAACTCCTACAACGACATCCGCAACTCCAAGACGCTGCTCATCCTCGGCGGCAATCCGGCCGAAGCGCACCCGGTGTCGTTGCAGCACCTGCTCACCGGCAAGGAGCTGAACCGGGCGAACTTCATCGTCATGGACCCGCGCCTGACGCGGACGGCCGCGCACGCCACCGAGTATGTCCGCATCCGTCCCGGCACCGACATCCCGGTGCTGTTCGGCATGCTCTGGCACATCTTCGAGAATGGTTGGGAGGACAAGGAGTACATCGCGCGCCGGGTCTACGGCATGGACCAGGTCCGCGAGGAGGTGAAGAAGTACGATCCCAAGACGGTGGAGAACATCACCGGCGTGCCGCCCGAGCAACTCCGGCGGGTAGCCGAGAAGTTCGCCAAGGAGCGGCCCTCGACGCTGATCTGGGCCATGGGTCAGACGCAGCACTCCATGGGCACCGCCAACGTGCGCGCAAGCTGCATCCTGCTGCTCGCCACCGGCAATGTCGGCAGACCTGGCACCGGCGCCAACATCTTCCGCGGCCACTGCAACGTGCAGGGTGCCACGGACCTGGGCGTCGACATCGGCACGCTGCCGCTCTACTACGGCCTCGACGACAACGCTTGGCGCCATTGGGCGCGGGTGTGGGAGGTCGAGTTCGAATGGCTCGACAGCCGCTTCGACAAGCGGCCCGGCCCCGACGGCAAGCCGGTCAACTTCCGCACCGTTCCAGGCATTCCCTCGACGCGCTGGTTCGATGCGGCCACCCTGCCTAAGGATCAGGTCGGGCAGCGGGACAACATCAAAGCGGCCATCGTGTTCGGCCATGGCGGCAACACGGTGCCGCGCATCCCGAAGATGGTGGAGGGCTTGGCGGCTCTGGAGCTGCTGGTGGTCGCCGACCCGCATCCCACCAACTTCGTGTCGCTCGGCAATCGCAAGAACGGCACCTACCTGCTGCCGATCTCGACCCAGCTCGAGTGCTCCGGCTCACGCACGGCTTCCAACCGTTCGCTGCAGTGGGGCGAGAAGATCGTGGAACCGATCTTCGAGAGCAACAACGACTACTGGGTGATGTACAAGCTTGCCGAGAAGCTTGGCTTCGCCGATCGGATGTTCAAGAACATCAAGATGGTGAAGGGCAAGTACGGCGATGAGCCCGAGCCCGAGTCGATCCTGCGCGAGATCAACCGCGGCGGCTGGTCAACCGGCTACTGCGGCCAGTCTCCGGAGCGGCTCAAGGCGCACATGCGCAACCAGGGCCGGTTCGACGTGGTGACGCTGCGCGCACCCGCCGATGCACCGGAGGTCGGCGGCGACTACTACGGTCTGCCGTGGCCGTGCTGGGGCAAGCCGGAGCTTCGCCATCCGGGCTCGCCGATCCTCTACAATACGACCATCGCCGTGAAGGACGGCGGCGGCACGTTCCGTCCGCGCTTCGGACTGGAGCGCGAGGAGAAGCGGCCCGACGGCACCGTGGTCAAGGTCAGCCTTCTGGCCGACGGGGTCTACTCCAAGGACTCCGAGATCCAGGATGGCTATCCGGAGTTCACCACGGCGGTGCTGCAGAAGCTCGGCTGGGACAGCGAGCTGACCGAGGAGGAGAGGGCGGTCATCCAGAAGATGGGCGGAAGCGCATCCTGGGCCACCGATCTTTCCGGCGGTATCCAGCGCATTGCCATCAAGCACGGCTGTACCCCCTACGGCAATGGCAAGGCGCGGGCGGTGGCATGGAACCTGCCCGACCCCATTCCGGTGCACCGCGAGCCGATCTACTCGCCGCGGCCGGATCTTGTCG
This sequence comes from Hyphomicrobiaceae bacterium, assembly GCA_035574175.1. Lineage (GTDB taxonomy): Bacteria > Pseudomonadota > Alphaproteobacteria > Rhizobiales > Hyphomicrobiaceae > DATLZB01. The sequence continues at coordinate 23,137 of DATLZB010000205.1, forward strand.
CCAAGTATCCGACGCGGCCGGATTTCGTGAGCTTCCGGGTGCCGAACATCGGCTTCACCGTCCAGAAGACGGCGGTCGAGAAAGGCATCGCCAAGGAGTTCCCGATCATCCTGACCTCGGGGCGCCTCGTCGAGTACGAAGGCGGCGGCGAGGAGACGAGATCGAACAAGTGGCTCGCCGAACTGCAGCAGGACATGTTCATCGAGATCAACCCGGCCGACGCTCAGGAGCGGGGCATCTCCGATGGGCAGTGGGTCCTCGTGCAAGGCCCGGAGATGTCGCGCGACAAGTGGTGCCGGATGAAGGCACTGGTCACGGAGCGGGTCGGCAGGGGGGTGGCGTTCATGCCGTTCCACTTCGGCGGCTGGTTCCAGAGCGTGGATCAGCGCGGCAACTACCCGCCTGGCACCGATCCGATCGTGCTCGGTGAATCCGCCAACACGGTGACGACCTACGGCTATGATCCGGTGGTCGCCATGCACGAAGGCAAGGCCACGCTTTGCCAGATCAGGGCCGCGTGATGGGAGGCAATCATGGCTAGGATGAAGTTCCTGTGCGACGCGGACCGTTGCATCGAGTGCAATGCCTGCGTCACCGCCTGCAAGAACGAGCACGAGGTGCCGTGGGGCATCAACCGGCGGCGCGTCGTCACCATCAACGACGGCAAGCCCGGCGAGCGATCCGTCTCGATGGCGTGTATGCATTGCACCGACGCGCCGTGCGCGGCGGTGTGCCCGGTCGACTGCTTCTATACGACGGCCGACGGGGTGGTGCTGCACTCCAAGGCGCTGTGCATCGGCTGCGGATATTGCTTCTACGCGTGCCCGTTCGGCGCGCCGCAGTATCCGCGCGTCGGCAACTTCGGCTCGCGCGGCAAGATGGACAAGTGCACCTACTGCGCGGGCGGGCCGGAGGAGGACATGACGGCGGTCGAATATGCCTCCTACGGCTCGAACCGGTTGGCGGAAGGCAAGCTGCCGCTGTGCGCCGAGATGTGCTCGACCAAGGCGCTGCTCGCCGGCGACGGCGAAATCATCGCGCAGATCTACAAGGAGCGCGTCGCCAAGCGCGGTTACGGCTCCGGCGCCTGGGGCTGGCGGACGGCCTACAAGGAGAGCATCGCCACCTGACCGTTCGAGCCCACCACGCTTGATGTGCGGGCCGGCGGCTCGTTGCGGGCCGCCGGCTGGACAATTCGAGGGAGGAAAGATGTCGAGATTGATCGAACTTGCCCGCGCCCTGGCGCTCGCCATCCCCATCGCCCTGTTCGCCGGCGCGGCTCCGGTCTCGGCACAGACCCCGGTACCGAAGCAGGTCAATCCGACCGCGGAATCGGTGAAGGAGGATCAGCTCCTCAAGGAGCTGCAGCGCATTGAGGGCCGCATCACCATACCGGACAAGCGCGAGGCGGTGCTGATCCAGCCCGCCGGCCGCGATTGGCGCGAGTGGCGACAAAGCACGCTGCCGCGCATCGGCACCATCGCCATCATCGGCATGCTGGCGCTCCTCATCCTGTTCCTCATCGTGCGCGGACGGGTGCGGCTGGAGAACGGCTTCTCGGGCCGCACCGTGCAGCGGTTCACGGCCGTGGAACGTTTCGGGCACTGGCTGACCGCCACTTCGTTCATCGTGCTCGGACTTACCGGCCTCAACGTCACCTTCGGCCGTGACTATCTGCTCCCTGTGGTCGGCGCCGAGACCTTCACCTTCCTGTCCCAGTGGGCGAAATACCTGCACAACTACATGAGCTTCGCCTTCGTGCTTGGTCTTGTCATCATCTTCTTCGCATGGGTGATCTACAACCTGCCGACGGCGCGGGACTTCAGATGGATCGCCGAGGGCGGCGGCATCATCGGCAACAAGCATCCGCCAGCCGCCAAGTTCAACGCCGGCCAAAAGCTGGTGTTCTGGGTGACGATCCTGGGCGGGCTCACGTTGACGATCACCGGCTACATGCTGATGTTCCCCTTCTACAGCCTGCCGTCGACCACGCTCACCGAGATCAACACCAGCATCGCCGCCATCCAGAATGCGCAGGTCATCCATGCCGTGGTCGGCCTGATCATGATTGCCATCATCCTCGCCCACATCTACATCGGCACCATCGGCATGGAGGGCGCCTTCTCGTCGATGAGCACGGGTGAGGTCGACGAGAACTGGGCGCGGCAACACCATTCCGTATGGGCCGAGCGCGTCGCCAGCCCTGAGGGCGGCGGGCGCACCGTCCCAGCGGAATGAGGCGCTGAACGAAGAACGAAGTGGATCGAAAGCCGGTCCGGGGCTCGCTTGGCCGACCGGGACGGCTCGTCGAAATTGGGAGCCTGGGCAAAAACCATGCGCGTCTTTCTCTTGGCCTTGCTTGTCGCCTGCGTGATCACAGCCGTCGCGGCCCTGATCCTGGATCGTTTCCAGACCAGCGCCGACATCGCCAACACGACCTCAGGCGTGCGCATCAACTTCGCCGTCGATACGAGCAACACCAAGCAGTAGCGCCTCAGTCGCGGCCGCGTGCCCGCGTCACGTCCGGCTGCCGGCGCTCGCATGCGTGAGCCTCGCCCGCGTCCACATAGCCGTGGCGCCGGCCGTGAATGTCCTCGACTTCGTAGGAGGCCGGCTCAGCGGCTGCCCGCAACAGGTACTGGGGGCCGATCGGGACCTTGCCGTAGCCGCCGGGAATATCCAGGACATATGTCGGCTGGGCGAGGCCCGACAGCCGGCGGCGAAGGGTGCGCACGAGTTCCCGCCCCTTGGCGATCGTGGTGCGAAAATGCCC
>DATLZB010000206.1:0-32294 GCA_035574175.1 Hyphomicrobiaceae bacterium
TCGCCTGGCGGCCGCGCGGCGAGTGCATCGGGTGGGTCGCCGACGACGGTGGCCTGTACCTGGAGCCTAGTGCGTCCTACGCCGCGGTGAGCCGCCTCGGGTCGGTCGGGGTGTCGGCCGAGACGCTGGGGGCGCGGATGCACGACCGGGGTCTGACCCTCACCACCCGCGAGGGGCGGCGCCGCCATCTCCGCCATCGCGTGCAGCGGGTCGTGCAGGGCGTGCGGCGGCGCGTCCTGCACGTGCGCACGGCGGAGTGGCTCTATGCTGCGGATGCCGGGGCATCCGGGGCATCCGGCCCGGAGGCCCCAAAAAATGAGTGAGATCAGAGCGTTAGCCGTGCCCCGCAGCGGAGAATGGGCCGGGTACCGCCGGGGCATGCGGGGCACGCGCCCTCCGCGCCTGCCCCGGTTGCCCCGGAGCGCCCCGCCGGTTTTTGGGCTCCGGGGCACGGCCAACCAACTGATATCTCGATCGATTTTGCCCAAAATCCCCGCCTGCCCCGGATGCCCCGCATCCCCCACGATAGGGTCGCACGCGCAGCAGCAAGGGGTTCGCGTGCGACCTGCAACCCAGGGACAACACAGATGACTGACACCATCAGAGCTATCGTCGTCGATCCCACCCACCACACCATCGATGAGGTGCTGTTAGCCGCGATGCCTGGCGGCCACGGCGCTGGCGCGCAGCAAGATCACCTTCACAACGCGAACACCCAGGACCGCCCGGGCAGCCGCGGGAGGCAGCGGGAGAAAGGACAGCATATGACTGACGCATCCATAGTCCGATCGCCGGAGCGACGCGAGCCCGGCCGGGACCGGCCTCGCGTACCGCATACCGCACACCTGCGCGAGCTCGAGATGCCCGACGGCCGTAGGCTCCTGCTCGATCGGCGCTCGATCGCCTTCCTCGCCGAGGCCAAGGCCCAGGACTTCGACGACAAACAGACCGTCATCGTGGCGTTTCGATCGCCGGCGCGACCCTGCCCGGTGCTGGCCGACTACGACGACCTCAAGCGCTGGTGGTGCGGCGGCGGCGCGCCCGGAAAGGCCCAACAATGAGCAACAGCAACTACCCACCGAGCTTCCCGGTGGCAAAGCTCTACCGGCGCAAATCCGAGAAGGGCACCACCTACTTCGTCGGCTACTGGGGCGGCGCCCGTGTGACCGTCCTCAAATCGAAGCAGACGACCGAGGACGGCACAGAGATCTGGTCCCTGCTCCTCAGCGAAGCGCCCAAGCGCGACGACGCTGGCCAGCGGCTGCAGTCAGCGCCAGCTCGGGACTGGCAGCGGCCGGAGGCAGAGCCGAACCAGTACGCGGCGGCAAAGGGCTCCGGCAGGGCCAACCACGGGTTCGACGAGGAAATTCCTTTCTAGGAGGGCGACAATGAGCAAGAGAACCGACAGCATGCGCGTTCCCGACACCCACGGCGAACGCTGGACGTGCCGCAACTGCGGCCAGCCGATGCAGCGCTGGCGCCATGCCGACGGCTGGACACCGCCCAAGGATCGCGGCTGGTACCTATACTGGTTCGAGTGCCTTACCCCGACGTGCCGGACCCGGCAGGTCATGCCCAAGGAGGCCTACGTCAGGCCCGGTGCCAAGCCGGACGGCGACACCAGCAGCGCCGGCACCAGCCCCTTCGAGGGCGAACACCTTCTTTGCGCCGAGCACATCCAACGCCTCACGCATTTCCGGGCGATCTAGATGGAGCCGCTCTGTAGAGCCTGCCGCGCCAATCCGCCCGCCGTCGATGGTTTCTGCCTGGCGTGCGTGCGCGAGCGACTCCCAGCCGCGCGCCGGCGCGTTGAGCGCTGCCGCGGCTATCACCAGGCGCGTGCCAGTTTCGACCTGCCGCCCGTTTTCGTTACGACGGCTGAGGCCGGCGAGCGCATCGGCCGGCGGCCGCGACAAATCCGCAACCTGTGTGCGCTGCACCGCATCGGCCGCAAGGTGCCTCGCCCGATGGGCGGCCTCGAATGGGTGGTGCATGTCGGCGGTATCGAGGCGGTAACCGTGGGTGATACGGGAGCGCTCTGCGAGGCACAGCGCTCTGTGGCCAGCTACCCGGTCCCGCGCCAGCAAAGGTAGTCTGTGTACTGATCTTTGCCGTGAGCGCAAATCGGCATAGAGTCGTGGCCACACTGTTCGCTACAGGGAGCACACGAACGGATGCACCCCCGCGTCGCACAGGCGAGACCGCGCTACCCCCACCTCTACAAGTTTCGTGCGCCGCGCGGCTTCGCCGAGGCTGTAGCCGCCACGGCCGCCCAGCATCATCAGACCGCCAGCGATTTTGTGCGGCAGCTTCTCCTGCGCGAGATGCGCAAGGCAGGCGTGATGCTCCGCGCCGACGGCACCATCGCCACGCCCAAAGACGGACCCCCACTACCACTCTGAGGACGCCCCCATGGCCGGCATGCGAGGGTTAGCGCGCGCCGGTTCGGCAGCTACGGGTGAGGCAGCACGCCATGTCTGACATCAGCAAGTTGTCGAAGGCCGATGCGATGCTGCGCGGCGGCCGCGCGCTCAGCACGCTGGTGTCCGACAACCAGCCGCCCCGCGTTCCCCCCGAGCATCGTCCCTACCCAATTCCGCCGTTCGTCGCCTACGACGACTTTCGGGACGATATCTTCCGCGAGCCGCCGAACAAGCTGACCCTCGATCCCGAATTCGATCGGATGCTCCCCACCGAGCAGCCGCGCACCCAGCGATGGCACCGCGAGCAGGCGAAGGAGCGCGAGCAGCGTCTGCGCAGGATGAGGTTCCGGTGATGGCGATGGGCGCATCTGATCCCTGCCCCCACTGCGGCCTCGACAGGGCCTCAGCCCTCGTCGGCTACAGCCACCGCTGCCCGCCCCAACCCGTGGCAGCCAGACTGGGCGAGCGTGGGGCTTGGCCGGCCGGTGATATGGCTAACACCCGCCAGCTGGCTATCGGGATGCCCAACGAGATGGCGAACGGGGTCGATGTGGCTAACGCAGCGACGGCTCCCGGCCGCAACCGCGCCAGCTCGACCTACCGTTACCGCACCCCGGACAAGCGCCGCGCCTACCAGCGCAACCTCATGCGCCGCCGGCGCGCAGAAAGGCCAGCCGCGTGACGACCGACACCGACACGCCAAGAGCCCAGCGTCGCAAGGTGACGAGAGCCGCGGAGACGCCCGCTGGCGCCAGCACACTCAAGCGCAAGCCCGACGTCGCCTACACCGACGAACTCGCCAAGCGCATCTGCGAGCGCCTCTGCGACGGCCACAGTCTGCGATCGATATGCAGCGAAGCCGGGATGCCCGACGAACGGACTGTCCGGCGATGGGCTGCCGAGGAATCCCATCCGTTTGCGCCGCAGTACGCGCGTGCTCGCGTGATCGGCTACCACCGCATGGCCGACGAGGTGATCGAGATCGCCGACGGCCTCACCGCCCAAAAGGGCAAGGCTGACGCCGCCCAGGTGCAGCGAGACCGGCTGCGGTTCGACGCGCGCCGCTGGCTGCTGAGCAAAGCGCTGCCGAAAATATACGGCGACAAGATCAGCGCCGAGGTGACGGGTCCTGACGGTGCCCCAATCCAGATGGAAACCCTGGCGCTGGCGAAGGCGCTCATCGGGGCGCTGCCGGAGCTCGGCATCGTGCCGAGCGCCGAGGAGAGAGCGCTCGCGCTGCCGCCGGCGGCTCCCGCCGCCGAGCCTGAGCCGCCGGAACCGCCGGCGCCCGAGGCCGACAAGCGCGAGCCGGCGAACGGCGCACACGTGGCCTACGACGCCGAGTTCGATGCGTACCGTGTTACGGACCACGCGGGGCGGCTCGCCGGCTACCGGCCCAGTCTCGACGCAGCGCGCGCGCTGGCAAGGAGCCTCCCGGGGCCGCCGCCCGAGGCGGCGCGGCACGCTCCCGAGCCGCCACAAGACCCCGGTGGTACGGACATCGATATCATGCGGCCGGACCAGCGGACCAACCGGCGCGGAGAGAGACCCGTGGTCAGGAGCCGGCCGCGATGAGTCTAGCGCCACAGCCCCTCGAAGCGGTGTCCGGCGACGCGGGTGTAGTGCGCGGTGTGCTTCGGGTCGCGATGCCCGAGGTAGTCCTGCATGGTGCGCAAGTCGGTGCCCTGGTCGGCCAGGTAGAATCCGCAGGCGTGCCGCAGCATGTGCGGCCAAACCCGGCCGAGCTTGGCGCGCTCTCCGGCGAGGCGGACGACGTAATTGACGGCCTGGCGGGTCAACTGCGTTTGGCGCTCGGAAACGAACAGCCAGGGCAGGGCGTCCGTGCGTGTGGCGAGGTAGCGCTTGATGGCGCGCAGCTCGTCGCCGGCCACCGGGTGCTCGACGGAGAGCGAGCCCTTGAGGCGGGCGACCCAGAGACGGGAGCGCTTGACATCGAGCTGGTCGCGGCGCATCGAAACGGCCTCGCTGACGCGCAGCCCGTGGCGATAGATCATGAGCAGCAGCGCGTGGTCGCGGATGCCGTGCCGGCCTGTCTTGGCAGCGGCGAGCAGGCGTTCGACCTCGCCCGGATCGAGAAAATCCTTGGCGCGCTCGTGGGCATCGGTGGTGTCCGCCCAACTCTTTACCTTTCGCCCGTTGGCCGCCATCGCGTCACCTCCCAAAAGTGCCCGTTCTGTGTAGTGTCGGGGTAGCGTACTTTGCACACTTTGCGCGATATGTAAAGAGTTCCCGTGCGCGTAACACCGCGGGGGCATCCAGGTGCTGGCACCATCCGCCGAAAATCAGGCTCGCGCGCTCGCCAAGCGCCTCGACGCCTTGTCGGCCGGCGAGCGTCGGGCGCTCGCCGAGATGCCGGCCATCAAGGCGAGACTCGGCGCCACCTTCGTGCCGACGCCCCGCCAGATCGAGGCCGAGCGGCTGCTCGACGGGCCGGCCACCCACATCCTGCTGTGGGGCGGCGCGCGCTCGGGCAAGACGCACCTGCTGTGCCGCCACATCGTGAGCCGAGCCCTGCGGGCGGCTGGCAGCCGGCATCTGATCGCAAGATACCGATTCAACCACGTCATACAATCGGTGTGGCACGACACCATGCCCAAGGTCATGGCGACGTGCTTCCCGGGCGTCGAGGCCAAAAAAGACAAGGCATCCTGGTTCTGGGAACTGCCGAACAAATCCCAGATCTGGTTCGGCGGCCTCGACGACAAGGAGCGCACCGAGAAAGTGCTCGGCAACGAGTACGCCACCGTCCTGCTCAACGAGTGCTCCCAGATCGGCCTGGCGGCCCGCAATACGGTTGTCACGCGGCTGGCGCAGAACTGCGGCCTGCCGCTCAAGGCATTCTACGACGAGAACCCGCCCGTCTCGACGCACTGGACGCACCGCCTGTTTCTCGAGCGGCGTGAGGCGACGCCACCCTACGCGCCGCTCGCCAATCCTGAGGCCTACGCCCACCTGCAGATGAACCCGGCCGACAACGCGGCCAACCTGCCCGCGTCCTATCTGGCCGAGCTGCAGGCGCTGCCGGCACGCGAGCGGCTGCGGTTCTGGGACGGGCGCTTCGGCGATGTGGGCGAGAATGCACTCTGGTCGTTCGAGGTGATCGAGACCTACCGGCGCAGTGTCAGCCCAGATCTGCGCCGGATCGTCGTCGCCGTCGACCCGAGCGGGACCAAAGGCGACGACGGCGGCGACACGGTCGGCATCGTCGTCGTCGGCCTCGGCCTCGACGGCGAGGCCTACCTCCTCGAAGACGCAAGCACCAAGGCGCCGCCGTCGATGTGGGGGCGGGTGGTCGTCAACTGCGTCGATCGGCACGACGCCGACTGCGTGGTGGCCGAGACCAACTATGGCGGAGCCATGGTCGAGGCGGTGGTGCGCGCCGCAGCAGCACACGCCAACCTGCCCGTGCGCATCAAGGAGGTGAGGGCGACCCGCGGCAAGGTGGTGCGGGCCGAGCCGATCGCGGCGCTCTACGAGCAGGGCAAGGTGCACCACGTCGGCGCCTTTCCTGCGCTCGAGGACCAGCTCGTGGCGTTCACGACCGGTGGGTATATGGGCGACGGCTCGCCTGATCGGGCGGACGCCCTGATCTGGGGGCTGACGGAGTTTTTTCCGCGGGTGGCCTCGCGCGCGGAGAGCCGGTCGCGGTCATCGCCGGAGGTGATCCTCGGCTACGCCAACGCCAAGCGCATGTACGGCCGCCACTACAGGAGCACCTGACATGACACGTTCGCCGACCGACCCGCTCGAGGCCAAGCGTGCCGAGCTCGCCAGCAGCCTGGAAAACCTTTCGCCGCCGTCTCAGCTCGCCGATCTCATCCGCCGAGCCGACGCCGCCGCCGCCGAGTACAAAGCGAAGGCAGCTGCGCTCGAGAGCGAGATCGCCAGGATCGATGCACAGATCGGTGTGCGCGAGCGCGACAAGCGCGCCGCTGCCGATCAGCAGCGCACAGCGGAATGGCTCGAGCAGCGCAAGGCGCTGCTCGAGGAGGTCGAGCTGGCACTCCAGGCTGAGGCCGACGCCGAAGCCGCGTCGCGCGCTCTGGCCGAGGCCATCACCCGTCGACTGGCGAGCAATGCCCGCCTGTCCAAGATCGCGAGAGCGCTTGCCGTCAACGGCCGGATGCCGACGGCGCTCAACGTGATGGAGCTCGCCAGCCGTCTCGCGTGTCGGCACGCCGCCATCATGGCGACGATCCCCGGCCACCGCGACCGGCTCGGCTCGATCGCCTGGCCGGCCGGCGCATCGGGCCTCTATCCGGCCGATCGCAACTGGCGCGCAGAGGAAGAGCGCCGGCTCATGACGCACCTGGTCCAACCCCTCCTCGAGGAAGGAAAAGCCCCATGACGCCACAACTCGACAAGGGCACCGTGCAGCCCGCAAAAAGCAAGGCCAGTCCAGATCAGCGCGAGGCGCCGCTCGTCAAGCCGGCCGCCGTCCAGATCAACGATGCCGGGCAAATCTGGCGCTCGATCCTCGTGCGCATGCCGCAAGGCGCCGTGCCCGATGATCTGCGCGACCCCAAGATCTGGCGCGCCGTTCAGGCCTCGCCGCGGTCGGCGCTGATCCGCATGGATCGCCTGTTCGTTCTCGCCTACGACGAGTCGTGGGGAGTCGAGGCGCTGGTCAAGCACGCCACCAACAGCGAGGTCCGCCTCCTCGTCATGAAGGTGTTCGAGTTCGCCGGTGTCTCCGACAATCTCTACCGGGACGACACCCTCGAGGTGTTCTGGGGTGGGGGATGGTACGGCGTCAGGCGCATCGATGACCACGTCGCGATCGCCACGGGATTTTCGACCGAGGGGCAGGCCATCGAGGCGCTGCGCAGGTCCTATCCGAGGGTGGGGCGATGACAGAGGATCGGCAGACATCCGGCGCTCTGGCGCCGGCGAATGCCGTGTCGGCAGCCAGCGATGTTGATTCCGAACTGGTGGCCGATGCCAGAAGGGCGATAGCCTCAGGCCATGTCAGCACGGCGGAAGCGGGGAGGTGGTACGGGCTGACCGAGGCCGAAGTCAGCCAGTTATCGACGGCGGCGCCCAATCCGGGCACCGCCCTGACGGCGATTCATGCCGAGCTGGCCGAGATCGCCAAGCTGCGGCGCAGCGATCCCCGCAAATACTGGTCGGACGCCGTCCAGACACGCGAGCGCGAGCTGATCGAGATACGCGATGGACATGCAGACATTGACCCGCTGCTGCGCGAGGAATGGGCGAGGACGGGCGGAATCGACCTCAACAGACGCAAGGTCGAGGCCGCCGGCCGGCGCGCCTTGCAGGAGCTCGACGCCAAGGACGCGGCCGCGCTCGAGGCGAGCGTCAGCGATCTGCCCATCGGCGCGCGGCGCGAGATTTGCCGTTTTCTGGCCGTTGATCCGGCTGGCTGGCGGCCGGCGAGCGAGGAAGATGTAGCGGAGTTCCGCAAGTCCGACATCGGCGATCTGGTTGACGAGTGGGGCAATGCGGCCGCCCACAAGCTTGGCATCGTCTTCGGGCGCATGCGGCTGATGGCCAGGGAGATGTCGGCCAAGGATCGCAGCCGCGCCGAGGCTTGGTTCGATGGGCTGAATGCCGCGCAAGCAAAAGCCGTATTCAAGGCGCTGGCGGGCGGTTGAGGGAGGCTGAAGTACTCGATCATCCTGGCTGGCTGGAGCGATCGTGCGCCTGCGGACCAACTGGCATGAGCGATCACCCTTCCGACTTTTGGCTGCTCGCGGCGGACCGGTTGGAGACAACGGCACAGTGGCATGATCGCCTGCTGCTCGAGCGCACTGGTATCCGCGTGCAGAGCGCCGATGTCGAGGACGACATTCTGGACGCCGCCCGTGAAATGATTGCGACCGGACACGTAAGCTTGGAGGAGGCGACACGGTGGTACGGCCTCACGTCAGCCGAGGTCGTGGCGTTGTCAGGCGAGGCGCGGAGCGAGCAAAAATGATCCCAACCGACCGACTCGACTGCTACAACCTCTCGTCCATACTGACCAACCACATCACGCCGGGTGAGATCGAAGCGATGTTGCGCGAACAAGAGCGCGAGGACTTCGAACGGCTCGAGGAGTTCGCCGCCGCCATCATGCAAGGCGGCAGCTCGCGCTTGCATGTAGCGCTCAATGGTCTCGCCGGCCGCGATCTATGGCCATTGGCGGCCGAAATAGCCGACTTCCTCACCCCTTCGGATACGGTTCGCGCCTGGTGCCTCGAATGGTGGGTTGCCAACGGTGAGGATCTGCGCCTCGACATTGCCGACGACGCCGTGCTGGTCGCTCTGCTCCGCGCGCTGCTGCCGCCCTACACGGGACCGGATCGGCAGCTTTATCGTTCCGAGTTCGCGGTCAATGCGAGCGTGGGCTGTTGGGGCGTAAGCTGGTCGGCGAGCCTGCGGGTCGCGCGCGAGTTCGCCCACAGTGCACGGCGCAAGGCGCCGGGCGGAACCGTCGTGGCAACGAGCCGCGTTCCTGCCGCAGCGATCATCGCTCGGGTCCCGCGCAGCCTCGATCGTGCCAGACGAGAGCGCGAGGTGCTCGTCGACCCGAAGCGGCTAAAGTCCGTTCGCGTTGTGAAACGCTACGCCGAACAGCCGATCTTGAGCGAGAGCCTCGCGCGGGCAGAGGCGTCGATTTCGGACGCGCAGATAAGAGCCGCGGTGCGAGCCCTCGCGGGCGGCTGAGCAAGGTGGATGCAGCGAAAGAAAAGGCGGCCGAGGCACAAACCTCGGCCGCCTGATCGTCACGTCAGTCGTATGGCGATCGCACGTCCATCGCGCGTCTTGGAAACTTTTCCCTCGCGGGCCAAAGCCTCCACGCGCCGCGATGTCGTCGCCTCCGACCAGCCCATGATCCGGGCCAGCTTCCGGTTGCTCACGGGGCCGCGCTGCTCCTGAAGCACGGCGACAACCGGATCGATCTCGACGACCTGAGCGTCGATGATCTTAGGAGGCGTTTCCCGCCGGTTCGGGGGCGCGAGCCCTGCCAGACCGAACGCGATCAGGAAGTTCGCAAACAGGAAGAGCGCGACCGGCAGGAACACCGGCTGGTAGAGCTGCACCTGCTCAGGGGTTAGTCCGGGGATCATCGCCGCGATCCGGACGCCCATGCTGTCCTCGACCCTCTCCGCACCGAGGCCGCCGAGCTCGCGCCGTAGCTCGTCGACCTTCGCCTCGAGGCTGCGGCACTTGGGGCCGCGGCCGGTCGCGCATTCCGCGTCGCGGGCGGTGCGCGTCTCCGTGAGGGCCTGGCGAGCCTCATGGAGTGGAGCGTTTGCAGCCCTGGCCCGCTGCACGGCGGCGTCACGCGCCGAGGCGACACGGTCCAGGGTGGCTGACAGTGAGAAGGCTGCACCGCAGAGGAATCCTGCGAACAGCCCGGCGGCTATTCCCAGGTGACCGCGCCGTGTGCTGGCCCCTGCGGCCGACAGCGCCACGGCGGTCGCGATTGCGACAACGACGACTGCTGCAACGGAACTGGACCAATAGGATCCATCGACGCCGGCGATAAAATCCACATTGGTCCAGATATCGACCGCGAGGCAGGCCAGCCCCGTGCTGAAGGCCGCCCCGCTGCCGAGCGCGCTTGCCGCGCGCCCCGGGCGCATGGTAGTTTCTGGCATGTGAACCTCTTCAGGATCACAAGGGCCCGCCGCCTGATGTTCGAGCATCAGGGTCACCGGCGGGTCCGTTTTTGCGTTCCGACTGGGACTCGTCAGGCCGACGGCGAGCCGGCGACGCGCAAGCGGCCAGCCGCTCGGCGTTTCGTCCTTGGTCGGATTGTTCGGGGGTATCGGGGAGGGGTGCGGCTCGGTCCCGCAGCTATCTCGCTTGTCCCCGGCTTCGCCGGTTCGCTTCTTCAGCGGCCCTCTGCGCCCTAGCTCGACTCGCCTTGGGGTCGCCTGGACGACCCTGCCCTACCTTCAGCATAATAGGAAACGTTTACTATTGCAACGTGTTGCAGGGCTGGCGGGGACCAGGTTTTTTGGGGGCGGGCGTTCAAATCTTCGTGAACAGAAAACGTTTCCCGTTTCTCAATGCTACAAGGAGCCCATGGCGAGGCCGCGCAAGGGCAAAGAGAAGAAGCGTCCGGTCCACCTGGGGTTCCGGGTGGCCGAATGGGTTCACGATGGCCTACGGCAGCTCGCCGCGGTCCGCGGCGTTCCCGTTAGCGACGTTGTGAATGACGCGCTCGAGGCCCATCTCAAGCGCCAGGGCGGCAAGGCTCCGGCAAAGGCCAGGCGCTAGGCGTACCGGATGGGCAGACGGTGACCGCGGTCGACACCCCGCACTGGGCCAGCCGCTTCTGCGCGGTCGAGCTCCCGGCTCTGCGGAGGATTGCGACCACCAACTCCGCGAACGCCCGCGTATTGCGGGCCGCGTTCTGGTTTTGGTAGGCGGCCATCGCACCACCCCCATAAAACAGAGCGACTTCGGCGAGGAGGGCGATGTCCGCTTCGCTAGCCGCCGACGTGGCCGCGCTCCAGATGGCTTCTGCGAGCCGGTCGCCGCGCTCGCAGACATCGTCGAGCCGGGCCTCGGCCTCCTCGCCCGTGGTTTCGCGGGCCGCGACCAGATCGGCCAAGACCGCCACAAAGGACCGGCGCAGGCGGAAGAGCCTGCAATTCTCCCCGAATGGCCGCGGCGGCAGGCAGGGCGGGGCATGCTCCGCCGCGCCCTCGGCGCAGGCAAGGAAGCCCTGCGCCAGCCGGAAGGCGAGCCGGTTCTCCGGCTGCTCGAAGTCCGCATCCTCATATTCGGCAATCCAGTAGTTGGCGAGCATGGCCAGCGCCAGCAGCTCATCGGGTGCGGTGGCGGGATTCGGGATTACCGCCTCCAATGCCAGAATCTCCTCGGTGGCACGCTCTTCCGCCTGCGCCACCTCGCGCTCGTCTCCCTCGTCTTCGCCGAGCGGTGTCGTGTTGAGGGCGAGGGCGGCGGCCTTGGCGGCGGCGATCGCCCTGCGCACGCGCTCGATGAGCGGCGAGGATGCCGCGAGGGCCATGCCTCCCTGTGCGCCAGCGTCGGCCATCGCCGCCGCAATGGCGTCGGCGATCTCGCCGACGCTGGGCGTGCGCGGCCGGCTGTTGATGAGGGCGAGGACGCGCTCGGCGGCACGGGCTGCGGCATGGGCGGGAATCGACATGACATCCTCCTATACCTGTACAATATAGCTACTAACGGCTACAGGTGGTTACACTTCACTTGTAGCCGCGTCAACACCAAGGCGGCTACAAGCGCAATATGGAGCGCAGGAAGAAGTTGGACCCGATCTCTATCCGGCTGGACCCGGACGTGAAGGCCGCTCTCGAGGAGCTGGCCAAGGAAGACGAGCGTAGCTTGTCGAGCTACATCAACCGCGCGCTGCGCCAACATATCGAGGCCGTCCGCAGGAAGCCCAAGGCAAAGGGCTGACGCGCCGGCAACGGCGCCAAGCCATCCACTACGGCCTAGCGCCAGGCGCACCAGTTGTTGCGACGCCCCCGCCAAGGCACTGCGTACCCGTCGGCGATCATGATGGCGGCGACGTCGGCGCCATCGAGGAATAGTCGGCCGCAGCCACGCTGCCAGCCGCAATTGTCTCCCGTCTGCCTGAACTCGACCACCGCTGCGGCATTTATCTCTCGGCCGAGGGCGCCGGCGGCGCCCAACGCACGAGCCTGCTCGAGGGCACATCTGGCGTGCGCTCCCTTCTCCGGGGTGTCGTAGCCCAGCAGGCGGTATCGTCGGCCATCGATCCTGATCGTGTCCCCGTCGACGACCACAAAAGCTGAGATGGCAATCGCGAGCGCGGACATTGATAAGGAGCTGCGCATCACGGGGCCTCCGGCAGTAGCTGGATCGGGCGCACCTCAACAGCGGCAGGACGGGCTCGGCGCGCCATCGCAGCACAGCGTCCGACCACCCGAGCATCCGCACACGCCGCCATGCCACGAGCAGCACCCCCGCTGGCCTGGCTTGTCGCGTAGATCGGCCGCGTAGGCTTGTTTGTGAGCCGGGCAGTTCGGCCCGATGCTCAGTGCCGCGAAGAAAAAGACACAAGAACACAAAACACGCATGACAACCCCCGAGGCGAAAAACCCCGCTTCTCGATGTTAGCCGACTATCGGTGTTCCTGGAACGTCCTGCCACCTAGGTAATCACCTAGGATGCGTTCGCGCGGTGTTCGTGACCACTTATCGAATGCGAGACCGGCGCTGATTTGTGTTGGCGCGTGTCGGGCGCGCTGCGCGATTCATGTTATTCCGTCGTGGCCGTTTTCAAAAGGAGGTTTTGACATGCGGGTTCTTCTTGCTTCTCTCGCCGCATTGGCATTTGGCTCGCAAATCGCGATCGCGGGCGATGTGTACGTCCAGGGCTACATGCGCAAGGATGGCACGTATGTGCAGCCGCATTATCGCTCGGCGCCAGATGGCAATCTTTGGAACAACTACAGTACGCAGGGGAATGTGAATCCCTATACTGGCCGCTCTGGCTCTGTTGAGCCCTACAGCAACATCTATGGCGGCAGCAATTTCAACTACGGCAGCACCTACGGCGGTAGCGGCTTGTACGGCACAAGGCGCCGATACTAGTGGCTGTTTGACCGGGAAGAACTGACGTTGTTGTCGATCCCGGCTTGGCGACCTTGCGACGACGATCTGGGCAGGCGGGATTGTCATGCAGCGTGGGGCGAGACCGACCCGCCCCACGCCTGCGTGCGCAGGTGCTTCGCGCTTGAAACCGGCGATGGTGTATGAGCTGGAGGCCTCGCCCGTCATCGCCGCCTAATGGAGGCTCCAGCCTCCGATCCGGCCGCCATGCAGTTCCAGCATGTCCAGCGTTGTCAACCTGCGGCACACCCGGCTCAGGCAATAGGCCATGGCCGGCTTTCCTGCCCAGGGGTTGCAGACGTGCAGGGCATGGTCACCGCTGCCGTCGTCGTTCGGACACTTGATGAGGACGTAACCGTAACGCTCGCGGTGATCTTCGACAATTTCCACGCAGGAGTCGTTGGCCATGATGTCCGCCAGCGGCAGGTCTTCCACTCTCATCGCACACCTTTCCTCAGCCACGAGTTCGTTATTGGTACTTCTCACCCCCAGGTGTCATCGTAGCCGATCTGATGGGTCGCTAGGCGTGGGAGGCGCAGTGTCATGCTCGGTCGGGTGTTTTACGATCTGGTGGATGAGATCGACAAGGTTTTGCAGGAACACAAGGGATCGGAGTTCCTCGCCACGCTTGCACAGCGCTACGGCCTCTCCCACGTCGCCTACCTCGGCATCAATCTGCCCAAGCAGGACGACAAGGAGGCCTACATAACAACCACGTATTCTGACAAATGGGTCCGTCGCTACGTCTCTCAGCACTACGTGCGAATCGATCCGGTCATTCAGGTCGGCCTGCAGGGGCTATTGCCGCTCGACTGGCAAACGGTGCGGGACAGTAATCCGGCGATCAAGCGCTTTTTCGGTGAGGCCGGAGAGTTCGGCGTCGGCCGGCAGGGCCTCTCTTTCCCCATTCGCGGCCTGCACGGCGAGACAGCAATGTTCAGCATCAACAGCCACGTCTCCGACGCCGAGTGGAGGAAGGTCAAGAAAGAGTTCATGCGCGACTTTCAGATTCTCGCTTACCATTTCCACACGCATGTACTCGAAGAGATCGGCAAGCTCGACGAGGGTCCCCGACAGCTTTCGCCCCGCGAGATCGAGTGTCTCAAATGGGCCGCGGCCGGCAAGTCGGCGTGGGAGACGAGCCGCATCCTCGGCATTAGTTCGTGTACGGTCGAATTCTACCTGGAGGCGGCTCGCGTGAAGCTCAACGCGGTCAACAAGGTGCAGGCGGTCGCCAAGGCCGTTCGCAAGCACATTCTTTAAGCCGTCAATCCCTGGTTTTTCCTAGATGACGACCATCCGCATCGCTCGCCATCGTCTCAGGTCGTACATAGCGCACCTGGGCGGAGGCTGGTGTCATGATGGTACTTATTCAAGGGAGCGAAGCTGACAAGCACAGTCAACTGATCGACGCGATGCACCGGCTGCGCGCCAAGGTGTTCGGCGATAGGCTGGGCTGGGCGGTCACCGTCGTCGACGGCCGCGAACGAGACAAATTCGACGATCTCAATCCGCTCTACGCACTCTCGCTCGATGCGGCGGATCGGGTCGTAGGCACCTTCCGCCTGCTCCAGACCACCGGACCGACCATGCTGGGCGAAGTGTTCTCCGCGTGCCTCCCCCCGGGCCTGGTGATCAGAAGCCCGATCATCTGGGAAAGCACGCGCTTCTGCGTGGACACCGAGCTGGCGCGCGAACGCGGCGAGCGCGGCCTGTCGGAAGTCACCGCGGAGCTGTTGTCGTCGCTTCTCGAAATCGGCCTGTATGCCGGCCTGAGCCACATCGTCACCGTAATCGACGTTCGCATGGAGCGCATTCTGCGGCGGGCGGGCTGTCCGATCGAGCGGCTGGCCGAACCGGTCAAGATTGGCGATGTGCCGACCCTCGCGATTCTGATGGAGTGCAGCGACGAGACGGTGGCCCACCTCCATCAGCGGAACGGCCTCAGCGAAGGCTTCATAAGACCGGAGACGATCATGCGCCTTCATCAGGCGGCGTGAAGGAGGGTCGCGGACACGGATCGGCGCAGCTCCTTCAAACAGCGGGGAATATCGTGAGACACGAGCCAGAAAAGGAGACCCCCTGCCAGTACCTCGCGGACAGCAATGCGCTCTTGAGCATCCTCGTTGTGGCGGCCGACGCGGCCGACCGGCTCGGTGAGAGATCGGTGTTCATGGCCATACTGGTCGCCCTCGAAATCCTCGACTCGAATGCAGCGCAAGAAGTCAGGACGGCCAGCCGAATGCTCGGACAATCCTTCGATGATCGCCTAGAGTAGCCCCGGGACAGGACATGCGGCGACTATGGGTTCAACGCGAACGCTATCGCTCCGCAAACGGTGAGCATCAGGATCACCACTCCGACCATGCCCCACCAGGTCGGCTCAGGGCCGCCGTAGTCGGGTGATTCCTCGTAGCCGCTCACTTCGGGAGCCCAACACGAACGCTTTTGACCATTTCGGGTGTCACATCGGCCTATCATTTCCCGCTGTTGACCGGGCGGGCCGGGTGTTGATGGAGCCTGCCGCCAAAACTCTAGCACGACTTGGCTCCTACCGTCCTTTGCGAGCGCTCCATCTGCGCTTGACCGGGGTGCGAGCCCACGCATATGGTAGGCGCCCAGAGACTAGGTACCTACTTGGTACCTACCATGTCCCCGTACGCGCGTCCCCGACATCTACCGGTACCAGATGGCTACCAAACAGCCGCCGCGGTTGCGCGTCGTCACCTTCGCCAACGCCAAGGGCGGTGTCGGCAAGTCGACCCTGTGCAGCGCGCTTGCCGTGCGCGCCGCCGAGGACAGCAAGAAGGTAGCGTTGCTCGACCTCGATCCTCAGGAGAGCCTGGCCAGCTGGTGGACCCGGCGCGGCCGCACCAAGAACCCGAAATTGCACGAGATCGATGCGACCACCGAGGCGATCGAGCTGCTGATCGCCGAGGGCTGGGAATGGGTGTTCGTCGACACTGGCCCGGCCAAGCTCGAGCTGATCGAGCCCGGCATTTTCGTCGCCGATCTCGTTCTCATCCCGACCCGACCATCCGCCTTCGACATCGAGCAGGCCGCCATCTGTGTCGAGCTGTGCGAGACGCACGGGAAGCCGCACGCCTTCGTGTTCAATCAGGCCACGCCGGGCACGAAGCTCACCAGAACATCGATGGAATACCTGCAGAGCCAGGGATCCCGTGTGCTGAAATCGCCAGTCATCACCTTCCTGCCGAGCTACATGGCCGCTCTCACGGTGGGCAAATCCGGTCCTGAACTCGGTGGCAGGGATGGTCTCGCCGCGCGCAAGGAGATCGACGCGCTGTGGACCGCGGTAAAGAAGCTGCTTTCCGAACAGGACGCCTCCTGATGTCGGACCTCGAAGCCGAGGACATGGCCATCCTTGCGAGGTTCGGCAAGAAGACGCTGGCCGACCGCCGGGCGCGGGAGACGCGGCCCCTCGCGGCCGCCGACCGCCGCCGTCTCACCCGGGCCAGCACCAAGAGCCGACAGCTCAACTTGAAGGTCACGCCGGAGTTTCACGAGCGGGTCAGTGCCCTCGCCCGCAACGAGGGCCTCCCCATGGTCGAGCTGATCGAACGCGCTGTGGAGGCTTACGCGCGCGCCAGGGAGCAGACGTGAGATGCGTGCGCTGTTCGGGCTCCTCGCCGTCGTGCTGGGCGCGATCAGCATCGCGCTGGCGGCCCGCTACGGCTACAAGGGCGCCGACACCGAGGTCGACGGCGCAATCAGCGGCATCGTATTCGGCGCCATCGCGCTGTGCGCGTTTCTGTTCGATGCCGCGGCGGTCCGGCTCTGGTTCATGGGCCACCGCATCGGGGCGGGGCTGATCGGAGCCATCGCGGCGGCGGCTCTGATCGTCACCTTCACCAACAACTTGGGTGCCATCGCCGGACGGGCCGATGCGACACTCGCTGAGCGCGGGCGTGCCAAGGCCGATGCGGCCGCCGACCGCCGCGAGCTCGAGCGGGTGATGCGCGAGCGCGAGGCCATGAGATTCACGCCGGCCACCACAGAGGCCGTACAGGCCGCGCGCGAAGCCGTCGACGCCGCCGAGCGCACGCGCGTTGCCGAATGCGGCAACGGCGACCCCCGGCAGAGGGGCGTCAACTGCCGCGCCCGGGAAGGCGACGAGCGCGCCGCCCGCGAAACCCTGGCGCGCGCGCTCGCCGACCAGGCGGCCACCGAGCGTGCCGCGCGGCTTGACGCCGAGGCTGCGCGACTCCGGGCGCGGCTTGCGACGGCACCGCCGGTGCAGGATGCCAATCCACTCGGAAGCGCGCTCGAGGCCGTGCTCGGCGCAGAGGCTGCCCCGCTGACCGCCTGGCAACAGGCCATCGTGGCGGCCGTCTTCGAGCTCTGTCTCGTCGGCGTCATGGTCATTTACGAGCTACTCGGTCAGCGCCGCGAACCGCCTGGCGCAACCGCCGCCGCCAGGACCGCCGAGCGGTCCCTCCCGCCCGGCGACGCCCGCCCTGGGTCGGCAAGGCCCCGGAAGGGCAAGGGCACCGGAAGCGTGAAGAGCTTCGTCCGCGACCATGTATTTCCATCCGATGACGAGGAGCAGCGCATCGAGGTCAAGGCGCTGCTCCACGCCTACCGCAATTGGTGTGCGCAGAGGCGGCTTGAGCCGGTGGGGCTCGATGCGTTTCTCGACGAACTCGAGCCGTTGTGCGCCAAGCTCGGCATCGAGATCGAAGTGGGCAAGGATCGGCGCGTCTATGCCTTGGGCGTGAAGATCGAGGCGGCCCAGCCAGCAAGCTTCCATTGAACAGCACGTTTTGCTTGCTGGCCCATCATGGCCATCGTCTCAGGGCCGCGCACTGAGGCATCAGGCGTAAGGTCGGGGGCCTGTGTGCGGACACAGTGCGGACACAGACAGCCTGACGTTTGGGCCGAGCGACTGAAACATCATCGCAAGATACTGATTTTGTTATTGAAAAATGGTGCCGCAGAAGGGACTCGAACCCCCGACCCACGCATTACGAATGCGTTGCTCTACCAGCTGAGCTACTGCGGCAATCGGTGCGATGCACATAGCTCTGCCGGCGCACCGAGGCAAGCCCGTGGCGTCAGGCAGCGAAGGAAAGCGGCCCTTAGTGCAATATAAAATCCTGCGACAGCCGCATCGAGCGCAAGCACAAGCGCCGGAGAGGTTCAGGTTCGGTTATGCCTGCACGGTAAAAGTCGAGGACGGACCGCGCAAGGGCCATGCGTGCGTGGTCCGTCTCGGATTTGCGTCCGGCAAACGTCGGACCGATCGAAGCCCATACGGCGTCGAACGTGTCGGTCAACAGCTTGGCAGAAGCACGGGTTGGTGCTGCAGTCGCAATGAAGTTCCGCGCCTGGGGCATGGCCCGCCTCCGCAAGTCACGCCCCCGTCTACCCGTCGGAACTCACTCTACAGGATCGCCGCCCGCCCATCAGGTCAAATCTTGTTACCTGTTGCAACGGCTCGAGAGCGACCGGTTGGCGCCAGATTGGCGCCGCCCTCACGCACGCCTACGCCGGGTCCTTGATCGGTCCACGATAGCTTGAGGCCGGATCCGTAACCGGATCGCCCGGATCGAGGCCGGGATCGTCGGGCGGCCGCGGCGCAACGAAGATCTTCGGCTCGGCCGGCCGGCGAATCATTTTGGGTCGCCGCTTCGACGCCGCGCCAGCTGCGGGATCTGTGGGGGCTTCGGCCACACGCTCCAGGGGGGCATCCGTCGTGGGTACGGCCGGCAGAGGGACGGCGGCCGGCGGTCGTTTCGGTTCCGCATCGGAGGGCGCGGCCGGCCCGCCTGGCGCGGCGGTCGCGGAAGGCGCCTCTTCCACGGCGACAGCTTGCGCCCTCTTCGGTTCGGGTTCGGGCGGCGGTGAGGCTGCCTGGAGCGGAGCCCGGATCCGGCTCCCAGTGCCAAGCTTCACGATCTCGTCGAGCTTGCGGGCAAGACGCGCCGCACTGTCCTGCTCCAGCGCCTCGACCGGCACCCGCCACTGGAAGGCATCGAGCGCGCCGGTCACCGGCGACACCGGCGCCCACCGGTCGGACACGACGCCGTCGGCGGTCCAGGCGGGATCGCGCGGCGCGGTCACCGCCCGGGCAAGCCATTCCCGCACCCGGCCCGTGTCGCCCAGTTCCTCCCCTTCCAGTCGCGCCATCAGCACGCACACGCGGGCGGTGAGCTTTCCGTCGATGAGCGGTGCCAGCGCCTTGCGCGCCAGCGCCCAATCGCGCGCGTCGATGGCTGCCGTCGCCAGCGCAATCGCGCTCTCCGTCGCCTGCGGATTGAGGTCGGCAAGGTGCCTGACGCGCTCCAGGCGATCGCGCGGGCTGTCGCCGACGCGGGCGTGCGCGTAGGCGATCGCAAGCTCCGGATGCGGCGACCGCTTCCAAGTGCGCTCCAGCACCTTCGCGGCGCGGGCGGTGTGGCCGCGGGCGGCGAGCAGCCGACCGGCAATGGCGGCCGCCGGCACCAGGTCGGGCGCCAGATTGTGGGCCTCGAGCGCAAGTTGCATGGCCCGCAGCGGATCGGAATCCTCGGCAGCCTGCGCGCGCGCCGTCAGCAGCACGGCACGGCGCCGTTGCGCCGTCGCTCTGTCGATGTGCTGGTGACGCCGGGCGAGGGTGAGCGTTTCGAGCGCGCCGGCCCAGTCGCCCTCCTTGCACTGAAGGTCGAACAGCGCCTCGATCGGCCAGCTGAGCTTAGGATTGCGCGCCACCGCGCGTGCTGCGAATTGGCGTGCGGCCTCGCGCTCATTCTCCTTGATGGCTTCGAGATAGAGGCCGCGCAAACCTACAAGCTCGGTGTGAGGCGCGCCGAGCATGGCCTCGAAGATGCGTCGGGCAGTCGCCCGGTCGCCACCGAGCTTTGCCGCCTGGGCCCGCAGCAAGTGGGTCAAAGGCTCGTTGGGCAGCGCCCTTTTCGCCTGCACGGCAGAGCGCAGGGCGAGCGCCCGGTCGCCGGCGCCGAGCGCGATCAAGCCAGTCGACAGCGCTTCCAGACCGCGTGCCTGCCGGCGACGGTTCAGGAAGGCGCCCAATGTGGCCGGGCCGTGCCAAAGCGAGCGCAAGAGCGACCAGAGCAGAATGGAAAGGCCGATCAACAGCGCAAGCAGCACGATGGCGCGAAACACGCTGGTCTCGAGCTCGTAACCCTGCCAGTTGATGACAAGGCTGCCGGGACGGTCGGCCAGCCACGACAGGCCGGAGGCGAGCGCCGCAACAACGAGCAGAAAGGCGATGAGGCGAACCATGCCTACCCCTTCTGCTGCGCCCGCGTCCCGCCGCCGAGCGAGGCCTTGAGCTGCGCATCAATGTCGTTGATGGCGCGGTCGACAGCGACTCGTGCCTCGACCTTTTCGAGCCAAGCCCGCACCGGCTCCCGGGCCTTGGGCGACAAGCCCTTGGCGGCTTCGATCACGAGCGCGAGGTTTCCATCGCGAACGGCGGCCTCCATACGGGCGACGACGGCTTCCACGCTGGTATCGCCGGCCGGATGGCTCACCTTGCGGATGCGTACAATAGATTTCGCCCCCGCCAGCAGCCGGTCGAGGATCGACGCATCGGGTTGCTCCGCATCGGCCTCGATCACTGCATGGGCGAGGCCGCGGAACTCGCGGGCAAGTTCGGTCACCGGCGGTACGCCCTGCGACTTGTAGCGCTCCAGAATGGCCAGGTTCAGCTTGCCGCCGGCAACTTTGCTCACCTCCGCAAGCTCGGCCGAATAGGGCACGCCACGTTCGAGTACGCGCTTCAAGTTGCCGAGCTCCAGCGCCAGAACGATGCGTTCGGCATTAGCCTGCCGGTCGAGTTCACTCTTGGCGAGCGACTCGATCTCCTGTTCGAGCGCGCTCAGTTTGCCCGAAACCGGGGCCAGCGACCTGTTCACGTCTTGGGTGCGGACCACCGATTTGAACTCCCGGGCAACATCGGCCTTGAGCGTCGTCAGGTCCTCCTGCACGGCCTTGAGCAAGGATGCGAGCCGCTCGCCGTCTGCCTTGAGGGCGTCTGCGCGCTGGCCGAGCCTTGCCGCCCGATCCTTCAGTTCGGCGATCTCGCGATCGATCTGTTCGCGCCCGGCCGCTGCCGGTATGCCCGCGGCGGACAGCTGCTGAAGCCTGTCTTCGAGCTTGGCGACGCGGGCAGCCTCCAAGGGTGCGAGCTTGCCTACGCGTTCCTCCAGCACCTTCATCTGGCTCGCAAGCCGAGCTTGCGCCTCGCTCGCCGACGGCTCCTTGCGCACCGCTTCTTCGAGCCGTGCCAGGCGCTGCTCCGCCGCAGTCATCTTTTGCGCGAGGTCGGCCGGGACTGCAGCGCGCGAGGCCGGGGAGGTCTCGATCGCCCGAAGGCGGCGCTCAAGGTCTTGCAGCGCCTCCTCTCCCCCGGTCTGGCCCAAAAGCGGTGCCAGCACGAACACGGCGAGCAGCACCAGAACGCCGCCCGCCACACCGGCCGCGCCGTGCGTGACCAGCAGCCCCGGCGCAGACCCGCGGTTGCCGCGCTCGGCATCGTCCTGCAACGATCCGGCCAATTCCGGTTCGGACGAAGGGGCATCCGATGCAGCTTGCGCGGCGGTCTCTTCAACCCTGCCGGCGGCTTCCGCTTTGCCGGTTGCCTCATCTTCGAGCGCGGTTGCCTTGACGTCGATGATCGCCGAGGGGCGCTTGATCGCCGAGCCGCCGCCGCTCGGCCGCGTGGAATCGCCGTGATCGCTGGTCATTCGGTATGGCCTCTGAGCTGGGGAACCCGATCGCATGCCGGCCGGCATCCACGGGGCTGCGCATGCCGCCTCGTATTACGTGGATGACCCTTTGGCTTCAACGCGATTCTCTCCTGCCAGGCGCGAGAAGGGCAAGCATTTCTTGGAGGTTCGGCCGAGATGCGACCGCATTCCTCACCGGCCCCAGAGGCTTGAGCTCGCCCAACACGGCATTGGACAGGCAGTAGTGCATGATCGTGCGGGCCTCCTTGAGCAGATGGTGGAAAATGACAAGCCGCGCATAGATGTGCGCCGTCTGCGGGGAGAACAGGAGCACACCGCCGATCTTTCCCCTCTTCAGCTCGCCGATCGCCGCCGACGTCAACCGGTCCGCATGGCGGGTGGTGTAGACGACAGGCTCATGCACGCTGAAGCCGAGCCGCCTGAGCTCGCCTGCGATGTCGGCCGCGACGGTATCGCCGGCAAGGTAGACGAGCGGCCCGCCGTTGACCTCCGCGTGCAGGGCGATCAACGTGACAAGGTCCCGCGCAGCGCGAGGCCCCGTGATGACCTGATCGAAGCCGAGCTCTTTGGCGGCGGCGGCCGTTCCCGGACCGACGGCATAGAGCGGCAGCGAGCGCGCATCGTGCATCGCCCTTGACGTTGCGAGCGCGCGCACGCCGTTGCGGCTGGTCGCGATCAGCGCCTGAGCACCGGTCAGGTCGACATCCTCTGCGCCCTCAAAGCGGATGCTGATCAGCGGTTCGATCAGCACGTCGTGCCCGAGCGCCTCGAGCCGCGCCTTGAGTTCGCCGGCATCGGGTTCGGGGCGCGTGACAAGCAGGCGCATCACCTGAGCCCCGCCAGAAACGCTGGGCCGGCCTTGCTCAGCACCTCCTCCGCGGCAGCCTCGCCAAGCGCCAGGGCGGCGGCCGGGCTGCCGCTACGGCTGGCCTCGAATGCGGTCGAACCGTCCGGGGCCAGCACCATGCCGCGGAATTGGAGCCTCGCCCCGTCGAGCCGCGCCAAGCCGGCGATCGGGGTGCGGCACGAACCATCAAGGCGAGCCAGAAAAGCGCGCTCGGCGGCGACGCACAGCGCCGTCGGCTCGTGATTGATCGCTGCCAGAAGCCGCCGAGCATCTTGGTCCGTGTCGCGCACTTGGACTGCGATGGCACCCTGCGCTACCGCGGGCAGCATGTCTTCGACCGGTATCAGAGCCGTGATGCGGTTGGCCGCATGGAGGCGTTCGAGCCCCGCCGCGGCCAGCACCGTCGCATCGGCGAGTCCAGCCTCGAGCTTGGCCAGTCTCGTGTCGACGTTGCCGCGGAAGTGCACCAGCCTGAGATCGGGCCTCATACGCGCTAGGAAGGCCCGCCGCCGCAGCGACGAGGTGCCAACGACGGCGCCGGCGGGAAGGTCGGCCAATCGTGGATACTTGAGGCTGATGAACGCATCGCGCACATCCGCCCGCTCGAGCACCGCGCCGATAGCAAGACCCGCGGGCAGAACACTGGTCATGTCCTTCATCGAGTGAACGGCTAGGTCGATCTCGTGATCGATCAGCGCGTCCTCGATTTCCTTGGTGAACAGGCCTTTGCCACCGGCATCGGCAAGTGGGCGATCGGCCAGGCGATCCCCCGAGGTCTTGATGGGCCGGATCTCGAACCGCTGCTCGGGCAAACCGTGTGCGGCCATCAGCCGCCGGCGCACCTCTTGCGCCTGCGCCATGGCGAGCGGCGAACCCCGCGTTCCGATCCGGATGCTGGTCCTGGTGTTGGCAGCTTGCACGCCCGGTGCTCCAATTGTAAGGCGTTGTCGGGGCTCGACCTATAGATGCGCCCGGTGAAGCCCCTTGGCAATCTGCGGCACGAGGCGGCGCAGAGCGAAAGATTGCGGTGAAGCCTCCCGGCGAAACGTGGGTGCTCGGCATCGAGACGAGCTGCGATGAGACCGCAGCCGCCGTCGTGGCGCGTGGGCCGTCGGCTCGCGGCCGCATCCTGTCCGACATCGTGCGGTCCCAATGGCAGCAGCATCGTTTTTTCGGAGGTATCGTCCCCGAAATCGCCTCACGCGCGCATGCCGAGTGCCTCGACGCGGTCATCGAGCGTGCCATGGAGGAAGCGGGGGCGAACTTCACTGCGCTCGATGCAGTGGCCGCCACCGCCGGCCCAGGCCTCATCGGCGGGCTGATCGTCGGGCTCACCACCGCAAAGGCGATCGCCCTCGCGCATGACATCCCACTCATCGCCGTGAACCACCTCGAGGCCCACGCGTTGACCGTCGGACTGACCGAAGCGCTGTTTCCGCCCTATCTCTTGCTGCTCGTTTCGGGCGGGCACACGCAGCTCCTGCTCGTCGAGGAGGTGGGCCGTTACGTGCGCCTCGGCACCACCATCGACGATGCGCTGGGCGAGGCCTTCGACAAGACGGCCAAGCTGCTGGGCCTCGGTTTTCCGGGCGGCCCCGAAGTGGAGCGCATGGGCTTGCGCGGAAGAGGGGAGCGCTTCCATCTGCCGCGACCCATGATCGGCCGTGCCGAGCCGCACTTTTCCTTCGCCGGGCTCAAGACCGCGGTGCGCCGGCAGGCCGAAAAGCTGCGCCCACTCTCCGAGCAGGACGTGGCCGACCTTTGCGCTGCCTTCGAGGCGGCTATCGTCGAGAGCGTCTGCGACCGCGTGCGCCGCGCCATGGCACTGGCCGACCCCTGTTTGCAGGGCGCACAGGCTCGCCATCTCGTCGTTGCCGGCGGCGTCGCGGCCAACCGGCGCCTCAGAAGCGCCCTGCATGAATTGTGTGCCGCCCAAGGCTATGCACTGCACGCGCCGCCGGCGAGACTGTGCACCGACAACGCCGCGATGGTCGCCTGGGCCGGTGCGGAGCGCCTCAGCCGCGGCGCCGTCGATCCGCTGCACTTTGCAGCGCGCGCCCGTTGGCCGCTCGATCCGGCGGCGCGGCCCGTGCTGGGCGCGGGCAGGCTCGGAGCCAAGGCCTGAATGGGAGTGTGCGAGGTGCCGTCGGTCGGAGTCATCGGTGGGGGTGCATGGGGCACGGCTCTCGCTCACACGCTGCGCCAAGCGGGCCGCGAGGTGCTGCTGTGGGCGCGCGAAAAGGAGACCATCGACGACATCAACCAGCGACACTTGAACAGCCAGTTTCTGCCGGGCATCGAGCTCGATGCCCAACTGGTTGCGACGGCGGACCTGGCCGCCGTAGCCGCCCGCGACATCGTGCTGATGGTAGCGCCTGCACAACACGTCCGCGCCATGTGCGCCGCCCTGTCGGGAAAGCTTGCCGCGGGCACGCCCATGATCATCTGCGCCAAGGGACTTGAGCAATCGACCGGCAAGCCCCTGGGCGAGGTCGTGGCCGAGTGTCTGCCCGAGGCGACGCTTGCCGTACTTTCAGGTCCGAGCTTTGCGGCCGACGTGGCGCGCGGCAAGCCGGCCGCCCTTACTCTGGCAACGCTCGATGAGAAACTCGGCAGCTCCCTTGCCGTGACGCTCGGCCACCGCCAGTTCCGCCTCTATTGGACCAGCGACGTGCTCGGTGTGGAGCTCGGAGGCGCCGTCAAGAACGTGCTTGCCATCGCCGCCGGCATCGTCGACGGCAAAGGGCTCGGCGCGAGTGCGCACGCCGCATTGGTCACGCGCGGATTTGCCGAGCTGCGCCGCTTCGGCGAGGCGCTCGGCGCACGGCCCGAGACGCTGATGGGCCTGTCGGGCCTCGGCGATCTGTTGCTCACGTGCGCGAGCCCCCAGTCGCGCAACATGTCGCTCGGCCGCGCGCTCGGCCGAGGCGAGACGCTCGCTTCCGTGCTCGCCGGCAGGCGTTCGGTGGCGGAGGGCCTCTATACCGCCGCAGCCGTAACCAGGCGCGCGGCGGAGAGAGGCATCGAGATGCCGATCTGCTCCGCGGTACACGCCATCATCGAAGGCAGGGTCACGGTGGATGCCGCCATCGATGCCCTGCTGGCGAGGCCGTTCCGCCCTGAGGCTTAGCGCCCTCCCCAGCCGGCCGCCTCCGTAACCCACGCGCCGGCCGCTCACTTATCCCCGCCCGTTTCCGCCGCGGCATGCTCCTCCATCGCGCGATTTCGTTTGCCGGAGAGACGAGCCATGGATGAAACGCCGAACCTTGGCCTGCCTTACATCATGGCGGCACAGGCCCAGAAGCATGTGACCCACAACGAGGCTCTGCGCACGCTGGATGCCCTCGTCCAGCTCACCGTTCTCGATCGCGACCTCGCAGCGCCGCCGAGCTCCCCAGCCGACGGCGCGCGCTACATCGTCGGCCCCGCTCCGACCGGCGACTGGGCAGGGCAGGCCAACAACATCGCTGCTTGGCAAGACGGCGCTTGGCGCTTCTATACGCCCGGTCAAGGGTGGCTCGTTTGGGTGAGCGACGAGGATGTCCTGCTTGCGTTCGACGGCACGGCATGGGTGACGGCCGGCGGCGGTCCGCCGCCGTTCAACCCGGTCACGGGCGGATTGCTCGGCGTCAATGCCACGGCCGACACCACCAATCGCCTGGCCGTCAGCTCGGCCGCCACGCTGTTCAACCACGCCGGCGCCGGCCACCAGATGAAGATCAACAAGGCGACGGCCGGGGATACCGCCTCGCAACTGTTCCAGACCAACTTCTCCGGCCGCGCCGAATTCGGGCTTGCCGGCGACGACGACTTCCACGTCAAGGTTTCGCCCGACGGCTCGGCCTGGCACGAGGCCATTGTCATCGACCGCAACAGCGGCGAGGTGTCGTTCCCGAACACGGTCATCAGCGGCGGTCGCGAGACGCTCACCGCCAACCGCACCTACTATGTGCGCGCCGACGGCAACGACGCCAACAACGGCCTCACCGACTCGGCCGGCGGCGCCTTCGCCACCATCCAGAAGGCCTTGAATGTGGTCGGCGGTCTCGACCTTGCCACCTTCCAGGTCACCATCCAGATCGGCGACGGCACCTACACCGGCGCCGTGGTCGTCGACAAGCCGTGGGTCGGCGGCAGCCTGGTCATCGTGCAGGGCAACGTCGCCGCGCCGGGCAACGTCATCGTGTCGCCGACCGGCGCCCACGCCTTCTACATCAAGGCCACGCTGCCCTGTCCGCTGCGCTTGAAGGCCTTCGAGGGCCGCACCACCACCTCGGGCGACGTGATCCGGCTCGAGGCGCCGAGCGACATCGAGTGCGACGGGCTGCGCTTCGGGGCTTGCGCCGGCGCCCACGCCCGCTCCATGTATCCCGGCGGGCGCATCAACTTCATGTCCGCCTACACCATCAGCGGCGGGGCGCAGCGCCACTGGTATACCGAGTTCGGCGCCATCCGCGCCACCGGGCTCACCATCACGCTCACCGGTACGCCTGCCTTCGGCAACCAGTTTGCCCTCTCCGACATGAGCGGCGGCATGGATGTGGGCGGCAATACCTTCTCCGGCGGCGCCACCGGCACGCGCTACCTGGCGACGCGGCTCGGGCTGATCGCGGTGGGCGGCGCGGGCACGACTTACCTACCCGGCAATGCGGCGGGCACCACCGCCAACGGGGGGGTATACGCATGAGGTGGATGGACTTGATCATCGGCCCGTTCGCCGGCACAGTGCGCGACATGCCCCGATGGCCGGCACGATGACGATCGGCGAGGACGGACCGTCACAAGGGCGCTGAGCGGACCGCATGAGCTGAAAGCGACGGTGGCTGCCGTGAGCCGCAAACCGCAATCCCGCGCACGGCGTCGGTCGGGCGCAGCGGTCTCTCCGGGTGGGGGCGGGCGCTGCTACTGGCTGTTCAAGACCGAGCCTGAGACCTTTTCCTGGTCGATGCAGAAAGCACGGGGTAGGAGGGGCGAGCCGTGGGACGGGGTGCGCAATTTCGTGGCTCGCAACAACATGAAGGCGATGAAGCTCGGCGATCTCGGATTCTTCTATCACACGGGCGATGCCAAGGAGATCGTCGGCGTGGTCGAGGTGTGCGCGACCGCCCACCCCGACCCCAAGGACGATAGCGGCATCTGGAAGTGCGTGGACGTGCGCGCGGTGTGCGACATGCCGAAGCCGGTGACGCTCGCCGCGGTGAAGGCCAACCCCGAGCTCGCCGAGATGGCCCTGGTGCGCACCGCGCGCCTTTCCGTACAGCCGGTCAGCGAGCGCGAGTGGAGGATCGTCTGCCAAATGGGCGGGCTCGATCCGGACAAGATCGGGTGAGAGCATGGCGGGCCGGCCGTTCGGGACCCGGCGACCGCTCGAAGAGGATTGAGGGTAGGACCCAGCCATGGCCTTCGCAGGCATCAGCTACCTCGGGGTGCTGGCGGCTGCAGTCGCCGGCTTCCTGTTCGGCGGCGTGTGGTATGGGATTTTCTCGAGGCAATGGCTGGCGGCCGCCGGCAAGTCCCAGAAAGAACTTGAGCCCTCGAGTTCGCTCGCCGTAGCGTTGATGGTCACGGCGTTCGCCCAGTTGGTCATGGCCTACGTGCTCGCCGGCGTGATCGGCCATCTGGGTCCGGGGCAGGTGACCCTTTGGAACGGCGTCGTCGCCGGTTTCTTCATATGGCTGGGGTTCGTTCTGACCACGCTGGTCGTCAATCACAGTTTCCAGGGACAGGCCGGCATGCTGACGGTGCTGGACGGCGGGCATTGGCTGGGCGTGCTCCTCATCCAGGGTGCCGTCATCGGCCTCATCGGGGTGTGAGTGCTCCCGGTACGGACGTTTCTGCGACCCGGGCGGGGCAAACCATCCTACCAAGGTAACGGTTGCCCGTCGTTTCCACTTGTTTCTAAAATCGCCGCCAAAGAGCGAGATAGCCCTGAACAGGGGAGGAGCCCCGACCATGACGGACAAGGTCTATGCCGTTCCGGCCGAATGGCAGAGCCGCGCCTGGATCGATGATGCGAAGTACCGGGAGATGTACCAGCGCTCGATCGATGACCCCCACCAATTCTGGGGCGAGATGGGCAAGCGGATCGACTGGATAAGGCCGTACACCAAGGTCAAGAACACCAGCTTCGGCCCGGGCGAGGTCGCCATCAAGTGGTACGAGGACGGCACGCTGAACGTGTCGGCGAACTGCCTCGACCGTCACCTCAAAAATCGGGCCGATCAGGTGGCCATCATCTGGGAGGGCGACGATCCGACCCACGACCAGCAGATCACCTATCGGCAGCTGCACGAGCGCGTCTCAAGGTTCGCCAACGTGCTGAAGGCCAACGGTGTCGCCAAGGGCGACCGCGTCACCATCTACCTGCCGATGATTCCGGAGATCGCGGAGGCGATGCTGGCCTGCGCCCGCATCGGCGCCATCCATTCCGTCGTCTTCGGCGGTTTCTCGCCCGACAGCCTGGCCGGCCGCATCATCGACGCCGACTCAAAGTTCATCATCACGGCCGACGAAGGGGTGCGCGGCGGCCGCCTCATTCCGCTCAAGAAGAACACCGACGAGGCGCTGAAGCGGACTGGAGGCGGCGAGAAGGTGCTGGTCGTGCGCCGCACCGGAAATGCCGTTCCATGGACGGCAGGTCGGGACATGTGGCTGCACGAGGAAGTCACCAAAGTCGGCTCCGACTGCCCGCCCGTCGAGATGAGCGCCGAGGACCCGCTCTTTATTCTTTACACCTCGGGTTCGACCGGCAAGCCCAAGGGCGTTCTGCACACCTCCGGCGGCTATCTGGTGTACGCCTCGATGACGCACCAGTACGTGTTCGACTACCACGACGGGGACATCTACTGGTGCACGGCCGACGCCGGCTGGGTCACCGGCCACAGCTACATCATCTACGGGCCGCTCGCCAACGGCGCGACCACGCTGATGTTCGAGGGTGTGCCGAACTACCCGACGGCCTCCCGTTTCTGGCACGTGGTCGACAAGTGGCGCGTCAACACCCTGTACACGGCGCCGACCGCGATCCGCGCGCTGATGGGCGCCGGCGACGACTTCGTGAAGCGCACCGATCGCTCGTCCCTCAAGCTGCTCGGCACGGTGGGCGAGCCGATCAATCCCGAGGCATGGGAGTGGTATCACCGAGTGGTCGGCGATGGCCGCTGCCCAATCGTCGATACCTGGTGGCAAACCGAAACGGGGGGCATCCTCATCACCCCGCTGCCGGGCGCCACCAAGCTGAAACCCGGCTCGGCAACGCGGCCTTTCTTCGGCGTGAAGCCGGCCATCGTCGACGAGAAGGGCAACCTCATCGAGGGACCGGGGTCCGGCAACCTCGTCATTCTCGACAGCTGGCCGGGGCAGATGCGGACCGTCTTCCGCGATCACGACCGCTTCGTGCAGACCTACTTCTCGGCCTACAAGGGGATGTACTTCACCGGCGACGGCTGCCGCCGCGACGAGGATGGCTATTACTGGATCACAGGCCGGGTCGACGACGTCATCAACGTGTCCGGTCACCGGCTCGGCACCGCGGAAGTGGAATCGGCCCTCGTCGCCCATCCCAAGGTGGCGGAGGCCGCCGTCGTCGGCTACCCGCACGACATCAAGGGCCAGGGTATCTACTGCTACGTGTCACTGATGGCCGGCGAGAAGCCCGACGAGGAGCTGAGGAAGGAGCTCGTGCAGTGGGTGCGCAAGGAGATCGGACCGTTTGCGGCACCCGATCGCATACAGTTCGCGCAAGGTCTGCCCAAGACCCGCTCGGGCAAGATCATGCGCCGCATCCTGCGTAAGATCGCCGAGGACGACTACTCGAACCTGGGCGATACCTCGACGCTGGCCGACCCGACCGTGATCGACGATCTGGTGGCGAACCGGCAGAACCGGCGGGCGGCAAGCTGACGAGAGAGAATGCCGTCGCGTGGCAGCCCGGCCTGGGTCGGCTGAGGGTTGGGCGCGGGGTGTCTCGTGGGGGCTGCCATCGACCGCGTGCGCGCCGAGACCGGCGTGGATCCCGACCACCGGCCTGCGCCGGTGCAGGCTGCGTCGGGATGACGTTGGAGGTAGGCGCAAGCGTGTGCCTCAAGCAAACCCGTCATGCCGGCGCAGGCCGGCATCCACGTCCCACTTTCGTCATGCCGGCGCAGGCCGGCATCCAC
This sequence comes from Hyphomicrobiaceae bacterium, assembly GCA_035574175.1. Taxonomy (GTDB): domain Bacteria; phylum Pseudomonadota; class Alphaproteobacteria; order Rhizobiales; family Hyphomicrobiaceae; genus DATLZB01. The sequence goes on from DATLZB010000206.1 coordinate 30,742, forward strand.
GCCAGGTGCCGCGTGCGCCACGGTCGAGGTCGTCCGCGACCTCGTCCGGGCGCGCGTTGCCATCGACCGCGTGCACGCCGGAGCTGGCGTGGATCCCGACCACCGGCCTGCGCCGGTGCAGGCTGCGTCGGGATGACGGTTTGGAAGGGTTGGGAGCGCAGCGCCCGTTTCCGCGGCCTCGTCCGGGCGCGCGTTGCCATCGACCTAGTGCCCGCCGAAGCTTGCGTGGATCCCGACCTTCGTCGGGATGACGATATGGATGGGGTCACCGACCTGCGTCGGGATGACGAAACGGAGGCGGCGGCACCGCGCTTGGCGCCGTCGCCCGCCCCAGCTCCTTCGAGCCAGCAAGATCGCCGAGGACGACCACTCGAACCTGGGCGATAGCTCGATGCGCCGTTGCCCAGGTTCCTTCCACCCCGCGACTCACCTATCGTGCAGCGGCAACACAACGCGTGGCAGCGAGCGGGGATGAGCCATGAATGTCCTGTTCCGGATCCTCTCTGCGATTTACGCCCGTGGCACCCACCACAAACTCGCGCTCGATGCCCTTCGGCATCTGGAATCGGGGCATGCCGAGCGATGGCAGCGGTTGTTGTTGCGCCATGTGCAGCAGTATCTCAGAGGCTCCAAGGCTCCGGATGACGAGTTCAAGGACTTCAAGAACCACGTGCTGCACGTGCACGACGGCTATTGGGGCGGTGCGCCCGATGCGGCCGAGCGCTGGTACGCAACGCTGGTGGAAGAGCTGAAGGGCGAGCGTTGGGCGGATGCTGCCTTTGCCGCCGGCGTGCTCGGCCACTACTACACCGACCCGATCCAGCCGTTCCACACGGCGCAGTCCGAAGCCGAGAACAACATCCATCGCGCCGTCGAGTGGAGCATCGCCAAGTGCTACGATGAGCTGAAACGCCTCGCCGAAGCCGGTGCCGAGCGGCCCGCAATCAGACCCGGCGACGATCCCAATTGGTTGCGCGACCTGGTGTGCCAGGGGGCGGAGACATCCAACCGCTACTACGAGAAGCTCATCGCGCACTACGACTTCAATCGAGCTGTGGTCGATCCGCCGGCGGGCCTCGATGCGCAAAGCCGGATGCTGCTTGCCGAGCTGCTCGACTATGCCGCGCGCGGGCTCGCCGTGATCCTCGATCGCGCCTTCGCCGAATCCGGCGTAATACCTCCCGAAGTCGATTTGCGTGCGGAGACCGTGCGGGCCTTGCTCAAGGTGCCGCTCAAGTGGGTGACCAACCGAATCGCCGATGCCAGCGAGCGGCGCCTCATCGAACGCATGTACGATGAACTTGCCGAGACCGGGCGCGTCGAGGAGAATCTTCCCGAGGACGATCGGGCGGTGCGCGATTTGCATGCCGAGGAGGTCTTGGCGCAGCGCGCGCTGCGCGAGCGCTGGCGCCGCAGCATGGTGGCGAGCAGGCCGCCTTCACCGAGCGCTTCTGTCCGCAGCATGGGCGAGTCACGGCCGGTACGCGCACCCGAAGCGGGGTCGGAGCCGGCGAGCGACGCCTCATCGAGCGGATGTATGATGAACTCGCCGA
>DATLZB010000207.1:0-11615 GCA_035574175.1 Hyphomicrobiaceae bacterium
AACCGCCGGCGAGCTGGCGATCGATGATGATGTCTCTTGCGCCCATTGCCTTGCAAATCCTGGTCTTGCGTCATGAGCGCGCCCATGCCGGACGGCGCTTGGCGAGGTCGCGGGCCGCCGCTATGTTGCGGCGCAATCTGCTCACCGCCGCATCAGGGACCTCTTCATGAAAAAGATCAAAGTTACCGGGACCGTCGTCGACATCGATGGCGACGAGATGACCCGCATCATCTGGAAACTGATCAAGGACAAGCTGATCCACCCCTACATCGACGTCAACCTCGAGTATTACGACCTCGGCATCGAGCATCGCGACGCCACCAACGACCAGGTTACGATCGATGCCGCCAATGCCATCAAGAAGCACGGGGTGGGGGTCAAGTGCGCCACCATCACTCCCGACGAGGGCCGCGTCAAAGAGTTCAATTTGAAGGAGATGTGGAAGAGCCCCAACGGCACCATCCGCAACATCTTGGGCGGCGTGATCTTCCGTGAGCCGATCATCTGTCGCAACGTGCCGCGCCTGGTGCCGGGCTGGACCAAGCCGTTCGTGATCGGCCGCCACGCCTTTGCCGACCAGTACCGCGCCACCGATTTCAAGTTCCCTGGCAAGGGCACAATCACGCTGAAGTGGGCCGGCGACGATGGCAAGGTCATCGAGAAGGAGGTGATCAAGGCACCCGGCCCCGGGGTCACCATGGCGATGTTCAACCTGGACGAGTCGATCCGCGATTTCGCCCGCGCCTCGTTCAATTACGGCCTGGCGCGCAACTACCCCGTCTACCTGTCCACCAAGAACACCATCCTGAAGCAGTACGACGGGCGCTTCATGGAGATCTTCCAGCAAGTCTACGACGCCGAATTCCGGGCCGAGTTCGAAAAGCGCAAGCTTTACTACGAGCACCGCCTGATCGACGACATGGTGGCGGCGGCCCTCAAGTGGTCGGGAGGCTACGTGTGGGCCTGCAAGAACTATGACGGTGATGTGCAATCGGACACTGCCGCCCAGGGCTTTGGTTCGCTCGGACTGATGACCAGCGTGCTGCTGACACCCGACGGCAAGACGATGGAGGCGGAGGCCGCGCACGGCACCGTGACCCGCCACTACCGCGAGCACCAGAAGGGCCGCGAAACCTCGACCAACTCCATCGCCTCGATCTTCGCCTGGACGAGGGGGCTTGCCCACCGCGCCAAGCTCGATGGCAACGCCGAGTTGGCCAAGTTCGCCGAAACCCTCGAGCGGGTGACGATCGGCACGGTGGAGGCGGGTTTCATGACGAAGGACCTGGCGCTGCTCGTCGGCGCCGACCAGAAGTGGCTGTCGACCACCGGCTTCCTCGACAAGGTCGATGAGAACTTGAGGAAGGCGATGGGCGCGTGATGATGGGGTCGGATCGTCTCGGTCCGACCCCTTTCGTGCTTGCTACATTGCGCCGGCAAGCGCGCGGGCTGCACAACTCGCCGCGACCAGCACGGCGACCAGCGCAGCCAGCCGCAGCAGGCGGCGGTGGAATTCGTCGTGGCCGATGAAGTCGCCGGCAACGTAGCCCGCGGTGACCGTCACCGCGAACGCGTATTTGCCCAGTGTCGCGCTGCCCGCGATGATGAGGGGGTCGGCGGCCGAGGCGCCGTGGCCGAAAAGGAAGATGAGGCAGAGCGCGGCATACACGGCAAGGCTCGGCCAGCTCATGCCGTCGAGCCAGCGCGTCCAGTCGATCGGCGCCAGCGGCGTGGCCGAGAACCGGCCGGACACGCGCGCGCCGACCCCGATCATGGCCATGAACCAGGCGAGCGTCATTGCCGCGATGAGGTCGTGATGGATGGGCGCGCCGATTAGTGAAAGGGGCGGTCGCCAGAGGGCGCGGGTCGCCTCATCCCACAGCGCAAGCAGCCCGACGAGCCAGGGCGCAAGCTCGAAGCTCTTGCCGAGCTGGGCCAGCACGGTCAGCGCCGCTCCCAGCATAGCGAGCGTTGCCACGCATTCGCGCTTGAGCCACTGGAGCAGGGGCCTCTCCCTCGCATGCTCAAGCAATGGGCGCTAGGCGGCCAGAGCCACCTCGAAGGGCTCGATTCGCTCGCCGTCGGGTCCGAGTGTAATGAAGCTCTGCACCGGAATCGCCCGCCAGTCGTCGCGCCCATCGTCGAGCGGTTCGGACACGAGAAGCTTGCCGGAGTTGTCGCGCCGGTTGCGGGTGTAAAGGGTGTCGGGGGCTCGGTTCGACGCATAACGGACGGCATAGATGCGCTCGCCGTCGGTGAAGGCGGCCGTGCAGCGCAAGGGTTCCGCCTCTTGTTCTCGCCGCAGCACGCTCTCGATGAAGGCGATGGTCCGCGCGGTCGCTCCCTGCGGGTCCTTGTTAAGTCCGTTGGCCAGCATCAGCAGGAAGATGACCTCGCTGTCGGTGGTGCCGTGGCGGTGCGCGAACAATGCGTCGGGAATGGCCATTTCGATCTTGCGGCGCAGCCGCTCCCAACCTCCGATCTTGCCGTTGTGCATGAACAGCCAACGCTCGTAGCGGAACGGGTGGCAGTTGGCCCGGGTGGTGGCAGTGCCGGTCGAGGCCCGCACGTGGGCAAAGAACAGGGGCGAACGGATCTGGTGGGCGAGCGAGAGCAGGTTCTCGTCGCTCCAGGCCGGACGCACGTCTCGGAAAAGGCCGGGCTCCGGCCGCTCCCCGTACCAGCCGAGGCCGAAGCCGTCGCCGTTGACCGCATTGCGTGCCTCGCGGCTCGAGCGACTCTGCACGACCAGGCTCTGCGCGGGCTGGGTAACGAAGTCCTCAAGAAAGATCGGCTCACCCAGATAGGCGATCCAGCGGCACATGGCGTTCTCCTGCGGCCTTGCGTCCGGCGGGCTGATCGGGGCACGTCGGCCGAATCGAAATCTAGCGCGAATTGTGGCTGGGATCAGTCACCTGCAGGACGCCATGCGAGGCTGCCGCACCACGGCCAGCATCGCGCCGGCTAGGCGCACGCAGCCAGCCGCGCCTCGATGGCGTCGAGTGCTGCCTGCGCCTTGGCGCCGTCGGGTCCGCCCGCCTGTGCGAGGTCGGGCCGTCCGCCGCCACCTCTCCCGCCGAGCGCCTCCGCCCCGGCCCGCACCAAATCGACGGCACTGTAGGACTTGGTGAGATCCTCGGTAACGCCGACCGCGAGCCCCGCCTTGCCGTCTTCGGTCACGCCCACGATGGCGACGATACCGGAGCCGAGCTGCTTCTTGCCGTCGTCGACGAGGCTGCGCAAATCCTTGGGGTTGAGGCCCTTAACGGTCCGCGCGAGCAGCTTGACGGCGCCGACCGTCTTGATGGCGTCGGCGGAGGCACCGTTGCCGGCCCCTGCTGGCCCACCACCCATCGCCAACTGTCGCTTCGTTTCGGCGAGCTGGCGCTCGAGCGTTCGCCGCTCTTCCATCAGCGCTTTGACGCGCTCCACCACGTCCTGCGGCTTGGCTCGAAGCAGGCCCGCCAGCTCGCGCACGATCTCGTCCTGGCGAGCCAGATAGGCCCGTGCACCGTCCCCGGTCAGCGCCTCGATGCGCCGCACCCCAGCCGCCGAAGCCGCCTCGGCAACGATCTTGACGAGGCCGATGTCGCCGGTACGCTTGACGTGGGTGCCGCCGCACAGCTCGACCGACCACGCCTTGTTGGCCTTGGAGCCGGCTCTCCCCTCGCCCATGGAGACGACGCGCACCTCCTCGCCGTACTTCTCGCCAAAGAGGGCCATCGCCCCCGACTGGAGCGCGTCCTCAAGCGCCATCAGGCGCGTTTCGACCGGCGCGTTCTGACGCACGATCTCATTGGCCAAGTCCTCGACCTTGCCGATCTCCTCCGCACTCATCGGCTTGGTGTGGGAGAAGTCGAAGCGCAGCCGATCCGGTGCCACCAGCGAGCCCTTCTGCGCCACGTGCGTGCCCAGCACCTGGCGCAGCGCCTCGTGCACGAGGTGGGTCGCGGAATGGTTGGCGCGGATGGCTGCACGCCGCGCGCTGTCGACCACAAGCTCGACCGCATCGCCGACCTTGAAGCTGCCTGCCTCCACCCTGCCCAAATGTACGAAGAGGTCGCCGAGCTTCTTCTGCGTGTCGCTGACGCGGAAGAGGGCGCCCTTTGCCCCCTTGATCACGCCCTGGTCGCCAACCTGCCCGCCCGACTCGGCGTAGAATGGCGTCTGGTTGACGACGATCGCGCCTTCCGCGCCCTTCACCAGTTGCCCTACCCGCTCGCCACCCTTGAGGAGAACCTTGACCTGTCCCTCGGCGGTCTCCGTGTCGTAGCCAAGAAACTCGGTGGCGCCCACTTCCTCGCGGATGTCGAACCACAGCTGCTCGGTCGCCGCCTCGCCCGACCCCTTCCAAGCCCTGCGCGCCTCCTCCTTCTGCTTTTCCATCGCTTTGGTGAAGGCATCGGTGTCAACCCTGATGCCGCGCGGCTTCAGCGCATCCTGCGTCAGATCGAGCGGGAAGCCATAGGTATCGTACAGCTTAAAGGCGACCTCGCCGGAGAAGGTGTCTCCCTGCTTGAGGTCGCCGCTCGCTTCCGCGAGCAGGCTCAAGCCCCGTTCCAGGGTCTTGCGGAAGCGCGTCTCTTCGAGCTTGAGCGTCTCGGTGATGAGGCCCTGGGCCCGGATCAGTTCGGGGTAAGTGTCGCCCATCTGGCGCACCAGCGCCGGCACCAGGCGGTACATCAGCGGCTCTTTGGCACCGAGGAGGTGAGCGTGCCGCATGGCCCGCCGCATGATCCGGCGCAGCACGTAGCCGCGGCCCTCGTTGGAGGGCAGCACGCCGTCGGCGATGAGAAAGCTCGTGGCCCGCAAGTGATCGGCGATGACGCGGTGGCTCGCCTTGTGCGAACCCTGCGCCTTGACCCCGGTTGCGTCCTCAGACGCCGCGATCAGCGCGCGAAAGAGGTCGGTTTCGAAATTGTCGTGCGTGCCCTGCAGCACCGCCGCCACCCGCTCAAGCCCCATGCCGGTGTCGATCGAGGGTCTGGGCAGCGCCACCCGGTCGCCGGGCCCGCGCTGCTCGAATTGCATGAACACCAGGTTCCAGATCTCGATGTAGCGGTCGCCGTCGGCTTCCGCCGAGCCGGGCGGGCCACCGGGAATGCCGGGCCCGTGGTCATAGAAGATTTCAGAGCAGGGCCCGCACGGACCGGTTTCGCCCATGGCCCAGAAGTTGTCCGAGCCGGCGATGCGTATGATTCGCGACTCGGGCAGGCCGGCGATCTTCTTCCACAGCCTGAAGGCCTCGTCGTCGTCGATGTAGACGGTGGCGGTGAGCTTGTCCTTCGGCAGTCCGAACTCCCTGGTCACCAGGTTCCAGGCAAGCTCGATGGCGCGATCCTTGAAATAGTCGCCGAAGGAGAAGTTGCCGAGCATCTCAAAGAAGGTGTGATGGCGCGCCGTGTAACCGACGTTGTCGAGATCGTTGTGCTTGCCGCCCGCGCGCACGCACTTCTGCGCCGTCGTCGCCCGCTTGTAGGGTCGCGTCTCCTGGCCGGTGAAGACGTTCTTGAACTGCACCATGCCGGAGTTGGTGAACATCAGCGTCGGATCGTTGCGCGGCACCAGCGGCGAGGACGGCACCACCTCGTGCCCCTCGGCCTTGAAGTAGTCGAGGAACGACCGCCTGATCTCGTTGACGCCAGTCATCCACCAACCCGAGCCGTATTCCGCTCAACAACCTCCGCCAACCCTCCCGTCATCCGGCGGCGCAGGGTTCCCCGACACCTCGAAGCGGGGGTGGAAGCTTGCGCGGGTGCCGGTCTTCGCCGGCATGACGAAATGCAACGGAACGCGCGCTGCAAGCGCCCTCGTTGAGCGCGACAGCCCCGCCGGCGTTTTTACCGGGCGGCCCGCGGACTGTCCAGGAAGGGGCGCAACATGAGCGTGGCCCCAGGCGGCATGCAGAGCGGAGCTCTGCCAGCGCTCAGCGTTCGCGGCGCGTGCCCAGTCCCATCTTCTTTGCCAGAGCAGAACGTGCCGCCGCATAGTTGGGGGCGACCATCGGGTAATCGTGGGGAAGGCCCCACTTTTCCCGGTATTCCTCGGGAGATAGGTTGTAGTGGGTGCGCAAATGCCGCTTCAGGGACTTGAACTTCTTGCCGTCCTCCAGGCAGATGATGAAGTCGGGAGTGACCGATTTCTTCACGGAAATGGCTGGCTTCAGTTCCTCGCGCTCGGGCAGGGAGTGGTTGGCGGAAGCACGCGCGAGGGCCTGATGTACCTCGCTGATCAGAGCCGGCAGGTGACTGGGTTGGACCTCGTTGTTGCTGACATAAGCCGACACGATCTCGGCGGTCAGTTCAACCAGCTCGCTCTTGCCGATCTCGTCCATGCCACTCTCCTTGAACCCGCTCGTCGCTTCCCTGAACGAGCACAATATGCTTCAAGCCTATCGCGGACGGGATGCCATGTTCGCCCCGACGACCGCACACGAAACTCTTGAGTTCACTACTGCCTTTAGGCAGGCTTGTCAGCAATTTCTGCCAACATCTTTCGACTATATACTGTGCATTCTGTCAATATGCTGGCGGCCTTTAGTCTTGGCAACGGCTAATCAGGTATTTTGATGGAGAAGAACCGCAGGCGGGGCGGACGGACCGGTCTAGACAGGTCCCCGGCGCGGTGCCAAGGGTCTTTGGAGTTGCGTGACGGACGGGCAAGGTAGGGGACGCTCCCGAAGGTCTGATTGGGACGCGAAGCCGAGGCACCCCATGTAACCGAGGCCGGTAAAAAGGGCGGACTGCCGGCCGATGGAGGAAAGCATGGACAACGATGCCGAGACGACCGGAGCGGCCCACAAGGTCGAAAAGTCAGAGGCCGAGTGGCGGCGGGAGCTGTCGCCCGAGGCATACTACGTGACGCGCAAGCATGGCACCGAGCGGGCCTTCTCGCATCCTTATCACAAGGAAAAGCGGGACGGCATGTACCGGTGCGTGTGCTGCGGGGAGCCGCTGTTTGCGGCCGCCGACAAGTTTGACTCCGGTAGCGGGTGGCCGAGCTACACGCGGCCGGTCCGCGAGGGCGCGGTCAGCGAACACGATGACTCCTCGCTGTTCATGCGGCGTACCGAGGTTCGCTGCGCGCGCTGCGATGCGCATTTGGGCCACGTTTTTCCGGACGGTCCGCCGCCGACGGGGCTTCGCTACTGCATCAACGGCGTGGCGCTCACGTTCAAGCCCAAGGAGTAGGCTCGACTGTGTGTGCGATTTGAGCATACCAGGGAGTTATGCGTTCCCCGCTGAGCTCGCGGAGCAATACCGTTCGGAGCCTGCGCATGGCGTTTCTTTATCCGACCCAAGTTATTGATATTGCTGCCGTTATGAAACGGCGATAGGTCTTCAACCGGGGCACCCACGCGGGCCGGAATGGCATGGACGCAGAGTGCGGGCTCGGCCATGATGGTTGTCATCGCCCGCTTCAGCCGCCGTACTCCAGGCGGCTGCTCAGCAGCGGATGGCAGCCTACTCCACCTCGATTTCTTTAAGAGAGCCGATCATGCAGCGTTACGCGCCACCCCCCCCGCGTGCCGAAAAACGTCCGGTCACCACGCGCTGGCATGGCGTGGTGCTTACCGACAATTATGCCTGGTTGCGAGCCCCCAACTGGCAGGAGGTGATGCGCAACCCTGAGGCGCTGAGCGGCGACATTCGCAGCCATCTCGAGGCCGAGAATGCCTACACGGAGGCGATGCTGGCCGACACCAGGGCGCTGCAGGAGCAACTGTTCGCCGAGATGAAGGCGCGCATCAAGGAGGACGACAGCTCCGTTCCGCAGGCAGACGGCGCGTGGGCGTATTTCACGAGTTTCGTCGTCGGCGGCCAGTATCCGCTCTATTGCCGTATGCCGCGCGCGGGCGGGCCGCAGTCGGTGCTGATCGATGGCAACCGGGAGGCGGCGGGCAAAACCTACTGGCAGCTCGGCAGCCTGGCTCACAGTCCGGATCATCGGCTGCTCGCCTACGGGGTCGACGACAAGGGTTCGGAGTTCTTCACGATCCGCATCCGCGATGTGGAGACCGGACGCGATCTCGACGAGGCCATCGTCGACACGCGCGGCGGCATCGTGTGGGCGGCCGACAGCCGCACTTTCTTCTACGTGAAACTCGATCGCCACCAGCGCCCGACCACGGTGTGGCGCCATGTCGTCGGCACGCCCGTGGATAGCGACGTGCTCGTCTACCAGGAGCCCGACAGCGGCTTTTATGTCGCGGTGGGCCGCACGCAGTCCGGCAAGTACATCGTGATCGACGCGCATGACCACCAAACGAGTGAGGTGCGTCTGATCGATACCGCCTCCCCCAACTCGGAGCCGATGCTGATCGCTGCGCGCCAGCACGGTCACGAGTATGCGGTGGAGCATCACGGCGACGTACTTTACATCACCACCAATCACGCCGGCGCGGAGGACTTCAAGATCTGCACCGCACCGGTCGCGGCGCCCGGCATCGAGAACTGGCAGGAGCTCGTAGGGCACAAGCCCGGCCGGCTCATTCTTGAGACCGTGGTTTTCGACCGCCATCTGGTCCGGCTCGAGCGCGAGGATGGGCTGCCACGGATCGTGGTGCGCGAGCTCGCCGACGGCAGCGAGCACGCCATCGCGTTCGCGGAGGAGGCCTACGCACTCGGCATCAGCGCGGGGTTCGAGTTTCGCACGACGAACCTAAGGTTCACCTATTCGTCGATGACGACCCCGGCGCAGGTGTTCGACTACGAGATGGACACCCGTGCCCGCGTCCTTCGCAAGACGCAGGAAATACCGAGCGGCCACGACCCTGCCGATTACGTCACGCGCCGGCTGTACGCGCCCGCGCGGGACGGGGAGAGCGTGCCCATCTCGCTGCTCTATCGGCGTGGCACCCCGCTCGACGGCTCCGCTCCGCTGTTCCTCTATGGCTACGGCGCCTACGGCATCGCCATTCCGGCCAGCTTCTCGACGACGCGCCTGTCGCTCGTCGACCGCGGGTTCATCTTCGCCATCGCCCATGTCCGTGGCGGCAAAGACAAGGGCTATCGCTGGTATACGGGTGGCAAGCACAAGAACAAGCGCAACACCTTTACCGATTTCATTGCGGTGGCCGAGTATCTAATAACCGAGCGCTACACCAGCCGCGGACGGATCGTGGCCAACGGCGGCTCGGCCGGCGGCATGCTGATGGGCGCGGTGGCCAACATGGCGCCCGATCTGTTCCTCGGCATCATCGCGGACGTGCCGTTTGTCGACGTGCTCAATACCATGCTCGACAAGGACCTGCCGCTAACCCCGCCCGAGTGGCTGGAGTGGGGCAATCCGATCGAGTCGGCAGAGGACTTCGAGATCATCTTGTCCTACTCCCCCTACGAGAACGTCACCCGCAAGGCTTACCCGGCAATCTTCGCCTACGCCGGCCTCACCGATCCCCGGGTGACCTACTGGGAGCCGGCCAAGTGGGTGGCCAAGCTGCGGGAACTCAAGACCGACGACAACCTGCTTCTGCTCAAGACCAACATGGAAGCGGGCCACGGCGGGGCCTCGGGGCGCTTCGAGCAGCTTCGGGAGATTGCGCTCGATTATGCCTTTGCGCTCAAGGTGGCGAAATTGGCGTTCGCACCCGCTTGAAGGGCGGCCTGCGTTGAGAAAGGGAGCCGGGAGAGACCCCGAACGTGCGGCGGTGACCGCGATCGGTGGGCGCGGCCAGCGCCTCGCCTTTGCCCGCAAGTTGCCTTAAAATGTGAATGTCCGTTTGCTGATCTTATCGACTTCATGGCTTCACGCGACAACCCGCTGCTCGAGATCACGCCGCAGGTTCTGCTTCGCGCTTATGCGTGCGGCATCTTTCCGATGGCGGAAAGCGCGGACGATCCGCAGCTCTACTGGATCGAGCCGCAGGCGCGCGGAGTCCTGCCGCTCGACGGCGTGGTCGTGCCGAGGCGCCTGAAAAGGACGATTCGGCAGGCGGCCTACGAGGTCCGCATCGACAGCGACTTTGAGGGTGTCATCGAGGGCTGCGCTGCCTCCCGGCCGGGCCGGCGTTCAACCTGGATCAATGCGCAGATCCGCAATCTCTATCGGGAGCTGCACCGGCAAGGGCACTGCCACACCGTGGAGGTCTGGCGCGATGGCCGGCTCGCCGGCGGCCTCTACGGCGTGGCGCTGGGCGGCGCATTCTTCGGCGAGAGCATGTTCTCCAACGTCCGGGACGCCTCGAAGGTGGCCCTCGTGTACCTGGCAGCACGACTGATCTACGGCGGCTTCTCGCTGCTCGACACGCAGTTCGTGACCGATCACCTACGTCAGTTCGGGACGATCGAGGTCGACAAGGCGGAGTTCCATGCCCGACTTGACGCCGCGATGGAGGCGGAGGCCGATTTCAAGCGGCTGCCGGTCAACACCTCCGCCCGGCAGGTGCTCGAGATCATCGAGCGGGCGAGGACACACGGCGCGGGTTAGTTCGTCGGCGCCTTGCCCCACAGTTGTTCGAGCCTGGCGTCCCGGCCGCAACCGGTGCGGTAGCGGTAATAGTGACCGGGATTCTTCTTGTAAAAGTCCTGGTGATAGTCCTCTGCCGGCGTGAAATCGGTAGCGGCCTTGATCTCCACCACGATCGGCTGCTTGAAACGCTTGGAGTCGGTTAGCGCCTGTTTGCTCGCCTCCGCGAGCTTCTTCTGCTCTTCCGTGTGGGTGAAGATCACGGGGCGGTACTGGCTGCCCTTGTCGCAGAACTGGCCGCTCGCATCGAGTGGGTCGACGTTCCTCCAATAGACCTCGAGCAGCTTTTCGTAACTCACCTTGGCCGGGTCGTAGGTGATCTGGACCACCTCCGCATGCCCCGTCCGGCCGGTCGAGACCTGGGCATAGGTCGGATTGCGGGTGAGCCCGCCCATGTAGCCGGAGATCGTTTGCACCACACCCTCGACCTTGTCGAAGTCGGCCTCGGTGCACCAGAAGCACCCCGAGCCGAATGTGGCGAGGGCGAGCCCCGATGGCGGACCCTGCGCCGTGGCCGGCAGAGCGATGAAGGCCAGTGCCGCGATGGCGCCGGCCGCCAACGCGCCGATGAGGGTGCGCTTCATGAATTCGCCTCCTCCTCGCACGAGCTTACGCCGGGGCTTTCGGCACGAACTTGAGGGCGACGCCGTTCATGCAGTAACGCTTGCCGGTCGGCGGCGGCCCATCGTCGAACACGTGGCCCAGGTGTCCCCCGCAGCGCCGGCAGTGCACTTCGATGCGGGTCATCAGGAACAGGCTGCGATCGATGCTGGTGCCGACGGCGTTCTCAAGGGGCTGCCAGAAGCTCGGCCATCCCGTGCCGCTGTCATATTTCGTTGTGGAGGAGAACAACGGCAGGTCGCAGCCGGCGCAGTGATAGGTGCCGGGCTCGTAGAACTTGTCGAGCGGGCTTGAGAACGCGTACTCGGTGCCGTGTTCGCGCAGCACGTAGTACTGGGCCGGGGTCAGTATCTTTCGCCACTCCTCCGGCGTTCGCTCGATCTCGAATTTCTTGGCGGTCTCGCCGGCGGCGAAGGTGTGGCGGAGGCTGGCGGCCGAAGCGGCCAAGGCAGCGATGCTCGCAGCTGCGAAATGGCGGCGGCTGATCATGGCGTTGGGTCCTCCAAAGCGAACTCCGGCTGTCTACT
>DATLZB010000208.1:0-8948 GCA_035574175.1 Hyphomicrobiaceae bacterium
CGCTCGCGCAAGCGTCGCCCGAGCCGCTCACCCTGGGCAACCACGTTGGCGATCAGGTTGTCGCGTTTAATGACACGCTGCACGGCGAGCGCCGCCGCGCAGGCGAGCGGATGGCCCATGTAGGTGTGTCCGTGCTGGAAGAAGCCCGAGCCGCGGGCCAGCGCGTCGACAATCCTCTCGTTGACGAAGAGCGCGCCGATCGGCGCGTAGCCGCCGCCGAGCCCCTTGGCGACCGTCATCAGGTCGGGCGCGATGCCTTCCTGCTCGCAGGCGTGCAGCGTGCCGGTGCGGCCCATGCCGCACATCACCTCATCGAGAATGAGCAGGATGCCGTGCCGGTCGCAGATCTCGCGCACGCGCTTGAAGTAGCCGGGCACCGCCGGCACCGCCCCGAGCGTCGCCCCGACCACGGTCTCTGCGATAAAGGCGATGACGTTCCTGGCCCCGAGCTCCTCGATCTTGGCGGCGAGCTCGCGGGCAAGGCGTGCACCATACTCCTCCGCCGTCTCCTCGCTGCGCCGGCCGCGGTACTCATAGCAGGGCGAGACGTGATGGGCCTTAATCAGGATCGGCGCGAACTGCTTGCGGCGCCACAGGTTACCGCCGACCGACAGCGCGCCGAGCGTGTTGCCGTGATAGCCTTGCAGACGCCCGATGAAATGGCGCCGCTCGGGCTCGCCGCGCTCCACGAAGTATTGCCGGGCAAGCTTGAGCGCGGCTTCCACCGCCTCCGAGCCGCCGCTGGTGAAGTGGACATGGGTCAAACCGGCCGGTGCGTGGGCAATGAGCTCGTCGGCCAGCTCCTCGGCCACGGGCGTGGTGAAAAAACTCGTGTGCGCATAGTCGAGCCTGTCGATCTGCGCGTGCATGGCGGCAAGCACGTCCGGGTTGGAGTGGCCGAGGCAGGACACCGCCGCCCCGCCCGAGGCGTCGATGTACTCCCTGCCCGAGGCGTCACGGATGGTGATGCCCCGCCCGAGCACCGCGGCGGGGTACTCGTGCGTGAGCTGGCGGTGCAGCACGTGGGTCCTGGGCGTCATCTCTTTCGTTTCTTTCTGACGATGTAGGTGTTAAGCGCCGCGAGCTGGCGCTCGCTCTCGGCAAGGCCGGACAGCGTTTCCTGCCCGTGGCGGGCGGCCACCAGCGCGGCAAGGCACTCGGCCGCCGCGAAGGCGGGGCTCATGGTGTGGAAGAAGGAGGGCGTCTCGGTGCGGATCAGCACCGAGCGGTCGGCAACGGCGGCGAGCGGGGAGAGCTCGCTGTCGGTGATGGCGACCACACGGGCCCCGCGCGACTTCACGTACTCGGCCGTCTCCACCGTCTCGCGGTTGTAGGGCTCGACGGTCACTGAGAGCATCACGTCGCCGCGCCCGATGCCGCGCAGCACGTCGCGGCCGGTGGCGCCGGGCCCATCGACCAGGATCGACTGGGAACCGAACAGCGAACGCACGTAGTGGAAGATGAAGGCAACCGCGAAGCTTGAGCGCTGCCCGAACGAGAACACGCGCTTGGCATCGGCGATCATGTCCGCGGCGGCCACCATCTGCCGGATCGCCTCCGGTTGCGACAACGCGTCGAGGTGCCGGTCGAGCGAGGCGAACATGTCCTGCGCCAGCACCGCATCGCCCGCGCTCACCCGCCGCGCAAGCAGCTCCTCGGCCCGCCCGCGAAAGCTCGCCGGTCGCTCGCGTAGCCCCTCCGCGTAGAGTGCGCGGATCTCGTCATAGCCCTTGAGTCCGAAGCGCTGGGCGAGCCGCGTCAGCGTCGCCGGCGCGATCCCCGAGCGGCGCGCCTGCTCGCGCAGGCTGAGCACCGCCACATCCACAGGATGGTCGATCACCCAGCGCGCCGCCTCCCTGATCTGCGGCGGCAGGCTTGCAAACCGCGACTTGAGCTCCGAGGCGAACTCGACCGACGACCGCACCGCGCCATTCCCTGCTGCGGCGACCAATGAAACAGACGTATCATTCAATAAAATACAAGTCAATTGATCCATTCTCGGTCGGCGCAAGGAGTCCTGCGCCGGGGAGCGAGCGAGGCGGTGCCTCAGCCCGCCGGCGCCTCGCCCGCGCCCGCCCCGCACTGCGCCGCCCGCTTTAGGAGCAGTGCCCGCTCGCGCGCATTCGCCGTGAGCGCCGCCGCGCGTTCGAATTCCGCCCGCGCTTCCCTGAGCCGGCCGAGCTTCCTGAGCAGGTCCCCGCGCACGCTGGGCAGGAGATGGTAGGACTTGAGCGCCGGCTCCGCGGCCAGCGCGTCGACGATCTGAAGCCCCGCCGCCGGCCCGAGCAGCATGGCGAGCGCTACCGCCCGGTTGAGCTCCACGATGGGCGAGGGCGAAACCTCGGCGAGCGACGCATAGAGCCCCACGATGCGTGCCCAGTCGGTCTCCTCCGCCGTGCGCGCCCGCGCATGGCAGGCGGCGATCGCGGCCTGCAGCGTGTAGGGCCCCGCCGCGCCATTCGCCTGCGCCAGCGCCTCCGCGCGCTCGAGCGCCGCGAGCCCCCGGCGGATGAGGAGCCGGTCCCAGCGCGAGCGGTCCTGGTCGAGGAGCAACACCGGCTCGCCCGCGGGCCCCGTGCGCGCCTTGAGGCGCGAGGCCTGGATCTCCATGAGCGCGAGGAGCCCGTGCACCTCCGCCTCCCCGGGTGCCAGGCCGGCGAGGATGCGCCCAAGCCGCATCGCCTCCTCGCAAAGCTGCGGCCTGATCCAGTTTTCGCCGGCGGTGGCCGAGTAGCCCTCGTTGAAGATCAGGTAGATCACGGCGAGCACCGAGGCGAGCCGCTGGGCGAGCTCCGCACCGCGCGGCACCTCGAAGGGAATGCGCTTCTCGGCGAGCGTGCGCTTGGCGCGCACGATGCGCTGGGCGATGGTGGGCTCCGCGGCAAGGAAGGCGCGCGCGATCTCCCCCGTGGTGAGCCCGCCGATGAGTCTGAGCGTCAGCGCCACGCGCGCTTCCGGCGCGAGCACCGGGTGGCAGGCGATGAACATGAGGCGCAGCAGCTCGTCGCCCACCTCATCGTCGAGCGCCGCGTCGGAATCGCCCTGCGCCTCCTCCCCTTCAATCCGGAGCGCCTGTGCCAACTCTTCGTGCTTGCGCCGGGCGAGCTTGCGCCGCCTGATGTGGTCGATGGCGCGGTGGCGGGCCGCCGCCATCAGCCAGGCGCCGGGCCTGTCGGGCACGCCGGAGGCGGGCCAGCGCTCGAGGGCGGCCACGAGCGCCTCCTGCGCCAACTCCTCGGCAAGGCCCACGTCGCGGACCATGCGTGTGAGCCTGGCGATGAGCTTGGCCTGCTCGATGCGGAACACCGCCTCGATGGCGCGGTGGGTGTCGGTTGCCGGCACAAAGGGCTTTACAGCACCTCACCTCGGCCGAGGCAAGGCGGGGGCTGCGGTGCGTGGCGGGATACCGGCGAGAAGCTTAGCAGGATGGGGGTCGCGCACTGGCCAGTGCGGGCCGCGACAGACGGAACAGTTGCACCTCGTGTGGCGTCGACCCGTGCATCGCCAGGTCGGCGAGAATCTCGCCGATGCCCGAGCAGAACTTGTAGCCGTGTCCGGAGAAGCCGGCGGCGACAACCACGTTGCGCTGTCCCGGCAGCACGTCGATGATGAAGTGCTCGTCCGGCGAGTTCACGAACATGCACGTCTTGAAGGAAACGGGCTCTCCCATGCCGGCCGAGAGGTAGCGTGCAAGCCCGGCGAGCGCTGTCACGTCGTGCGGAACAATGCTGCGATCGATCGTTTCGGGATCGACGGTTTCGCGGCGGTGGTGGAACTTGCCGACCTTGAAGCCCTCCTCGGCCCGTTCCGGAAACCCGTAGAAGATCCCCGCGTGCGGACATTCGAGGATGAACACGGGAAACACGTCCGGCGCGAACGGCGCACCCGCCGTCTTGAACCAGCCGACGACCTGCCGCTCCGGGACTGCCAACGGCGCCAGCTCGGGAAGTAGCCGCGCCGTCCACGCCCCGGCAGCCATGACCAGGGAGCCCGCCTCGTAGCGGCCCCGGTCGGTTTCAACCTCGACCCTGTCGCCGGCCGCCTTCCAGCTCCGCACCGCTTCCCGCTCGCGCACCTCGGCACCGAGTTTGCGCGCGAGCGCCACGTGCGCGACGATGCCGCGGTCCGCCGGCAGGAAACCCGCCTCGGGCTGGTACACCGCTTCGAACTCGCTCGGCAGCCGCCAGGCCGGAAACCGCCGCGCCAGCTCACGCGCCGGCAATACGTCGTGCGTCAGCCCGTGCGCGCGGCAGGCCGCCTTGGCCCCGGCGACGACGCGGCCCGACGGCAGGCCGATGTCGAGACCGCCGGTCACGGTCAGCAGCACCTCGCCGAAATCGCGCTCAAGCGCCTGCCAGCGCGCGAACGACAGGCACATCAGCGGGACGTAGCTCGGGTCTTCGAAATAGGCGAAACGGAAGATGCGGGTGGAGCCGGCCGACGATCCGAGCTCGTGCGGGATGCCGAACCGTTCGAGCCCGAGCACGCGCTGCCCGCGCCGCGCCAACTCGTAAACCGCGGCCGAACCCATTGCCCCGACACCGACGACGATCGCATCGAAGACATTATTGGCCATGACGCTTTGTCGGCCGGGCCACAGGCGGCGTCAACCGCCGGAGACGCGCCGAATGAGTTTGCAGCGGTCCATCCAGGACCAAGGCGCGGCTGCACAGCGCGCCGTCGCGCGTGGGTGTGCGCTGATGTGTGCCGGGCGCGGTGCCGCGCTCACGGCGTGCCGGCGTTCTTCTTCATCTTGCGCCGCGTGGCTTCCTCGCGCTTGGCCTCCTCGGGCGTGAATACGTCGGCAGAGAAGTCGCTCGGCTCGAAGATCGGGCGCAGCTCGCATTCGCCCTTGCCCAGCACCTCGAGGAAGCGCTTGGTCCAGTGCACGGCCTCCTCCATCGAGGCGACCTGGAACAGCGCGTAGGAGGCGATCAGCTCCTTGGACTCCGTGAACGGACCGTCGATGACGGTGAAGGTGCCGCCGGCGAGCCGCACGCGCTTGCCCTTGGCGCTGGGGTGAAGCCCGTCGGTGGCGAGCATGACGCCGGCCTCGGTGATCTCCTCGACGAACCGGCCCATCCGCTCCATGAGCTCGCGGCTGGGCGGGGCGCCGGCTTCCGACTCGGGCGTTGCCCGAAGCATGCCGAGAATGCGCATGAAGATTGTCTCCTGGTTGTGGTGTCGCGGTGCAATGAAACCGGCGCGCCGGTCCCTGGCGGCGCAGCTCAGGTCCGCCCTCGCGTCGGTGGGCGAGAGAGATGGAGCTGGCCGCGGCGGGGCGGGCTTTAGCCGTTCTTCATCTGCTTGGCGAGCCGGCGGTGGTGCTCGACCGCTGGGCTCTCGCCGAAGTCCTCGAGTTCGAACATCGGGCGGATCTCGATCTCGCCCTCCTCCGCGTGCGGGTTGGGGCAGCGCTTGATCCACTCGATGGCCTCGGCCAGCGAAGAGCATTGCAGGATCCAATAGCCGGCGACGAGCTCCTTGGTCTCGGCGAAGGGGCCGTCGATCACCGTGCGCTTGTCGCCTGAGAAGCGCACGCGGGCGCCCTCGGCGGAGGGCTTGAGGCCGCTGCCGTCGAGCAGCACGCCGGCCTTCACCATCTCTTCGTTGAACTTGGCCATGGCGGCGAGCAGCTCTTCGGAGGGCATCTTGCCTGCCTCGGAGTCTTTGCTGGCCTTGACGAAAACCATGAAGCGCATGTGTCGTCTCCGCTGCGTGTTTGGGGACCGGTCGCCAAGCGGTATGGAAGCGGCTGCGAAGCCGTCTTTGCCGTTCATGAACCGGTCTTGAACCCTACGACGAACGAGCTCGTCGCGGATCGACAGGGCCGTGCGAATTTTTTTTCAGGCGCGTGGGGCGGGCCGCTCAAGTCGATGCGCGAATCGAGAAGGGGGCGCCAGAACGGGCGTCAGGCCGGCCAGCTCCGCAGGGCCAGCTCGGCGACCCGGTGCAGCTCCTGCCGGCTCGCCCCGGCTGCGGCTTGCACCGACATGCCTTCGAGCACGGTCATGATGTAGCGGGCGAACTCGGCCGGCTCGAGCTCGGCCGGGAATTCGCCGGTCCGCTGCGCCGCTTCGAGGCGCGCACGCAGCAGGCGCTCGCCCTCGGCCCGCCGCTGGGCGAGCTCGCGGCCAATGGATTCGGCTGCCTCGCTGCACGCAATGGCCCCGCGCACGAGCAGGCAGCCCGGCGGATTGCATTGCTCGGTCAGGAAGTTGGCGCTCTCATGCAGGAGGTGCTCGAGCATCCCCCGCGCGGTCGGCTTCGCCAGGGCCTCCTGCCAGTAGCGCACCCGCTTCTGCACGTAGCGGTCGAGCGCCTTGCGGAACAGTGCCTCTTTGTTGCCGAATGCGGCATAAAGGCTCGGGGGGTTGATCCCCATCGCCACGGTCAAATCTGCAATTGTCGCGCCCTCGTAACCGTTGCGCCAGAACACTTCGAGCGCCTTGTCGAGTGCCTGCTCGATGTCGAATTCCCTGGGGCGACCGACGGCCACGACCCGTTGCTCTCGCTTCTTGCTCAGGTTTTGTTGTCGAACCTTTCTTACCGGCCACTAAATAAGTCGCTTGACAACTCCCGTCCAGCGCCATTATGTAGCGCATACTACAAAAAATGATGATCGGAGCTGATCATGGCATTCCCCGCACAGCGCAGCCGCATCCTGCTTTCGGGCGTGGTCTTGGCCTTGGCCGCTGCCGCTGTTGCCGGCCTCATCGACGTTTCCAGCAGCGCCTCCCAATCCGGCGCGGCCGCGAAGGCTCCCCCTTCCGCGGTGCCGGTGTCGGTTGCGACCGTCGAGCGGCGCGAGGTTACGATATGGAACGAATTTTCCGGCCGTTTGGAGGCTGTTGAGCGTGTCGACATCCGCTCGCGCGTCGCCGGCGCCGTGCAGAAGGTTCACTTCCGTGAAGGGGCCCTGGTCGCCGAGGGAGATCTGCTCGTCTCCATCGATCCGGCGCCGTTTGCTGCCGAGGTGGAGCGCCTTGAGGCCCAGGTCGGCGCGGCTGAGGCCCGACTGGCGCTGGCCAAGAAGGACCTCGAGCGCAGCCAGCAGCTGCAGCGATCTGGCTCAAGCGCCATCTCCGAAAGCGTCATCGATCAGCGCCTCTCCGCCCATCGCCAGGCCGAAGCCGAGCTGCGGGCCGCCCAGGCGGCGCTGGAGCTGGCGCGCCTCAACCTCGGTTACACCGAGGTCCGTGCCCCGGTTGCAGGTCGCGTCGGCAAGCTCGAGATCACGGTCGGCAACCTGATCGCCGCCGGTCCGGGCGCACCCGTGCTCACCACCATGGTCTCCGTCGATCCCATCTACGCCAGCTTCAATGCCGATGAGGAGGTGGTGATGCGGGCGCTCAAGGCGCTGGGTGCGGGCGCAAATGCCCATGCCGAGGTCGAGCGTATTCCGGTGGAAATGACCACCGCCACCAGCAACGGCACCGTCTACAAGGGCCGCCTCCAGCTCATTGACAACCAGGTGGACGTCAAGACCGGCACGGTGCGTGTGCGCGCGGTGTTCGCAAACCCACGCGGCGAGCTGATGCCGGGTCAGTTCGCGCGCCTGCGCATGGGACAGCCGAAATCCGAGCCCGCGCTGCTCGTCAGTGAGCGCGCCATCGGCACCGACCAGAACAAGAAGTTCGTGCTCGTGGTCGACGCCGAGAACAAGGCGGTCTACCGCGAGGTGGCACTTGGCCCTGCGGTCGACGGGCTGCGCATGGTCAGAAGCGGGATTGAGCCCGGCGAGCGCATCGTCGTCAACGGCCTGCAGAGGGTCCGTCCCGGCGCGCTGGTCGCCCCCGAGCTGGTCGCCATGGACGCAGGCAGGCCCGACGAGGAAACAACGGGCAGCGTGGCACAGCGCTGACCTGGCGCCGTTCGACGCCGGCCGACATCAAGGAATTTCAGCCATGGACTTCTCCAAGTTTTTCATCGACCGGCCGATCTTTGCCGCCGTTCTGTCAATCCTCATCTTCGTGGCCGGTCTCCTGGCGCTCCGCGTCATGCCGATCTCCGAGTATCCGGAGGTGGTGCCGCCGCAGGTGATCGTGCGCGCCCAGTATCCGGGCGCCAACCCGACGGTGATCGCGGCCACCGTCGCCACGCCGATCGAGGAGGCAATCAACGGCGTCGAGGACATGCTTTACATGTCGAGCCAGGCGACGACGGACGGCGTCATGACGCTCACCGTCACCTTCAAGCTCGGCACCGATCCCGACAAGGCCCAGCAGCTTGTGCAGAACCGCGTCTCCCAGGCCGAGCCGCGTCTGCCCGAGGAGGTGCGCCGCCTCGGCATCACCACCGCCAAGAGCTCGCCCAACTTCATCCTGGTCGTGCACCTGCTCTCGCCCAACGACCGCTACGACATCACCTACCTGCGCAACTACGGCGTCCTCAACGTCAAGGACCGGCTGGCGCGCATTTCCGGCGTCGGCCAGGTCGAGATCTTCGGGGCCGGCGACTATTCCATGCGCATCTGGCTCGACCCACAGAAGGTGGCCGAGCGAGGCCTGTCGGCGAGCGATGTGGTGAACGAAATCAGGGCGCAGAACGTGCAGGCGGCGGCCGGCATCGTCGGCGCTCCACCGACCATGCCGGGCGTCGATCTCCAGCTCTCGGTGAACGCCCAAGGCCGCCTCGAGACGGAGGAGCAGTTCGGCAACATCATCATCAAGACCGGCGACAACGGCGAGGTCACGCGACTGCGTGACATCGCCCGCATCGAGCTTGGTGCTGCCAGCTACGCGCTGCGATCCCTGCTCAACAACAAGCAGGCCGTGGGCATCGGCGTGTTCCAGGCGCCCGGCTCCAACGCCTTGCAGATCGCCGACAACGTCCGCGCCGTGATGGAGGACATCAAGCGCACGATGCCGGATGGGGTCGACTACGACATCGTCTACGACACCACCCAGTTCGTCCGCGCCTCCATCGAGGCAGTCGTGCATACGTTG
>DATLZB010000209.1:0-6524 GCA_035574175.1 Hyphomicrobiaceae bacterium
CCACCGTCCACAGCGGCGACGCGCGCCGCCGCACCCGCCAGCTTGAGATGTGCCGCGGAATTCGCCCGAGCATGCCGAGCACGTCGGTGAGCAGCGGCGGCCGGGAGGGATCGCGCACAAGTTCGCTCATTGGCGGCGACCTTTGGGGGACGACGGCGGGCGGTCGGGCATGCCGGGGCTCCTCACGCGGCAGGGCACACATGTGGCCGGCTCCGTCCCGCGGCCTGGCCTCATATCTTTACGCCTTCTGTATAGATAAGAGTGAACCGCGTCCATGCCGGGCCGGCAAATCACGAGCTTGCGACGTCGACGAGCACCTTGCCGTGGCCCCCGCCGGCCTCCACCGCCTCGTGCGCCGCCGCGATCTCGTCCAGCCGAAACCGGCCGGCCACCCGATGCTTCAGCGCATTGACTTCGAGCAGCGCGCTGATCTCCCGCGCCGCCGTCTCGCGCGCCGATTGTGGCGCCTGATAGATCAGCACCATCCGCAGCCGCGCGTCCTTCTGTGAGAAGGCATGGAACGGCAGCACCGGTTCGGGCACCGCATCCGATCCATAGGCCGCAATGGTGCCGCCCCTGGCGATCACCGCTGCATCGACGGCGATATTGGCGCCGAACGACACATCGATGATGCGCTCCACACCCGCCCGCGTCTCCGCCGCCGACAGGATTCGCTCGGCGACGTTTTCCCGTTTGTAGTCGATGACGGCATCGGCACCGGCAAGCATCGCCTGCGCCGCCTGCTCCTTGCGGCTCACCGTTGCAACCACGTGCCGCGCCCCGCCCCATTTGGCGAGCTGGACCGCATAGAAGCCGACCGCACCTGCGGCCCCGTGCACGAGCACCGACTTGCCGCTCACGGGCCCGTCGCTGAACAAAGCATAGTGGGCCGTCATGGCCGGGACGCCGAGGCTGGCGCCTACCGAGAAATCCGCCGCGGCGGGCAGCCTGACCGCCCGCTCGACAGGCACCACGACGTACTCGGCGGCGGTGCCGAACGGCCGGCCGTACTGGCTCATGTAGAGCCACACCCGCTCGCCCACCCGGCTCTGAGCGACGCCCGTCCCGACCTTGTCGATGACGCCCGCCCCGTCCTGGTGCGGGATGATGCGTGGAAAGGCCATCTGCGCGTTGCCGCGCCGAATGCCGCGCCCCTTCACGTCGGATGGATTGACGCCGGACACGGCGATTGCCACCCGCACCTCTCCGGGCCCCGGCTCCGGATCCTCCATCTCGCCGATTCTGAGGACATCGCGCGCCGGCCCGCGCCGCTCGAACCAGGCCGCTTTCATCGCCCCTTGCCCCTATCAGCGTTCAGACTTTTGCGCCGCCGCGGAACCGGCCGTAGCACCATGCTGACACCTCCTTCTTGGCGGCTTCAGCGCTCGGCGCGCGCCAGAACCTCCATGAGCTCGGCGACCTTGCGGCGCTGCTCTGCGGCATTGCCGCTCGCGATGGCTTCCTCCACGCAGTGCGCCACATGATCGCGCAGCACCTCTTCCTCGACCCGCCTCAGTGCCGCCCGCACCGCCGAGATCTGCGTGATGACGTCGATGCAGTAGCGGTCCTCCTCGACCATGCGCGAGATGCCCCGCACCTGACCCTCGATGCGGCCGAGGCGTTTGAGACAGGCCAGTTTGGTGTCCTTCTGCACGGCTTGACGTATACCCATATGGGGTATATACGTCAAGCGTAATACCCCTAGGGGGTAGCGGCGGAGAGTGACGATGGCTGATCACAACGACCATGACCGGCACAAGCACGGCCCCCCGCGCGCGCAGGGCCACGATCATGCCCACGGCCACGGGCCTAACGTGCACGCAGCGCACCGCGAGGCCTCTGCCGCCCGGCCGACGCATCTCGCCAGGGACCCCGTCTGCGGCATGGATGTCGATCCGCACACGGCCAAGCACCGGGCGGCGCACGGCGGCCGCACCTACTACTTCTGCAGCCCCGGCTGCCGGGCCAGGTTCGTTGCCGACCCTGCCCGTTACCTGGAAGAGCAGCCGCGCGCCGCCGAGCCCGTTCCGGAGGGCACCATCTACACCTGCCCCATGCACCCGGAGGTTCGCCAGGTCGGTCCGGGCTCTTGCCCGATCTGCGGCATGGCGCTCGAGCCGCTGTTGGTGACCGCCGAGCAGGGTCCGAACCCCGAGCTGATTGACATGACGCGGCGGTTCTGGATCGGGCTCGCGCTCGCCGTTCCGGTCCTCGCCCTCGAGATGGGCGGGCATTTGACCGGGCTCGACCGCCTGCTTCCGCGGCTCACCTCCAACTGGGCCCAGCTCCTTTTCGCCAGCCCGGTCGTGCTGTGGGCAGGCTGGCCCTTCTTCGTGCGCGGCTGGCAGTCGCTGACAACGCGCCAGCTCAACATGTTCACGCTGATCGCCATGGGCACTGGCACCGCCTGGGTCTACAGCGTGTTCGCCACCCTCGCTCCCGGCCTTTTCCCCTCCGAATTTCGCGCCGCCGACGGCTCGGTGGCGGTCTATTTCGAGGCCGCTGCGGTGATCACCGTTCTGGTGTTGCTCGGCCAGGTCATGGAGCTGCGCGCCCGCGACAGTACGAGCGGTGCCATTCGCGCCCTCCTCGACCTTGCGCCCAAGACGGCACGCCGCATCCGCCAGGACGGCAGCGAGGAGGAAATCTTGCTCGAGGAGGTCGAGGTCGGCGACCGTCTTCGCGTCCGGCCGGGGGAGAAGATCCCCGTTGACGGCATCGTCGTCGAAGGCCGCAGCGCCGTCGATGAATCGATGGTGACCGGCGAGTCGATGCCGGTGACCAAGCAGGCCAGGAGCAGGGTGATCGGCGGCACCGTGAACCAGAGCGGCGCGCTCATTGTCGAGGCCGAGCGCGTCGGCCGCGACACCGTGCTGGCACGCATCGTCGCGCTCGTCGCCGAGGCGCAGAGAAGCCGCGCCCCGATCCAGCGCCTCGCCGACCGGGTCTCCGCCTGGTTCGTGCCGGCGGTCATCGTCATCGCCGTCCTGGCCCTTGCCGCATGGGCGATCTGGGGTCCCGAGCCGCGCTTCTCCTACGGCCTCGTCGCCGCCGTTGCCGTGCTCATCATCGCCTGCCCGTGCGCGCTGGGGCTTGCCACGCCGATGTCGATCATGGTCGGCGTCGGTCGCGGGGCCGAGGCCGGTGTGCTGATCAAGAACGCCGAGGCTCTCGAGCGCATGGAGCGCATTGACACCCTCGTCATCGACAAGACTGGCACGCTGACCGAGGGCAGGCCCGCCGTCACCGCCATCGTGCCCGCCCGGGGCTTCGACGAGCTGGAGCTGCTGCGCCTTGCCGCAAGCGTGGAGCAGGCAAGCGAGCATCCGCTTGCCGCCGCCATCGTGACCGCTGCCGCGGAGCGCAAGCTCGCGCTCTCCCGCGTGCTCGGCTTCGACTCCCCGACCGGCAAGGGCGCCATCGGCATGGTGGAGCGAAAGCGCATCGTCATCGGCAACGCCAGGTTCCTGGCCGAGCTCGCCATTTCCACCGCCGAGCTCGAGCCGGAGGCTGAGCGCCTGCGTCGCGACGGGGCCACGGCGATCTTCGTCGCCGTCGACGGTCGGCCGGCCGGCGTCATCGCCATCGCCGACCCGATCAAGCCGTCCACGCCCGAGGCGCTCGCCGCCCTGCGTGCCGACGGTATCCGCATCGTCATGCTGACCGGCGACAACCGCACCACCGCCGCTGCGGTGGCGCGCCGGCTCGGCATCGAGGAGGTCGAGGCCGAGGTGCTGCCCGACGAGAAGAGCGCCGTCGTCGAGCGCCTGAAGCGCCAAGGCCGCGTGGTGGCCATGGCGGGCGACGGCGTCAACGATGCGCCGGCGCTGGCCGCCGCCGACATCGGTATCGCCATGGGCACCGGCACCGACGTTGCCATCGAGAGCGCCGGCATCACGCTGCTCAAGGGGGACCTGCGCGGCATCGTGCGCGCCCGCCGCCTTTCCGAAGCGACCATGCGCAACATCCGCCAGAACCTGTTCTTCGCCTTCGTCTACAATGCGGCGGGCGTGCCGGTGGCAGCCGGCGTGCTCTATCCCGTGCTCGGCATCCTGCTCTCGCCCATCATTGCCGCGGCCGCCATGGCGGCCTCCTCGGTCAGCGTTATCGCCAACGCCCTGCGCCTGCGCCGGGTACGGCTCTAGCCCGGCTTGACGCTCCTTCTCCTACTGCCATAACAACCCAAGAGGGGGGCAGCTGGGTATAGCGATAAGGTGATGGATACGGAGGTTCTCGTCGTCGGCGCCGGGCCTGTGGGCCTGACGCTCGCGGTCGATCTCGGCCTGCGCGGCATCCGCTGCACGCTGATCGAGCAGAAGGAGGCACCCCAGTTCCTGCCCAAGATGGAGCGCTGCAACGCCCGCACCATGGAGATCTACCGGCGGCTCGGGCTTGCCGACCGCATTCGCGCCGCCGGGTTGCGCTCCGACATCCCCATGGACGTGTTCGTCATCCTGGCGATGAACGAGCCGCCGCTGCTGCACCTGCCCTATCCCTCGGTCGATGCGGCGAGGGCCGAAATCAGGGCCGTCAACGACGGCACCATGCCGCTCGAGCCCTATCAGCTCATCTCCCAGTACACGCTGGAGCCGCTGCTGAAGTCGGTGGCCGAAACGTTGCCGAGCGTCAGCGTGCGCTACGGCACCGAGTTCCTGTCGCTGACCCAGGATGGAGCCGGCGTCACCGCGCTCTTGCGCGGGCGCGACGGCACGAGGCGGTCGATCCGCGCCGCCTACCTCGTCGGTTGCGACGGCGGCTCGAGCCGGGTTCGGCGGGAGCTCGGTATCAAGCTGCGCGGCGAGGGCAACCTGCTCGAGCTGCGCCAGGCACTGTTTCGCTGCGACGAGCTGTTTGACATGATCCCGATCGGCAACGGGCCAGGCAAAGGCCGCCACTACCACGTTGCCGATGGGCAGGCGACCTTTCTCATTATGCAGGACTCGACCCGCCACTTCACCTTGCACTCCGTGGTCGAGACGGACGCCGACATGAAG
Source organism: Hyphomicrobiaceae bacterium (assembly GCA_035574175.1). Taxonomy (GTDB): domain Bacteria; phylum Pseudomonadota; class Alphaproteobacteria; order Rhizobiales; family Hyphomicrobiaceae; genus DATLZB01. The sequence continues at coordinate 4,995 of DATLZB010000209.1, forward strand.
ACGATGTTCGAGAAGACGGTCGCCGTTCCCATCCGCTACGAGATGCTCTACTGCGCCCCCTGGAAGCAGAACCTTCTGCTCGCCGACCGTTACGGGAAGGGCCGCGTCTTCCTCGCCGGCGACGCCGTGCACCTCGTCATCCCGACCGGCGGCCTCGGCATGAACACCGGCGTGGGCGATGCCATCGACCTTTCCTGGAAGCTGGCCGGCACGCTGCGTGGCTGGGGCGGGCCTGGCCTCCTTGCCTCCTATGAGATCGAGCGCCGCCAAGTCGGCGACCGCGCCGTTGCCGCCTCGCGCTATGCCTCGCTCGGCCGGCGCAAGTGGCGTTCTGAGTTTCGGCCGAACATCCGCGACAACACGCCGGAAGGCCAGGCCACGCGCGACAACCTTGCCCGGGTCGCCGACCTCGAGCAGCGCAAGACCAACGAGATGATCGGTGCCGAGCTCGGCTACCGCTACGTCGGCTCGCCCGTCATCTGGGAGGAGCCGGGCGGTCCTGAACATCTCTTCCGCGAGTATCACCCCACCACCTGGCCGGGCGCGCGCCTGCCGCACGTATGGCTCGACGACGGAACGCCGATGCAGGATCGCATCCCGTTCGACGGCTATACGCTCTTGCGTCTCGGCCGCAGCGGCGCCGATACGTCCGCCCTGGAGCGCGCCTTCCGCGCGCGCGGCACCCCGTTCACGGTTCTCGACGTGCCGGACGAAGCGGCTCGGCAGGTCTACGGCTACGACCTGCTGCTGCTGCGGCCCGACCTGCATGTCGTCTGGCGCGGCAACCGCCCGCATGAGGACCCCGAGCATCTCGCCGGCGTCGCCACCGGCCACCGGCCGCTGCAAGGGTCTTAACACGCGGGATCAGCGCAAGGACAACGGAGTGAGCCGATGATGGACATGACGGCGATCACAGAGGATTTGGTCACGGCCAACCGCATCCTCGCCAACGAGCGCGTCCTCGATTCCTTCGGCCACGTCTCGATCCGCCACCCCTTGCGCCCCGATCACTTCATCATGTCGCGCGCCCGCGCCCCGCAGATCATCGAGGCGGGCGATCTCATGGAGTTCACGCTCGACGGCAGAGTCGTGGGTGCCGAACCCGGCAAGCCTTATTCGGAGCGCTACATTCACGGCGCCATCTACGAGGCGCGCCCCGAGGTGATGGCGGTGGTGCACAACCACAGCCCGAGCGTCATCCCCTTCGGCGTCACTGGCACCAAGCTGCGCCCGCTCATGCACATGAGCGGTCCCATCGGCAACGACATCAACATCTGGGACTGCCGCCACCGGTTCGGTGATACCAACCTGCTCGTTACCAACATGGAGATGGGCCGCGACCTGGCGAAGGCGCTCGGCCCGCGCACGGTCTCGCTCATGCGCGGCCACGGCTGCGTGGTGGTGGGCAGATCACTGCGCGAGGTGGTGTTCACCTCGATCTATCTCGAGATCAACGCCGACCTGCAGATGAAGGCCATTGCCATGGGCGGCGAGATCACGTTCCTGTCCGACGGGGAGATTGACCGCATC
>DATLZB010000210.1:0-12970 GCA_035574175.1 Hyphomicrobiaceae bacterium
GCCCGACGACAAGGACAGACCGCCGTTCGACTGGCGCGGCCAGCTTCAATACTTCGCGCTGATCGTGCTCGGCACGGTCGCTGTGCTTCTGTTGCTGCGCTACCTGGGACTGAGGGGATGAGGATGACGCACGAGAGGAAAGGCGCCGCCGCGCGCTTCAGGGGGCGCCATGGCTAGGGAGCGGCTCTATCTGTTCGACACGACGCTGCGCGACGGGGCGCAAACCACCGGCGTCGACTTCTCCCTCGAGGACAAGCGGCGCATCGCCGAAGTGCTGGATGGCCTCGGCATCGACTACATCGAGGGCGGCTATCCTGGCGCCAATCCCACCGATACCGCGTTCTTCGCCGAAAGACCCAAGCTCAAGAACGCGACCTTCACCGCCTTCGGCATGACCAAGCGGGCCGGCCGCTCCCTCGCCAACGATGCGGGCTTCAAGGCGCTGCTGCAATCTTCCGCCGACGCCGTCTGCCTCGTTGCCAAGGCCTGGGACTATCATGTGCGCGTCGCGCTCGAGATCAGCAACGAGGAGAACGTCGAGAGCGTGGCGCAGTCGGTGAAGGCGGTACGGGCTGCGGGGCGCGAGGCCATGCTCGACTGCGAGCATTTCTTCGACGGCTTCAAGGGTAACCGGGCATATGCGCTCGCCGTGGCGCGCACCGCTTACGAGGCGGGCGCGCGCTGGGTGGTGCTGTGCGACACCAATGGCGGCACCCTGCCCGACGAGGTCGAGGCCATCGTGCGGGAAGTCGCTCAGGTGATCCCCGGCGACCATCTCGGCATCCATGCCCACAACGACACCGAGCACGGCGTCGCCAATACGTTCGCGGCGGTGCGCGCCGGCTGCCGCCAGATCCAGGGCACGCTCAACGGGCTCGGGGAGCGCTGCGGCAATGCCAACCTGACCTCGATCATACCGACCCTTCTGCTTAAGGATGGTCTGGCGGAGCGCTACGAGACGCGAATCAAGCGGGAGCAGTTGGCGCGGCTCACGCAGGCAAGCCGGCTGCTCGATGAGATCCTCAATCGTTCGCCCAACCGCCACGCGCCCTATGTGGGCGAGGCCGCGTTCGCCACCAAGGCCGGCATTCACGCCTCGGCCATCCTCAAGGAGCCGGCCACCTACGAGCACGTCGCCCCGGAGGCGGTCGGCAACCGCCGCCGCATCCTCGTCTCGGACCAGGCCGGCAAGTCGAACATCCGCCACGAGCTCGAACGGCTCGGCATCGCCATCGACGACGACGATCCGCGCATCGGCGAGCTGCTCGAGGAGGTCAAGGCGCGCGAGGCGGTGGGCTATGCCTACGAAGGCGCCGACGCCTCCTTCGAGCTGTTGGCGCGGCGGCTGCTGGGCCAGGTGCCACGCTACTTCCGCGTCAAGAGCTTCCGCGTCGAGGTGGAACGCCGCTACAACGCCAAGGGGGAGCTGGTCACCGTCTCCAACGCCGATGTCAAGGTGTTGATCAACGGCGACAAGGAGCCACTGTGGTCGATCGCCGACGGCACCGGGCCGGTGCACGCGCTCGACCGAGCCCTGCGCAAGGACCTCGGCCGCTATCAGAAGCACATCCAAAGCGTCGAGCTCGTCGACTACAAGGTGCGCATTCTGACAGCCGGCACCGAAGCGGTCACCCGCGTGCTGATCGAAAGCCGCGATGCCAGCACGGGTGAGCGCTGGTTCACGGTCGGCGTCTCCCCCAACATCATCGATGCGAGCTTTGCCGCACTCGTCGACAGCATCGACTACAAGCTCTACCGCGACGGTGCCAAAGCAGCCTGAGGAGGGATCGTGCCCTGTGCCGCCTCCCTCGGCACGCTGGGTCCGACATCGGCGCTAGCGGATGCGCGGGCCGAGCCAGAGGATGGCGGTGAGCGGCACCATGAGGCCGATCGCCACGACGGTGAGTGCGAGCGCGGGCAACCCGTCGTAGGCGCCGCGGTCGACGGCGAACAGCAGGTTCAAGTACTTGGTCTGGAGCTGTCCGGCAATCAACGCGAGGTTCATGAACGAGGCCATGAGCGCGAACCAGGTGGCGCGGTGGCCGGGCGGCGCGTAGACGGCGGTCAGCGTCAGCAGCGGGATCATGCTGACCTGCAGCAGAGGCGAGGCGGCGGCCGCATCGATCAGGGCGATGCCGCGCGCGCCGAGGCCGAAGGCCTGTTCCGTCCATTCGTGGATGCCGAAGACGAGCATCAGCGTCGGAATGCCGAGCAGGCCGCCGGCAAGGGTCAGCCACAGCAACACGCGGGCCACCGGCTGGCGTGTGATGGCGTCCGACAGCAGCCAGGCCGCGGCTAAGCCGAGCGCGGCGCCGGTCTGCTGAAGAATGCCGAAAAAGGCCTCGTCGAAGCCCAGCCGGTCGATGGTGAACCACCGGTAGCCTTCCCCGACCGTGGGCGTGGCGCGGAAGGCGTAGATGACGACGGCAGCATAGAAGATGCGCCGCCGCGTGTCCGGCTCGATGCCGGCCGTGACCCGCACCAGCATGGTGCAGACGACAGCCATGGAGATGACGAAGATCAGCTCCTGGTGGAGTGGAAGGCCCAAGAGCGCGATCAGTGCAACGGCGGCACCGAAGGCCAAGCCGCCGCCCAGGATACGCCAGTCGGTGGGACGCCGCTCGCTGGTCTCAAGACGGACCAGCAGGGCCCCGCTGATCGAAATCAAGGGAATGACGAGCCCGATCAGGAACACCACGTGGTAGGGGAGCACATGGGCGAGCCAGCCGGAGACGCCGGCCACCGAGAAAATGCCGAGCGAGAGCGCGAGGCGCCCCAGCACCTGCACCATGCCGAGGTCGCGGTCGATGTCGGCCTTGGCGCGCGGGGTGCCGTCGGCCTCTGCCCGCGGCACGACCTCGGTGCTCATGGCGTCGGCGACCACGTCCTGCAACACCACGCCGATGACGCTCAGCAGAGAGGCGGCGACATAGAGAGCGTCGGCGTCGAGCACTGTGATATAGCCGGCGGAGGTGGCGGCCAGCAGCAGCAGGCTGATGGCGATGAGGCCGGCGCCGGTGAAAACGTAGACGCGGCGCTGGGAGCCGAAGATCGCCACGGTATCCACCAGCTCGCCGAACACCATCTTGATCGCCCAGGGCAGCGTCAGCCAAACGGCGAGCGCGGCAAGGTCGGCCGGCGTGAGGGTGAGTTCCTTGCGAACCCAGAACGTCTCTGCCACGGCGACAAGGCCCAAGGCGCCGTAGGCGAAGTAAATCATCAAGAGCGGCAGATAGACGAGCCGGAAGGCCTTGATGGGCGTAACCAGCGCCCGCTGGAGCTGCTCGCGCACATAGGCGAGCGTGCCGCTCGCGGCGGATGTGGTGGTCATGCTGCGGCCTCCCGGGGACCCCTCTGCACGCGGCGGCATCATGATCTCGATCGGAGCATATTGATGGCGTTCGCCCGACGGAAAGCGCTCGCTGACCGGTTGCTCGACCATCCCGGCATCGGCCGGCGCGCTTGCTTGTCGCTACGTTCGTGGTAGAAGGTGCCGTTTTGTAAGAGTTTGCGGGGAAATCATGTATGATCGTCGCATTCAATGGCGGCGACGAGCTGCATTATCCGCACTTGTTCCACCAGATGTACCGCCAGCGCCACGAAATCTACGTGGTCCGGCGCAAATGGCGGGCTCTCAAGTCGGTCGGCGGACTTGAGCGGGACCAGTTCGATACCCCGGCAGCCACCTACCTTCTCGCCCTCGACAGAACCTCTAACGTGCTTGCCGGGCTGCGGCTGCTGCCGACCGAGGGGCCCCACCTCCTCGCCGACGTCTATCCCCACCTCGCCCACGGCGAGCCCATCCCGCGCGGCAGCGACACCTTCGAGCTCACCCGCTTTTACGTCTCCGCCGCCGTCCGGGGGCCGCCAGCGCGCCGGCTGGTCGGGTTGCTTGCCGCAGGGCTCTTCGAACATTGCCTGCAGAGGCGGGTCCGGCGGCTGACGAGCGTGGTCGACACGTTTCTGGTGCCGCGGATGGAAAGCCTCGGTTGGCGAGTGCGTACGCTCGGCGCACCCGGTCGCTATGATGAAGGGATCGCCGTCGGCGTCGAGATCGCGGTCACCCCGTCGGCGCTCGAAGAGGTGCGCCGGCGGCGCGGCATCGAACGCGGCGTGCTGCACAAGCGCGCGGCCCCCGAAGAAGCGCGAAAAATGGGGCCGGGCTAATCTGCGAGGATGCCGGTCACCTTTGCCCGATCAAACGCCTTTTGCCATTGAAGCGGAACAAGGCTTCGATCAGCGGGCACTCTGGCGTGGTGCCGTCGGCGCACTGCGCAACCATTTCCTTGAGCACGCGCTCCATGCGCTTCAGATCGGCGATTTTTGACCGTACGTCTTTAAGGTGCGTGACGGCAAGGTCGCGCGCCTTGGCGCAGGGCTGATCGCGCTCGTCGACAAGTCGGAGCAGCGCTCGAACCTCGCCAAGAGAAAAACCAAGCTGGCGCGCCCGCAGCACAAACTTCAGCCGCCGCTCATGCATCGCATCGTAGCTGCGGTAGCCGCTGCGCGTGCGCGGCGGCTCCGGCAACAGACCGGCCTTCTCATAGTAGCGGATGGTTTCCAGGTTGCAGTCGGCCCGCCGCGCCAGCTCGGCCCGGTGCATCCGCTTCACCACAGCGTGATCGCGCACCGCGTGCAATCCCCTTGAGTCTGCAGCAGCTACAGACCCTAGGTAGTGCTTGCCCAAGACTCTGGCAAGGAAAACGAGGCCGATATGGACGCATCGCATCCCCCGGCATTGATGCCGACCACCGCGTCGGAGCAGCGCGAGATTGAACGGCAAAGGCTGGTGGCCGCCGGCGGCATTCTCGGTGCGCTGGCCGCCTCGTCCTGCTGCATCATTCCACTCGTCCTGTTTAGCCTTGGCATCGGTGGCGCTTGGATTGGCAACCTGACGGCACTTGCTCCCTATAAGCCGTATTTCGTCGCCGGCACCGCAGCCCTGCTCGGCTACGGCTTCTATCTCGTCTACTGGAAGCCCAGGCAAGTCTGTGCTGACGGTTCTATCTGCGCACGCCCAATGCCCGGCCGTCTCGTCCAGATCGCCTTGTGGCTCGCGGCGGTGCTCGTCGCTGCCGCCTTCGCGTTCGATTACGTCGCGCCGTATCTGCTGTGACGAACAATGGAGATGCCAATGATCAGGTTGCTCACCCCGCTCGTCTTCGGACTTAGCCTTCTCGCATCATCGACGGCCTTTGCCGCGGAGCGGACGGTTACGCTCGCGGTTCAGAACATGTATTGCGACGTGTGCCCAATTACAGTGCGCAAGAGCCTCGAACGCGTGCCCGGCGTCATCAAGGCCGTCGTTTCCTACCAGGACAAGACCGCAATCGTCACCTACGACGACAGCAAGACCGACGTGACGGCGCTGACCGCGGCGACCACCAACGCCGGCTACCCATCCGCTCCCAAAGGCTGACATCGGATGAGCGATCGAACGCGCATGCAGATCGGCGCAATCGGCGGCCTCTTGGCCGCCGTCGTCTGCTGCGCTGCACCTCTTCTGATCGCCTCGCTCGGATCGCTCGGCATCGGCAGCGCGCTTGCGAGTGGTTCCTACCTGCTCATCCCGATTGTTGCCGTCGTACTCGGATGGGTCCTGTGGCGCCTCTATCGGCACCGTGCCACTGCTAAGCCCTGCTGCAACGACCGATCCTTGAAAGAAGGCTTCAGGCAATGAGCGACTGCTGCGCGTTACCCAACGGACGCAAGAGCTATGACCTGGCCGTCATCGGCGCAGGCTCGGCCGGCTTCTCGGCCGCGATCACGGCGGCCGAGCTCGGCGCGCAGGTTGCGCTCATCGGCCACGGCACCATCGGCGGCACCTGCGTCAACGTCGGCTGTGTGCCGTCCAAAAACCTCATTCGCGCGACCGAGACGCTGCACCAGGCGAAGGCCGCGGCGCGCTTCGCCGGCATCCGGGCAGTGGCAACAATCGAGGACTGGCAGGCGATGGTGCGCCAGAAGGACGATCTTGTATCGTCGCTTCGCCAATCCAAGTATCTCGACCTGCTCTCTAGCTACAACACCATCGCATATCTCGAAGGTCGCGCCCGCCTGGCCGACGGCGGCGTCGCGTTCAACGGCAGCCTCGTCAAGGCCGGCAAAGTGATCATCGCCACTGGGGCGTCACCTTCGCTTCCGCCGATTCCGAAAATCGACGACATTCCCTATCTCACCAGCACCACCGCGCTGGAACTGGAACGCCTGCCGAAATCGCTGCTGGTGATCGGCGGCGGCTATATCGGCTGCGAGCTGGGCCAGATGTTTGCGCGTGCCGGGGTCAAAGTGACGATCGTCGATCTGGTGCCCATCCTGTCGGCCGGCGAGCCGGAAATCTCCAAGGCGCTCGCAGGCTATTTCCGTTCCGAGGGAATCGTGCTGCGCGAAAACGTCAGGCCCCAAGCGATCCGCAAGACAGCCCACGGAATTGCGCTTGATATCCGCGACGACGACAAGGCCATTACGCTTGAGGCCGAAATGGTCCTTGTCACCACCGGTCGGCGGCCAAACACCGAAGGCCTGGGGCTGGCGGACGCCGGGGTGGAGCTGTTGCCCAACGGCGGCATCAAGGTCGATGAACGGATGCGCACGACCCGCGCGGGCGTCTACGCCGCCGGCGACGTGACCGGCCGCGACCCGTTCGTCTACATGGCGGCCTATGGCGCCAAGATCGCGGCAAAGAACGCGCTCAACGGCGACAGCCTCAGCTATGACAACCATGCGATGCCGGCTGTGGTGTTCACCGACCCGCAGGTGGCGAGCGTGGGGCTCACCGAGGCCGCGGCGCGTACGGCGGGTCACCACGTTAAAGTCGCGGTCCTCCCGCTCGACCAGGTGCCGCGCGCGCTTGCCGCGCGCGATACGCGCGGGCTCATCAAGCTCGTGGCGGATGCCGAAAGCCGAAAGCTTCTCGGCGCGCACATTCTCGCCCCCGAGGGTGCCGACGGCATTCAGACTGCGGTGTTCGCCATCCGCCAGGGTTCCACAATCGACGATCTTGCCGACACGATCTTTCCCTACCTCACGACGGTCGAGGGCTTGAAGCTTGCGGCACTGTCCTTCAAGAAGGATGTAACGAAGCTGTCCTGCTGCGCCGGATGACGCTATCGTGCAGTGGTCGTCTGCCAGTCTTCCCGGTGCGCTCGGTCAGATGTTGCTTCATGCCTGTCACTGCGCGGTGAGCGTTCGCGGCAGGCAAGATGCTCTTTTCGCGTCAGCGGCGCAGAGGCGGAAAGAGGCGGAAACGGGTCCAGACCGGTCTGATCCACTTCGCGGCCTTGAATCGACACACGGCCGGAGTAGGCTTTCGACCAAGACACCATTTTGTCGGAGAGGCCGGGTATGGCTGCCGCGATACCGAAATCCCAACTTCGCGAAACCTGGGAGTCGGCAGCTCCTGGTTGGGCCAAATGGGAGACGGCGTTCTCCAGCGGCTTGACCGAGGCGACAGACGCTCTTCTGGACATGGCCGCGGTCAAAGAAGGAATGCGTGTGCTTGACGTAGCTTGCGGTGCCGGAAATCAGACTATTCAGGCAGCGAGGCGCGTTGGACCAAATGGGAAGATCGTCGCGAGCGATATATCGGCCACCATGTTAGATCATGTGCGCCGAAGCGCCGCCAGGGAAAGTCTGAATAACATCGAGATCCTGGAATGCGCAGCCGACGACCTGGATCACAGGCTGGGCCCATTCGACGCGGCAATCTGCCGGTTGGGTTTGATGTTATTTCCCTCGCCGCGCGGCGCCTTGGAAGCTATCCATCGTGTACTAAGAGACGGCGCGCGCTTTGCAGCCCTGGTCTTCACGACACCCGCCAATAATCCGTTTTTTTCTGAGTCACTGTCGATTCTCCGGAGGCACGCCGGAAAGCCAGCGCCTCAGCCCGGAAGCCCTGGGCTTTTCGCATTGGGCGGCGACGGAGTTCTGGAGGCCGTTATGAGAGAGAGCGGTCTAGTGGACGTGAAGGTCAGAATCATCAGAGCCACGCTGCGACTGCCCAGCGTTTCTGACACGCTCCAGATGATGCAAGAGGCATTCGGCGCATACCGGGCGGTGGTTGCCGATCTCGATGACGCAAGACGACGCGCCGCATGGGCTGAGGTCGGGGAGTGCCTGAAGCAGTTTGAAGTGAACGGTGGCTTCAAAACGGATTTCGAAGTAGTCGTCGGTTCCGGGGCAAAGGCCGCTTGAGGCGGCCGGTTTCCGAACGGACATCGTCAACTCCGCAATATGTCCGCCGCCGCAACGGAGTCGTCATCCGGCGGATGCGGTCCGATGCCGTTGAAGGCGGCGAATGCGGCAATGAGATTCAATCAGTTCAACGCATTACGGCCTAAGCGCCTGAAGCACGACGAAGGGGGCGCCCCGGCTACGCAACGGGACGGAGGCCATTGATTTCTCCGGGCTCTAGGTCCGTCCCGTAGCATCACCAAGCCCAACAGGCCAAAAGCAGAACTGATCGTACTCATTACTGGATAAACTTGGAGCGGGGAGCGAGTCTCTTAACGGTTGTCCGTTCAATGACGCTTCGCGATGATCTCGATCGGCGCGATGGTGCCTTGTTCGAGCATTGTCACGAGGTTGGCGATCTTCAGCGGAGCGTCTTGTCCCATCAGGATGTGCAGACCGAGAGGCGGCGGTCCGCTCGCCGCCATGCGAGAGCGGATGCGGGCGAAGAAATCGAGGGCCATCTGCCGCTGGTTCCGCTCGCTCACCACGACGAAACCCGCTGCCTGAAGCACTTCGCGGTATTCCGCCGGACTTTCCACAAAAGATGTCGACTCGCGCGCCGCCCAAGGTACCGGATAGGCGATCGGCCCTGGCCCCGTCCGCATCGCGTCAAAGACGCCGAACGTGGCGCCTTGCTTCAAGACGCGATGGACTTGCGAGGCGAGTCGGCGCTTGTCGGGGATGTTCATCCCCACATGAAGAAGTGTGGCGGCGTCAAAGCTTGCATCCGCAAACGGGAGATCAAGAGCGCTCCCCACGCGGAACTCAACCTTCTCGGCAAGGCCGAGTTGCTTGGTCAGCGTGCGCGCCGTCTCGACATATTCCGGTGTCAAATCGATGCCGGTCGCGTGGCATCCGAAGGTCCGAGCAAAGTAACGTGCTGCGCCGCCGATGCCGCACCCGATATCAAGCAGGGACATGGCTGGCTTTAAGTCGAGCTTCTCAGCGAGCGCCGCGGTCGCCTCACGACCACCCATGTGAAACTCGTCCATCCCCGCGAGATCGGTATCGCGGAAGTCGTCCGCACTGCGGCCAAGGCTCTCCAAGCCTCTGTGGATCGCTTCGCCCAACGCGCCGTGGGTATAGTGTTGTGCCACCTGCTCCTCGACGGTTGTCATCGGTTCCTCCTCTGCTCAGAAACGGCCATATGCAAGCCTTGCAGGACCGGAAACCGACGTAAACTACAGAAACTGTAGTGGAAAAGCTGTCCGGCTTCGGCCATACTTTGCGCATGAAGGGTTACGGTCAGTTCTGCCCGCTGGCACTCGCGGCCGAGATCCTGACAGAGCGCTGGACCCCGTTGGTGCTGCGCGAGCTGATTCTTGGGGCGCATCGCTTCAACGACATTCACCGCGGTGTGCCGCGCATGTCTCCCTCACTGTTGTCGCTACGGCTGAAGTCACTGGAGAAAGCCGGAATTGTCGAGCGACGGCGCGAGCACACTGGGATCGAGTACGTGTTAACGGAGGCTGGACGCGAGCTTTCCCCGCTTATCGTTGGCCTCGGCAAATGGGGTAAGCGTTGGCTGCCTGCCACTCTAGGACGTAGCGACGCCGACCCACGCCTGATCCTGTGGGACCTGCACCGGCGCATGAATCTCGACCGCATGCCCGCCACGCGTATTGTGATCGGGTTCGAGTTTACCGACCAGCCCAAGGCTAAACGCTACGCATGGATCGTCGGCAATTCCACCGGAGTCGAGCTTTGCATCACCGATCCCGGCTTGGAGGTCGATCTCTTTGTCACAACCGACAGCCGGACGATCACGTGGGTTTGGTATGGCGACATCCCCCTAACGCAGGCGCTTTCGAATGGCTCGATTGAATTGCACGGACCACGCAAATTGTGCCACGCATTTCCGTCCTGGCTGCAACTGAGTGTGTTGGCTTCCGTTCCGCGTCGGCGTCCGCTTCTTACCGTCGCGGCCTAGCGAGGTTTCACTTCTGCAGCACGCATTCCGCCATTGAGCGAACGACAATTTTCAACTCCGCAATACGTCCGCCGCCGTAACGGAGTCGTCATCCGGCGAATGCGGTCTGATGCCGTTGAATGCGGCCGAGTGCGGCAATGAGTTTCAATCGGTTCAACGCATTACGGCCTAAGCACCTGAATTCTCTGGTCTCGTGTTCTGCCTCTGGTGGCCGCTATGCTTATGTTTCATCACGCCAGACTGCGGTGTTCGCCATCCGCCAGGGTTCCACGATCGACGATCTTGCCGACACGATCTTTCCCTACCTTACGACGGTCGAGGGCTTGAAGCTTGCGGCACTGTCCTTCAAGAAGGATGTAACGAAGCTGTCCTGCTGCGCCGGATGACGAGGCCCGCGGCCGTTTGCTGCTGGGCTCGTCGCGCCGTGACGGGCCGGCACAACGAGAGCCCCGAGAATTAAGGACCACAAACACCGCACAACCCGTGTGCTACCCAATTCGGACAACCTGCCTACTCGCGCCATCTGAACGTTCACAGCTAGGCTGTGGTCACGGGCCACGCTAAAAACGACGCGCGATCAGGGGCCAAACCTCAGCCGCGGACAGCCACGTGAACGTTTCGTTCCTTCAGGAACTGTTGAACACGGTTGCCGAGCAGGGCCGGCAACTGCTGCCGTGGGCGCTCGGCAGCGCCAGTGACGACATCGTCGAACTGTCGAAGGCGCTCGTCTCCGGTCGGGGCGAGGCCTCCGGCGTTGCCCTCGCGCGGCAAATCCTCAACTGTTACCGCCAATTGGATTCCAACGGGCGGCGCCAGTTCTTCGAGTTCCTGAGCGAGGAAATGCAACCGGAACCGGCCGAGGTCGCCGACGCGGCCAGGGCCTATCTGAAGACCCCCATCCCTCGCGCGCTGCAGCGGCTGCAGGCCGCCGTCGAGAGCCCGCGCCAGGAGTTTTTCCGCCGCCTCAACCTGGCACCCGGTGCGACGGCCGAGATCGTCGCCCTGCGGCATGACCTGCTGCGCATGACGAGATCAGAGCCCAAGTTCGAGGCCATCGACGCCGACCTCATGCACCTGCTCGGCTCCTGGTTCAACCGGGGCTTCCTCGTGCTGCGGCGGATCGATTGGCATACGCCCGCGGTTATCCTCGACAAGATCATCGCCTACGAGGCGGTGCATGAGATTAAGGGCTGGGACGATCTGCGCCGTCGCCTCGATCCCAACGACCGGCGCTGCTTCGCGTTCTTTCACCCTTCGCTCGTGGACGAGCCGCTGATCTTCGTGGAAGTGGCGCTGATGCGCGAGATGCCGGAGGCCATCTCTCAAGTGCTGCAAGAGGAAACGAAGGATGCGCAGGCGACGCCGCCGAACACGGCGGTGTTCTATTCGATCTCCAATTGTCAGGAGGGACTGAAGGGAATTTCGTTCGGCAACTTCCTGATCAAGCAGGTGGTCGAGGAGCTCGCCCGCGAAGTGCCCACGCTCAAGACCTTCGTCACCCTGTCCCCGGCGCCTCACTTCGCGCGCTGGCTCGAAGAAGCACTGGCCGAGCCCGATCTGATCGGGGCGGCTGACCGTGAGGCGCTCGCCGGCCTGCGCCAAAAGGGCTGGCACGAAACGAGCGATGCCGAGCAGCGGTTCAAAAGTCCCCTGCTCGGCCTTGCAGCGCACTACTTCCTGTTGGCCAAATCGCCCGACGGCCGTCCGGTTGATCCCGTAGCCCGTTTCCATCTGGGCAATGGGGCGCGGCTCGAACGCATCAACTGGCTGGCCGACACCTCCGAGCGGGGCCTGCGCGAGGCGCACGGACTGATGGTCAATTACCGCTACGAGCTGCGCCAGATCGAGCGTAACCACGAGGCCTACGTCAACGACGGCGAGATCGTGGCCTCGCGCGCCGTACGTGCCTTGCTCAAGGGCCGGGAGCGCCCACGCGCCACGCAGGACCAAGCCCGGCTGCCTCTGCCCGAGGCCCCGGGACCCGGCGGCTCGCCCGAACGCCGTTGATTGGGTGCTAGAGAGCGTTGCCGGTGTAGGCGCCGACGCGGCAGGCCACCTGCTTGCTGCGGAGTTGTGCACAGGCCCGATTGGCGTCGGCCTGGCTGGCAAACGGACCGGCCACCAGGCGCAGAGGCTGCTCCTCCCCCTGAAGCGCGGTGCGATAACGGGGGCTCAGCCCGGCCAGCACCTGGGCATGCTGGCGGGTGAGCTGCTCCCAGCCGAGACGCAGCGCTTCGAGCGACTCCCCGCCCGACAGCTCGATGCCGAGCGTTCGCGCGGGTGGCGGTGGGGTGACCTTGGCTGCGCCCAACGCAATGGGAGCCGCGGGCGGCGATATCGCGCCGGTTGCGATCGGCGCGGTCTTGGCCGCCTCCCGGGGCACCGAATCGCGCTGAGCAGGCTTCGCCGCCGGCGGCGGCACCGGAGCCGCTGCCGGCTCGGCGCGCCGCTCGGCGGAGGCGCCGGCCATCGCCTTCAACACCTGGTCGGTTCCGAGCGACACGTTGCTCCTCGTGCTTCCCGCGCGATCCGCTGACGGCGGCTCAGCCTTGGAAGGCTCACCCCTGGCAGGTTCCCCCTTTTGCTCGCGGGCCGCCAAACGGTCCTCGATCGAGGCCACTCTTTCAGCCAAAGCACGTTCCGCGTTCGCCTGCTGCACGACGGTGGCACGTGTCTCGGCGAAGTCGCGCTGCAAGTCGGTCAGCCAGCGGCGCAGCACCATCAACTCGTCGGCAAGCTCAGCCGTGCGCCGCTCCGCTGCAGTCGCGGCGGGAAGCTGCTGCTCAGCGGGGGACAGTCGCGCCAAGA
>DATLZB010000211.1:0-14506 GCA_035574175.1 Hyphomicrobiaceae bacterium
GCCATGTTCAGTCTTCGGAGATCGGATCATTCCCTCAAGCACAGACCGCTCTTCCGCCGTCAGCTTGATCGGGGTCGCTTCTTGGATGTTCATTCCTTCCTTGAATCACGACTCCGCCTCCAGCGATAGTCGGTACTAGCCGGCGTTGGACCGCGGCAGAAACCTAGTGGACAGGAAGTGGGCAAGCCAAACACAAAGCGTTGAGACGGGGCAGGCGCGACGTGCAGGGAAGGGCAGGGACGGCGCATGGATTGGCATCAACAGATCTTCATCTATTGCGAGCGAGCCGGCGATCCGGGTTTTTGGGCCGAGCCGCTCAACGCGGCGAGCAACGCCGCGTTTCTCTTCGCCGCGGCGCTGGCGCTTGCCGCGTGGTTGCGGCAGCCGCAGCGCGGCGTCGTCGAATGCGCCCTCGTCGCATTGGTGGGCGCGATCGGCGTCGGCAGCTTCCTGTTCCATACGCTGGCAACGCGGTGGGCGGCCCTGGCCGACACGCTGCCGATCACGGCCTTCATGCTGATCTACCTCGGCTATGCGCTGGTACGGTTCGTGGGTCTGCCCCGACTGCTCGGCGGCGTGCTGGTGGCAGCGTTCATGTTGGTGCTGCAAGCGGCAGACGCGGTGCGTTGCTCCGGCGGCCCGTGCCTCAACGGCTCGCTCGGCTACGTGCCGGCCTTGATCGCGCTGGGGTTGGTCGGGGTGGTGCTGAGATGGCGCGGAGACGCGGCGGCCCCGGCGCTGCTTTGGGGAGCACTGATCTTCGCAATCTCGCTGACCTTCCGGACGGTGGACCGAATGGTGTGCCCATGGACGGCAATCACGGGCGGGGCTGTCGGCACCCACTTCGTCTGGCACCTCATGAATGCTCTGCTGCTCCATATGCTGGTGATGGCGGCAATCCGCCATGGGCAGAGGCGGCGCGCCGTGCGAGCGGGGCAGGCGATTGCGCCGACCGAGGGCGGCGCGCATAAAGATGAATGGTCGCGGACGTGGTGGAACCGGTAGACACACAGGACTTAAAATCCTGAGGGCCAACGCCCGTGCGGGTTCGACTCCCGCCGTCCGCACCAGCCCGGCAAGCGACAGCGCCCAAGCCGCACCCTTCGAGCGGCAGCGCCGAAGCGGCGCGACCTGCGGCAACCAATTCGAAACTCTACCAACCTGGGCAGGATTGCAGGACCTCCCTCAACAGCGTGTTCAGTTCTCCGCCCTTACAATCCGCCGCCATTGGAGCGGAAACCGAACTCATAAAGCGTTAACTTTCGGACGTCCTGTTGCGGGGGCCGGGTGGGAAGATGCTGAAACGCGCCTTGGCGATCTCTGCCGCAGCGATCTACCGCAACTCGGCCATCGTCTTCGGCTGCATGGTCGCTGCCGGCATTTGGCTCGGCGTGTTCCTGCACATCAGGGCGGACTACGACAACCAGCAGGCTCTCGTCGCCGAGGACATGAACGGGCTGACCACCGTCCTGCAGGGCCACGTGGTGCGCACGATCAAGGAACTCGACCGTGCGATGCTCGTGGTGCGCGACTACGTTGAGGTCGAGAGACTGCGGAACGGCGGAGCCGTCCCCTGGCAGAAGCTGCGTTTGCCGCAACCGGAGGTGCTCGGAGAGGGCGGCTTTCCGATCGGCCTTATCGACGAGTCGGGCCGGCTCGTGCGATCGAACGCACCGCTTGCGAGCGCCGGCCTCGACCTGGCGGATCGCCCGCACTTCCGCGTGCACCTCAACTCCGGCGGCAAGGATATCCTCTACATCGCTGCGCCGATCCACCGCCCGCAAAGCGGCCGCACCACGATCCAGGTGACGCGACCGCTCTTGGCCGAGCCCGGTCGTTTCACGGGCGTGATCAGCGGCACGCTCGAACCCGACCAGCTCTTTCCGCTGCACCCGCCGATCGCCATCGGGACAGCCGGCTCGATGAGCGTGCTCGGCCTCGACGGCATCGTACGCGCCAGCGTCGGGACCTCCGCGCTGATGCTCGGTGAGTATCGTGCCGATTTGGCCCTGTTCGAAGCTTTGGCGCGCGGTGCCGACTACGGTACGAGCCTGGATCGGTCGGACGGGCGCTTCGGCGGGCGGTTCATCGCCTATCGCAGGCTCGAGGACTATCCGCTGGTGGTTCTAATTTCCAAACCGGAAGACGAGGCCATGTCGGCCCACTACACGAGGCGGACCAACTACGGCCTGTTTGCGGCGGCATTGAGCTTGATCGTGCTGTTCGGCAGCGCCACCGGCGCCCGATACCAAAGGAAACTGCGAAAGACCGCCGAGGAGCTCGCCGCAAGCAGGGACGAGCTCGCCAGGCGCAACATGCTGCTCGATACGGCGCTGCACAACATGTCCCAGGGCCTCGCCATGTTCGACGGCGAGGAGCGCCTAATCCTGTGCAACGACCGTTACGCGGAAATGTACCGCCTGCCGCCCGAGATGAGGAGGCCAGGGACGACGCGCCAGCAGCTCGCCGAGTATCGGATGGCAAACGGCGTCTACTTCGTCCGTCAGCGGAGCGACGACGCAGCTCGGCGGGGTCCGCGGACAGCCGCCACCATGATCCGTGAGCTGACTGATGGCCGCGTCGTCTGTCTCAACAGGGTGCCGATGCCGGGCGGCGGCTGGGTCGCCACCCACGAGGATATCACCGAGCGTCGCCAGTTCGAGGCGCGGATCGAGCATATGGCCCACTACGACGGGCTCACCGATCTTCCCAACCGAGTCCTGTTCCGAGAGCGGCTCGAACGGGCGCTGGCGGGCACGCGGCGGGGGGACCGGCCGTTCGCCGTGATGCTACTCGACCTCGACCGCTTCAAGGAGGTCAACGACACGCTCGGGCATGCGAGCGGAGACGCCCTGCTTAAGGCCGTCGCCGATCGCCTCAGGCGGTGCGTGCGGGAGTCCGATACGGTGGCCCGCCTCGGTGGGGACGAATTCGCGGTCCTGGAGAGCGTCGAGGACGGCGCCAGCAACGCGGCCGCACTTGCCGAGCGCATTGTCACGGCGCTGTGCACGCCCTTTGATCTCAACGGCCAGATGGTAAGCATCGGAACCAGCATCGGCATCGCGCTGGCGCCCGCGGACGGTACGGATCCGGACCAGCTCCTCAAGAACGCCGATCTCGCGCTCTACCGGGCCAAGAACGACGGCGGCGATACCTACCGGTACTTCGAGCCCGAAATGAATCGGCGCA
The DNA here is from genome assembly GCA_035574175.1 of Hyphomicrobiaceae bacterium. Taxonomy (GTDB): domain Bacteria; phylum Pseudomonadota; class Alphaproteobacteria; order Rhizobiales; family Hyphomicrobiaceae; genus DATLZB01. The sequence continues at coordinate 3,190 of DATLZB010000211.1, forward strand.
TGCAGATCCGACGCGATCTCGAACGCGACTTGCGGCGTGCCGTCGCCAATGGCGAGCTTGAGCTTCACTACCTGCCGCTCGTCAACTTGAAGGACGACCGGATTTGCGGGTTCGAAGCGCTGCTACGGTGGAACCATCCCACGCACGGCAGGGTGACAGGCCGTGATCTGATACCGCTCGCCGAGGAGACCGGTCTCATCACCACCATCGGCGAGTGGGTGCTGCGCCAGGCATGCACGGACGCGGCGAGCTGGCCCGAACATCTCAAGGTCGCGGTCAACATCTCGCCGGCCCAGTTCAAGTACCGCAACCTGGTGCAGACCGTGGTGAGCGCCCTGACCGGCGCCGGCCTTCAGCCGCAGCGGCTTGAGCTCGAGATCGCTGAGCGCGTCCTGCTGCAGGACGGCGATACGGTGTTCGCCATTCTGAACCGACTGCACGAGCTCGGAGTGAGGATCGCGCTTGACGATTTCGGCACCGGCTACTCGTCGCTCTCCAACCTGCGCCGCTTCCCCTTCGACAAGGTCAAGATCGATCGGCAGTTCGTCAGCGACCTGTCAGAGGCGAACGTCGATGCCGTTTCCATCGTGCGGGCAGTGGCCCGGCTCGGCGACAGCCTCGGCATCGCGACGACGGCCGAAGGCGTCGAGACCAAGGAGCAGCTCGAGCGGGTGCGCAAGGAGAGCTGCACCGAAATGCAGGGCTATTTCATCTGGCCTCCGTGTCCGGCCAAGGAAGTTGCCATGCTGTTTCCCAATCACCTGCCTAGCCCGGCTCCAGCCGACGCGGCCTAGGTTCACCGCGAGAGCGGCTCAGGACTAACGGACTTCAGCCACAACGGTGACCGGAATGACACCGGTCGCCCGGCGAGCAGCGCGACCGGGAACTGACAATCCAACGCGCGGTTGGCGGGTTGCCTTCGCTCCACTGGCGCTCGGACCCGCCTCCTGACGTCGCGCACCTCGTCAACGCAAACCGGTGAGCGGTCGCTCGGTATATGGGCGTGAAGCATTGACCCTCACGTTCCCTGCCACACCAACCGGTATGCGGGTCCGCACTGGGCGGCTCTACGTGTCCTGGCTGAGCGGCAAGCCTGGGAGCAGTAAGCCTGTCGAACCAGGCGTTGAGCGGCGCGACGTGCCGGCCCCACAAAAAAAGGCGGGGTCCCGAAGGACCCCGCCGATTTTCGCCCCTGAACAAGATCAGGTGGTCTTCTCCTCGAGCACCGTGCGCCCGCGCGGCTTGCGGATCTCGTCGACGAGCGCCTGCATCTCGGCCGACGGGGCCTTGGTGAACAGGCTGACCACGATGATCACCAGGAACCCGAGCGGCGCGCCCAACAGCCCGCAGTTGATGTTGTTGAGGTCGAACCAGCCGACCTTGTTGGCAAGCGGATGCGCCAGCGGCGGCCACATCTCCCAGGCATTGGGCGCTGCCATTGCCTTGGCGAGGTCGGGGATCAGCGGCCTGCCCGTCGCCGGGTTGTAGAGCGACGTCATGCCGAGATACTCCACGCCGAAGGCCGGGAAGTAGCGCGTGATCACGAGATAGGCGATGCACAGCCCGAACCCGGCGATGATGCCGGCGATCGCCCCGGCCGTTGTGGCGCGCTTCCACCAGATGCCCATGACGAGCGCCGGGAAGTTGCCGGCCATGGCGAGCGAGAACGCCCACCCCACCATCGCCAGGATGTCGGACGGCCGGGTGGAAGCTGTCGCCGCCGCGGCCACCGCCACGAACAGCAAGAGCACGCGCGCCACGATGAGCCGCTTGGCCACGCTCGTGGCGCCTGCCCAGAATGGGGCGACCCCGAGCAGGATCACCGCCATGCCGCCGAGCAGCAGCCAGTTCCACGGCAAACCGTAGACCGGGCTTGCGCCGGTGGCGAACACGCCAATGGCCAGGACCGCGACCCCGACGATCGTGCCGATGACGGTGTAGCGCGCGGCCGGCCTGAGCGGCGTGATCATGTTGTAGTAGATGTCGTGGGAGAGCGCGTTGGCGATGGCGAGCAACAGGCCGTCCGCGGTGGACAGCGCCGCCGCCAAGCCGCCGGCTGCGACCAAGCCTGAGATCACATAGGGCAGGCCCGCGATCTCCGGCGTGGACAGCACGATCACGTCCGTGTTGATGACGAAATCCTGCAGCCGCACGACGCCCGGATGCCCGGCGATCGCCTTGCACGCCGCGATCACCGCATCGACGCTCGCCGCGTTCTTCCCGCACACCTGGATGAGACCGATCTCGCCCCACGTGAACATCCAGGGCCGGATGTCGGCGAGGTTACGGCCGATGATGTTGGTGTACACCTCGAGCTTCGAGAACGCCGCATAGGCCGGCGCCGAGAAGTAGAGGAGGAAGATGAAGAACAGCGACCACGCCACCGATACCCGCGCCTCACGCACGCTGGGCGTGGTGAAGTAGCGCATCAGGATGTGCGGCAGCGACGCCGTGCCCACCATCATGCACAGGATGATGCCGAAGAAGTTGAGCGGGCTGTAGTTGAAGAACGGCTCGATATGATGTTTGAGCGAGCCGGGCGGGCAGTTCGTCGCTGTGCACAGCACCGCCAGGTTCTGTTGCAGCATCTGGCCTTCGCGCGCCGTGATCTCCTGCAGCGCTTGACCGTAGGTAAGCTCCGGTATCGGGATGCCGTACTTCCTGGTGGACAGTATGATGATCGGCGTCAGGTAGGCGATGATGAGAACGATGTACTGCGCGATCTGCGTCCAGGTCACCGCCCGCATACCGCCCAGCATCGAGCACAGCAGGATGCCCGACAGGCCGACGAACACCGCCACCTCGAACTGCATGCCGAGGAACCGCGAGGCGATGATGCCGGTACCGTAGACCTGCGCCGTCACGTAGGTGAACGAGCAGCACACCAACACCACCACGGCGAGGAAGCGCGCGAACGTCCCTCCGAACCGGAAGGCCATGAAGTCGGGCACCGTATAGGCTCCGAATTTGCGCAGGTAGGGTCCGACCAGCAGCGAAACCAGCACGTAGCCGCCGGTCCATCCCAGCACCCAGGCAAGCCCGTCGTAGCCGAGCAGGAACAACGTGCCGGCCATACCGACGAAGGAGGCCGCCGACATCCAGTCGGCGGCCGTGGCCATACCGTTGTAGAAGGCGGGCACCCTCCGCCCGGCGACGTAATACTCGGAAATCTGCGCCGTGCGCGTCATCACGCCGATGACGGCGTAGACGAGCAGGGTGAAAAACACGAACAGGTAGCCGAGCACGCGGTTCGGCACACCGGCCTGCTCGAGCAGCGCAAGCAGCACGACAAAGGCGATGAAACCACCCGTGTAAGTGCCGTACAGTCGGCCGAGGTTCCGGATGAAATCCGAACTCGCCGCAGCGGTCTGCGTAGCCATGAACCTTCCCCCCTCAGTCGTCTTCCGCGACGCCGTGCTCGCGATCGATCTTGTCCTGCTGGTAGGCGAACACGAACAGGATGGCCACGAACGCGATCAGCGACCCCTGCGCGGCCATGTAGAAGCCGAGCGGGAAGTTGAGCACTGGAATGATGATCTGATTGAGCGGCTTCACGAACATGTGCACGATGTAGCCGAAGAACGCCCAGACCGCGAGATGCGTGAGCATCAGGTTGGTTGTTCTTCGCCAATGGACTTCGTCGTTGGATTTCTGCATGAGCTGAAACCTCCCCAAATCCAACCGCTGCACGCCTGGAGCCGTTGACCCCGCCTGTGATTGGATGTCATCTCGGCCACTGAAACTAATCCCATGCCGGCCGTCGACCGCGAATAAGACTTTCGGCTAATCCCGTCGCAGCGGGGCAGGCGACGGCACGGGGAGACGAGGTAAACGCCCATGGGCCTGCGCGATCTTTTCCGCCGTACACCGAAGATTTGCGCTCCGCAGCAGCTTGCCGCCTTCGTTGACCGGCACGCCGCCTTTCTGGTTCAGAAGGGCATTTTCGAGTACTCGCGCGCCCGCGCCGGCCACTTCGCCAAGGTCATGTTCAACGAACGGGCGTTCCTGCAGGCGGTGGAGGTGTCGCGCTGGCGTGCCTACCCCTTGGGCCTGGCCATGGTCGGCGAGGTCGTGGAAGGCGTGCTTCGCCCCCACTACAGGTCGGAACGGGGTGATGAGCTCGCCGCGCTGAGCGAGCTTGTGCTTTCCGTCTTCGACCGCTACCCCGAGCCGCCGGTACTGGCCGAAGGCGAGTGGGCCGCGGCTCGCGCCGAGCTCGCCCGCCGCCTTGGGCTGATCGGCCTCCACCCTGTGAAGCGCGTGATCGACATCCCGGAGCCCCTGGCGAAGGCCTACTTCGACCTGATGCCGATTCACGAGAGGCTGCGCGGGCGCGACTTCCCCACCATGCGGAACTATCTCAAGATCGTGCTGTGCAACGTCCACGACGAGTTGACGAGCCGGCTCGACGCGCCGGCGCTGGTGGACGCCCTCCTCGACACTGGCCGGGCCTGAGCGTTCAGCCGCGATCGGGAGCCTGTGCCGATGGCAGCATGGTCGGCACGGGAAACCACTCGCCCGTCCCCACCGCGTCGCTCGTCTCGGGCACCGTTCTAAACTCTGGCCGCGACCACGGGCCGCGCACCTCGATCGGGTTGGCGCTTGCCGCCTCGCCGGAGGACCGTGCCGACCCCACCTTGCTGCCGCGCGCAAGCCGCACGTCCATCCGCCCGGCCGGGAGGCTGATGAGGCCGGTGGCGCTCCACACCGCATCGCCTGCCATGAGCTCGGCCGTCTCCGACATCACCACGCCCTCGCGCACCACCAGCCGCAGATCGAGCTGGTCGTAGGGGGTACTGCCGCTCAAAGCAGCCTCCCATGCCTTGCTTTCGCCGGACTGCGCGGCGATCGCCGCACCCTTAAGGTCGAGCCCGAGCTTGCCGTTTTGCGCCTTGATATTGATCCTGCCGCTGAGCGTACGCACGAGGTCGTAGCTGATCGCCCCGCTGGCGGCGAGATCCGCCACCACGTTGCCCGAGCCCTGCACCAGAGCCCGCCCTTTTGCCGCACTTACAATGCGGCCGAGATCGACCTCGTCGAGTTTGAGCCGCAGCGCGGCCTTTGGATAGTAGCCCGTGAAGTCGGCCCGGATCTGACCGCTGCCGCTGCCGCCGGCGAGCTCGAGCTGGGCAAGGTCGGCGATCAGCCGGCCCTCTCTGAACGTGATCGTCGCCGCCGACCTGCCGAGTTCCACCTCTCCGAGTGTCACGCGCTCGGCCGACACGCGCATATCGACGCCGAGGATCGGCTCCACCGACAAATCGAGCAAACCGGCCATGAACTGGGAGAAGCTCACCGGCGGCTCGCCGCTTCTGTTTACCGCCGCCGGCAGGTAGGGCGAAAGGTTGAGCGAGCGCAGCGCCAGCGTTCCCGTGATTTCGGGGTATGGCCCACGCACCTTAAGACCGAGCACGCCGGTCGCCTCGTTTCCGTCCATACGGAACGTCCCGCGGTCGAAGTCGAGCGAGTGCCCTGTCCATTCGAACTGCCCCTTGGCCGCGAACTTGCTGAGCCCCGGACCGCCCGAGGGCCATGCCGCCCCGAACCACCGCCCGACCTGCCGCACCCGCTCGATCAATACCTCGCCCTGACCGCTGAGCTGCAGGTTGTCGCCGAGCCCGAGCCGGCCGTCGAAGGAAGCCTCGAGCAGGGACGACCTCAGATGCAGCTTGAGCGGTACGCTGGGCGCGCCCTTGCGCTCGACCTGCGTGCCGGCCGTGACCTGGAACGAGACCCGCTGCCCGCGCAACAACGCCGATCCCTTGACGGTGACGGTGCCCTTGCGTTTGAGCGCGACCTCGGCCTGCACGTCGTTGAGTGATTCCACCTGCCCGCTGGGCGTTGCGAGGATGAAGGTGCCGCGCCGGATGCTCAGCGATTCCCAGTTCTGGTTGCGCACCGCTTCCACCAGCGGCGCCTCCGGTCCCTCGAGCTTCGGCACCGTCCAGCGGGTAGCGCTGACCAGGATCGTGGCGCCGTCGAGCACGAGCCCCGCCTCGCCCCGTGCCAGCATCGTCTCGATGGGCTCGCCGCTGCTTTCCTTGCGCGCGGTATTGACCAGCACGATGGTACCGCGCTCGATCGTGACTTGCGGCGTCAGCCCAAGTTCGATCGGGCGGTCGATGGTGAAGCTGTCGCGCGACGCGGCGACGACGCCGCGCAGGCCGAGATCGGAAGAGTAGAAGGTGAACAGCAGCGGCGCGGCAAGCCCCACGCTGAGCCACGCGGCCATCGCCAGTGTGACCGTTGACAGCCTTCGCCTGCGCCCCTGCATTGGTCGGCTTCTCCAACTCGACGCCGCCACCGCCCCAACAGACCGGCTACCCCCTTGACGAGCCGGCCATCCCCATCCTCTGCTAATCGACGTCGCGGGCGCTTCTTAGCGGCGCCGTGTGACAGCTAGAATAATGCCGCTTGCCTGTGGCGGGGCAGGGCCGAATCGGCTCCCTCCGCGAATCACTCATAGACCTTTGGCGGCACAAAGGCGAGCGGGGAAACCGACAGCGTTCCGACCCATGGAAAACCCCCTTTGGCAGCCCGCCGATGCGCAGAGATCCGGCACAGCTCTTGCACGGTTCACCGCCGCCGTCGAGAACCTGCTCGGGCGACCACTTGCCACCTATCAGGAACTGCACCGCTTCTCGATCGAGGAGCCGGATCGTTTCTGGTCCTTCCTGTGGGATTTTTGCGCTGTCAAAGGTGAGAAGGGCGCTGCCCCCTACCTCGTCAATGGCCGCGCCATGCCGGGCGCTCGCTTCTTTCCGAACGCCTCGCTCAACTTTGCCGAGAACCTGCTCGCCAATCCCGCCACCGGTGCAGCGCTGGTGTTCTGGGGCGAGGAGCGCATACGCCGGCGCATGTCCTGGCCGGAGCTGACCATCGAGGTCGCGCGCTGCCAGGCCATGCTGGGCGAGGCGGGCGTTGCTGCCGGCGATCGTGTTGCTGCGATCATGCCCAACATGCCCGAGAGCGTCGTCGCGCTGCTTGCTGCCGCCTCCATCGGGGCCGTCTTCTCCTCGTGCTCGCCCGACTTCGGCGTCCAGGGCATCCTCGACCGCTTCGGCCAGATCGAGCCCAAGGTTCTGATCGTCTGTGATGGCTACTATTACGCCGGCAAATCGTTCGACATCACCGAGAAGGTTGCGGCCGTGCTATCGCAGCTTCCCTCCATCAACAGGGTGATCGTCGTGCCCTACCTGGGCCGCGCGGAGGAGGCTGCCGCCGTGCTCGCGCGCCCTGCGTCGGGCGGCCGGCGCGTCGACACCTGGCTGCAAGCTGTACTCTTGCGGGACGAGACGAAGCCCCGTTTCGTGCCGCTGCCCTTCGCCCATCCTCTCTACATCCTGTTCTCGTCCGGCACCACCGGCATACCCAAATGCATCGTGCATTCGGCCGGCGGCATCCTGCTCAAGCACCTCTCTGAGCAGCGCCTGCACAGCGACCTGAAGCCCGGCGACCGTCTCTTCTATTTCACCACACTCGGCTGGATGATGTGGAACTGGCTCGTCTCTGGTCTCGCTTCCGGCGCCACCCTGCTGCTCTACGACGGCTCGCCGTTTCATCCCTCCGGGCATATTTTATGGGATTACGCACAGGCCGAGCGCTGCACCCACTTCGGCACCTCGGCCAAGTACATCGACGCGCTGAACAAGGCCGGCTTCGCGCCCGCGCGCTCCCATGATCTTTCCTCCCTGCGCGCGCTGCTCTCGACCGGCTCGCCGCTCGCCCCCGAAAGCTTCGACTACGTCTATCGCAGCATAAAGGGGGACCTGCATCTCGCCTCGATTTCGGGCGGTACCGACATCTGCGGCTGTTTCGTGCTCGGCAACCCCATGGCTCCGGTCTGGCGCGGCGAGATCCAGGCCCCTGCTCTCGGCACTGCCGTGGACGTCTTCGACGAGCAGGGCAAACCCTGCCGCTCCGGCAAGGGCGAGCTGGTGTGCACGCGCCCCTTCCCCTCCATGCCGATCGGTTTCTGGAACGACCCCGAGCAGAAGAAGTACCGCGGCGCGTACTTCTCCCGCTTCGAGAACGTGTGGCACCACGGCGACTTCGCCCAATGGACGCCGCACGGCGGCATCGTCATCCTCGGCCGCTCCGACGCCACCCTCAACCCCGGCGGCGTGCGCATCGGCACGGCCGAGATCTACCGCCAGGTCGAGCAGCTTCCCGAAATTCAGGAAAGCATCGTCATCGGCCAGGAGTGGGACAACGACGTCCGTATCGTGCTCTTCGTCGTGCTAAGGCCGGGCGTCGCGCTCGACGAGGCGCTGCGGGGCCGCATCCGCCAACAGATACGCACCGGCGCCAGCCCCCGTCATGTGCCGGCCAAGATCATCGCCGTGGCCGACATCCCACGCACCAAGTCGGGCAAGATCACCGAGCTTGCCGTGCGCGACGTCGTTCACGGCAGGGAGGTCAAGAACAAGGAGGCGCTTGCCAATCCGGAGGCGCTCGAGCTGTTCCGCGGACTGCCGGAACTCGCCACATGAAACGGTTTTGCCGCCCACGCCTGCGCCAGCCCCTCGCGCTGATCCCGGCGCGGCGGGCCGCCTTCCTTTGCATGCTGCTGTTGCTCGCCGCGCCGACCGCCATAACCGCGGCGCTGGCGCAGACGTCGTATCGAATCGTCGCTGCCGCCGAGAGCAGGATCGCGCCGGGCAACGTCGCCTTTGTCGACACTTTGGGCAAACGCATCGTCGAGATTGATCGCGCCGGCAAGGTGGTGTGGAGCTGGCCCATTACCGCCGCGCTGATCGCCGGCGGCGACTTGCGCTCCGGCGCCGATCTCGAGTGGATCGCAGCCGACGACAGTTTTCTCCTCGTCATCCCGTTCCGGGGCATCTTCCGTGTGAACCGGGCGGGCAAGGTGATCTGGCAGCATTTGACCGCGAAGGTCAGCCACGATGCCGACCTGCTTGCGAACGGCAACGTTCTTTACGTGCACGGGTGGGATGCGCCCGGCGACGCCCAGGTCTACGAAATTGACCCTGCGCACAAGCTCGTGTGGTCCTGGCAGATTAAGGGCAGGGTGGAGGAAGCCTGGCGGGTACCGGTGCCGGGGGAGCCTCGACCGTCCTATGGCCACACCAACGGCGCGGTTCGCTTGCCGGACGGCGACACCCTCATCAGCGTCCGCAATTTTAATCGTGTGTTCCGCGTGGCGCCCTCCGGTGAGGTGAAGCGCCTATGGGGACCGATCCCGCGGGTTCACGAGCCGACCCTGCTCGCCGACGGAACCCTGATCGCCTCGCCCCACGCACCGCGACCCGGTTCGGTGATCGCCATTGCCGGTCCGGGCAACCGGCGTGTCATCTTCGCCAATGCGCTCGGCATCGACCCCATTCGCACCGTCGAGCTCCTGCACAACGGCAACTACCTGCTGACGGGCGGGGAGGAAATCGTCGAGATCAACGCAGCGGGCGACGTCGTCTGGCACGCGCAGATTTACGCCAAGGCTGCACACGGTCGCGGCGAGGCAGCGGCTGGCCTTGGCCGGCGCGGCGGCCTTGAGAGGGGTGCCGCCGCTGGCGGAAGCGGCTATGGCGGCGGACGCGAGTCGGGGGCGGGGCGCGGGGCCGGGCGCGCCACCAGCGGCGAGCGCGGCGTCTATAAGGCCGTGTGGGTCGGCCGCACCGATCGCAATCGCAAATGACGAGGCATAAAGCGGCGGCCTCAGCCGCCCTCGCCTCCGCTGCGTCCTCGCGCGATCGCCTCGTGCAGCAGCAGCACCGGCACGAGCCCGACGGCGACAATGGCGAGCGCGCCGAACGCCGCCTCCTGCACCCTCTCCAGCGCCGCGAAGGCATAGACCTCGGTGGCGAGCGTGTCGAAGTTGAAGGGCCTGAGCAGCAGCGTGGCGGGCAGCTCCTTCATGCCGTCGACGAACACGAGCAGGCCGGCCGCGCCGAGGGCGGGCACGAGCAGCGGCAGGTGGACGCGCCACAACGTGGCGAGCGCGGTCGTGCCGAGCGTGCGCGCCGCCGCATCCAGGTTGGGAGAAATGCGGTTGAGGCCGGCCTCGACCGAGCCGAGCGCGACCGCCGCGAACCGTATCGAGTAGGCGATCACCAGCGCCGCCAGTGATCCCGAGAGCAGCAGTCCCGTACCGAAGCCGAAAAGCGCCCGCACCACGGCATCCACCTGATTGTCCAGAGCCGCGAGCGGTATCAGCAGTCCGAGCGCCAGCACCGTTCCGGGCAGCGCGTAGCCGAGACCCGCGAGTGCCACCGCCGGGCGCGTGAAGCCGTTGGCTGCGACGCGGCGCGCATAGGCGAGCACCAGCGCGAGCGCGATCGTTACGAGGGCGGCAATGGCGGCGAGCAAGACGCTGTTGGCAGCCGTTTGCAGGAAGCGGCCGGAGAGCGCCGTTGCGGCCGCACCGAACGCATGGTGGACCAGCACCACACATGGCAGCACGAACCCTGCCAGGAACGGCAGCGCGCAGCACAACGCCATCATCCAGCCGCGCCAGCCCTCGACGTCGGAGAATGGGATGGCGCGATAGCGCCCCGTCGTGTGGTGATACCGAGCGCCGCCTCGCGCCATCCGCTCGAGCGCGAACAACAGCGCCACGAACAGCAGCATCACGGCCGCGATCTGCGCCGCGCCGCCCAGGTTGGAGCGCAACAGCCACGTGGTGTAGATGCTGACCGAGAGCGTCTGCACGCCGAGGTATTGCACCGCGCCGAGGTCGTTGAGGCATTCCATCAGCGCCAGCGCCGCCCCGGCCGCGATCGCCGGCCGCGCCAGCGGCAGTGCCACGGCGCGGAACGTACCGATCGGCGTGCGCCCGAGCGTGCGCGCGACCTCGAGCACGCAAACCGACTGCTGCACGAAGCTCGCGCGCGCCGACAGATAGACGTAGGGATAGAGCACCATCGACAGCATGAACACGGCGCCGCCAAGCGAGCGGATGTCGAAGAACCAGTAGTCGGCCGGCGCCTGCCAGCCGAACATGGCCCTCAACGTGCTCTGCACCGGCCCCGCGTAATCGAACAGCTCTACGTAGCAGAGCGCCACGATGTAGGTCGGCACCGCCAGCGGAATGACCAGCAGGCGGTCCACCAGCGCGCGGCCCGGAAAACGGTACATGGTGACGGTCCACGCCGCCGTCGTGCCGACCGCCGCTGTCACGATCCCGACGCCGACCATCAGCATGAGCGTGTCGAACAGCGACCGCGGCAGCACGTTCGCAACGAGATGAGGCCACGTGTTCTCGGCGGCGAACAACGACAGCACGAGCACGGTGAACACCGGTAACAGCACCACCGCTAAGATGGCCGCCACCGCCACCGTCCACAGCGGCGACGCGCGC
>DATLZB010000212.1:0-10596 GCA_035574175.1 Hyphomicrobiaceae bacterium
TCGTCGCGCTCGACGCGGCCGACCTGCTGGTTCCGACCGAGGATGCGCAGGCACTACTTGCCGGCGAAGTCGAGCTTGTTTCCCGCCTCAACGCTGCTCACCCGGAGGCCCTGGCCGCAATTGCGGTTGGCGCAGGCGCTCGACCCGGTACTTGGCGACTCCTTGCCGTCGATCCGGAAGGATTAGACCTCGCGCTCGACGATGAAACAATCAGGGTTACTTTCGCCGTCCGCCAGCACACCCCTGAGCAGGCAGAGCTCGCGATCCTGCGCCTCGCCGGGGCTCATGCCTGACAACACGCCCTTGTGCAGCGCGAAAAGGCGCCTCCTCCGGGTTGCACTTGACGGTGACACTGTGCCCGGATTGATTATTGCGCGCCTCACGTTATTGAGATGAGCGTCCGGCTGCCCGGAAGGGTGAGCCGAAGCGCGGTGGCTTCGTCCAGTGAGACTGGTGCGAGCGCCGGTTGGAGCCCCGCTGCATGCAGCAGGGGCGGGGTGATCGATCTTTGACTGGAAAGCTGATGCCGACCGAGACGTTTCCGCTGAGTGCCGCCGCCAAAGTTCAACACAACACCTCCGCCGTCGAGCTGATCGAATGCGCCGTCCGCCGAAGGGAGGGCCGGCTCGCCTCGACCGGCGCCTTCGTGGCTGAGACCGGCGTGCATACCGGGCGATCCGTGGCCGACAAGTTCACCGTGCGCGACAGCAAGACCGAGTCCGAGGTTTGGTGGCAGAACAATCATGCCATTGCTCCGTCCGACTTTGCCCGGTTGCGCGAGGATTTTTCTGCGTACGCGAGCTCCCGGGAATTGTTCGTCCAGGACCTGCACGTCGGTGCCGATCCTCGTTACCGAATCAACTGCCGTATCTATTGCGAGTACGCTTGGCATGCGGCGTTCATTCGCCACCTCCTCCGCCGGCCGACCACGGACGAGATCAAGGACTTCAGACCTGAGTATACGGTAGTGTACCTGCCGCTGTTCAAAGCCGATCCAAGGCGCCACGGCGTGCGCTCCGAGACGGTGATCGCCTGCGATTTCACCAACAATTTGGTGCTGATCGGCGGCACTTGCTATGCGGGCGAGGCCAAGAAGTCCGTGTTCACGTTCATGAACTATGTGATGCCCGAGCGGGGTGTGATGCCGATGCACTGCTCGGCCAATGTCGGTACGGCGGGCGACTCCGCGCTGTTCTTCGGCCTCTCCGGCACCGGCAAAACGACGCTGTCGGCCGACCCCAAACGAATTCTGATCGGGGATGACGAGCACGGCTGGTCGGATAGCGGCATATTCAATTTCGAGGGCGGCTGCTACGCCAAGTGCGTGAACCTGTCGGCCACGAACGAGCCCGAGATCTGGGCCGCCACCAATCGCTTCGGCGCAATTCTCGAGAATGTGGTGCTGAAGCCGGGCACCGCCGATCCCGACTACGAGGATCAAAGCCTGACCGAAAATACCCGCTCAGCCTACCCCATCGAGTTCATCCCCAATGCCAGCAACAGCGGCATGGCAGGGCACCCGAAGAACATCTTCATGCTTGCTGCCGACGCCTTCGGCGTTCTTCCCCCCATTGCCAAGCTGACGCCGAGCCAAGCCATGTACCACTTCCTGTCGGGGTACACGGCCAAGGTCGCCGGCACTGAGAAGGGGTTGGGCAGTGAGCCTGAAGCCACCTTCTCTACCTGCTTTGGCCACCCCTTCCTGCCGCGCCATCCGAGCATCTACGGCAACATGCTGCGCGAGCTCATCGCCCGCCACAAGGTCGATTGCTGGCTGGTCAACACCGGTTGGACTGGTGGCATTTACGGCATCGGCCACCGCATGCCGATCAAAGTGACTCGCGCACTGCTCGATGCGGCACTGTCGGGCGCGCTCAAGAGCCAGCCCATGCGCATCGATCCGGTATTTGGCTTCCAGGTGCCGACCACGCTCCCGGGCATCGATGCGCGGCTCCTGAGCCCCAGGGACACGTGGGCGGATCCGGCCGCTTATGATGCCACGGCGCGCAAGCTCGTCGGCATGTTCAACAAGAACTTCGTCGCCTACGAGGATCACGTCGACGCGGAAGTGCGCTCCGCCGGTCCGCACATGAAAGAGGCGGCCGAATAGGGCGCGAAGGGCGCGCCGTTGATGGAACACTGGTGCTGCCGGTGGGGATTGAACCTACGACCTCTCCCTTACCAAGGGAGTGCTCTACCACTGAGCTACGGCAGCATACGTCCGCATGGGAACGACCGGTGCGCCAAGCGCCCGACGAACGCGACGGGACCCTGCCACATGACCGGCGGATCGGCAAGCGGTCGCGCCGCGCGTGCCGCTGCAACGGCCGACAGGCCGTCCTTGTACACAGGTACCGTCCTTGTACGCAGGTGAGGAACCCCGCAACAAGAAGGCCGTGCGCCAGATGGGTGGAGACGAAAAGACCAAGCCACACGGAAAGGCGGATATTCGGCGCGAGCGGCTTGCCGCTGCGCTGCGTGCGAACCTGCGCAAGCGCAAGGCACAGGCCCGCGCTCGCGTCCTCGCCACATCCGCTGCAGGCGGCCGCGGGCCGGATCGCGATAAGCGATCGCGAGGGTGATGCGCTGGACGGGCTTGGCCGAGATTGCGCTTTGCCCCTGCCCGCGCTTTAAACGCTGTCGCGGGGCGAATCGGCGCACCCGCTTTCGAGCGACTGTTCTGTCGGCCGAGCGGAGCACGGGGGTCTTGGTATGGATCGGATAAGGATCCGCGGAGGGGCGCCGCTTAAGGGAACCATCCCGATTTCCGGTGCCAAGAACGCCGCACTGCCCTTGATGATCGCAAGCCTGCTCACACAGGACAGGCTTACGCTCAAAAACGTCCCCAATCTGGCCGACGTCACTCTGCTCGCCCGCATTCTGCGTAACCACGGGGTCGACCACTCCGTTGACGGCAAGCGGGCCGGCGCCAATCCCCACTTGGGCGAGACCTATCATCTTACTGCTCGTGACATCGTCGATACCACCGCCCCCTACGACATGGTTTCGCGTATGCGGGCGAGCTTTTGGGTGCTCGGGCCCCTCGTCGCCCGCTGCGGCGAGGCGCGTGTCTCGATGCCTGGCGGTTGCGCCATCGGCACCCGCCCCGTCGATCTCCACCTGATGGCGCTGAAGACCCTCGGCGCCGACATCGACATCGACGGCGGCTACGTCGTCGCCCGCGCCCCGCAAGGGCTTAAAGGAGCACGCGTGATCTTCCCCAAGGTGTCGGTTGGCGCCACCCACACAGCGCTGATGGCCGCCTCACTCGCTCGCGGCGAAACGGTGATCGAAAACGCGGCGCGCGAGCCCGAGGTCGGCGACCTCGCCCAGTGCCTTTCCAAGATGGGGGCAACGATCGAGGGCATCGGTACTTCGACGCTGCGCATCCAGGGCCGCAGTCGCCTGGAGGGAGCCACTCACACCGTGCTCCCCGACCGCATTGAGACCGGCACCTATGCCATGGCGGTGGCAGCGACGGGCGGGGATGTAGTGTTGGAGGGCGCGCAGCGTCCACTGCTCGAGACCGCGCTCGCCGCCATCGCCGAAAGCGGCGTTGAGATCATCGACACCGAGACCGGCGTACGGGTGCGCCGCAACGGCGGCACACTCGAGCCGATTACCATCGAGACGCAGCCGTTTCCTGGTTTTCCGACCGACCTGCAGGCGCAGCTCATGGCGCTAATGACGCGCGCCGATGGTACCAGCGTCATCCGGGAGACGATCTTTGAAAACCGCTTCATGCATGTGCAGGAACTCGTGCGCCTGGGAGCCGACATCCAGCTCCATGGTGATACTGCCACCGTCCGCGGCGTCGAACGCCTCAAGGGGGCGCCGGTAATGGCCACCGACCTGCGCGCCTCAGTGTCACTAGTCATCGCCGGGCTCATGGCCGAAGGCGAGACGGTGATCAACCGCGTCTACCATTTGGATCGGGGCTTTGAGCGCCTGGAGAAGAAGCTGTCGGGCTGCGGTGCCGACATCGAACGGCTCACGGGATGAACGGAGCCCCACTGCCGACCGCTGGTGCACGTGCTGGGCTGCCCATCTCGTCGAACACCTTGCGGGCAAGATCGGAGCGCTTCATGCCGAACCTCGCCAGCTCCTCGTCAGAGAGTTGACTGAGTTCTTCGTAGCGATGCGCGGCAGCCCCCGCGCGGTCCAGGGCACGAAGAGTCTCGCGCATTTCCGCAAGCATCTGCCTGAGAGACGAGCGCCGCGGTTCTGAACTCGCGTGGCCACCTGCCGGCGTCGTCACGAGCGTCTTGAACTGGACAGCCATATCGGCCTCCGTGCCTCGAAGGGGAACGACGAACACGATGCGAATCGAGCCTTTCGACCCAGGTTCACCATCTCGCGACGGCATGCGCCGCGCTGTTCCTCTGGAAACAGAGCCCTTGGGCCGCGGCCAGCTCCTGCCGAGCCTCTATCCCGGAGTGGGTCGTGGTGCCGGATGGCCCATTCAATTCCGCCGCCACCGGGCGTAGAGTGCTTCCGCATCACCGAAACGGCGGGGCTCGGAACCCGTGGAACCTCATCATCAAGTTCTGCTGCGTGGCGATACGCTACAGAAGCTGAGGCTCGGATCGGGTCTCATCCTCTTCTCGTTCGCCCTCACGCACTTTCTCAACCACGCACTCGGCCTCGTCCACATCGAAACCATGCACGAGGTGCAGCAGTGGCGGTGGGTCGTCACCCGCTCTTGGCCTGGCACCATCATCCTGCTCGGCGCGCTCGTCATTCACGTCAGCTTGGCGCTCTACAAGCTCGCCAACCGCGCCACGCTGAGACTGCCGCCCTGGGAGCTCACCCAGCTCGTTCTCGGGCTCTCTATCCCATTTCTCCTGTTCCCGCACATCGTCAACACGCGCATCGCTCACGTCTATTTCGGGGTCAATGACAACTACCTCTACGAGCTAGCGCGGCTGTGGCCTGAGAGCGCCGTATTGCAGAGCACGCTCTTGCTGCTGGTGTGGATTCACGGCTGCATCGGCATCCACTTTTGGCTGCGGCTCTACACGCCTTATCGCGCCATCCAGCCGATCCTGCTGTTCCTTGCTATTGCCGTGCCCCTCGCCGCTCTCGGCGGCTTTATGGTCTCGGGCCGGGCCGTGGCGCAGCTCATCGAGAACAAGGAGATGTTTGCCAAGGTCAAGGAATTGACCGCGTGGCCGAGCGCTGCCGACAGCGAGGCGCTGGCCCAGTACCGGCTGCTGGTCAGAATCGAGTTCGCCGCGATCCTGCTGGTGGTGGCAGGCATTATCGCCTGGCAGCACTTTGCGCGCCTGGCCGGCCCGAAACTCGAGATCAAGTACGTCGGCGGGCCCACCATTCGTGTGCCGCAGGGCCCGACGCTGCTCGAGATCAGCCGCATGAACCGCATTCCACACGCCTCGGTATGCGGCGGGCGGGCACGTTGCTCGACGTGCCGTGTGCGCATTGAAGAAGGACGGGAGAGCGTACCGCCACCGAAGTTTCCCGAGGCGTTCACGCTCGCGAGCATCGGGGCGCCGGAGAACGTGCGGCTTGCATGTCAGATCCGCCCGCACGGACCGCTCACGATAACGCGGCTGCTGCGGCCGGCGAGCACCGGGCCGCAAGCCGCCGACCTGCAGGAATCCGATTCTGCCGGCGTAGAGAAGGCGCTCGCCGTCATGTTCCTCGACCTGCGCGACTTTACCCAGCTCTCCGAGAACCGGCTGCCCTACGACCTCGTTTACATCATGAACGAGTTCTTCGCCGCCACCGGCTCGGCCATCGTCACCCACGGCGGCTGGATCGACAAATTCCTGGGGGATGGACTGCTTGCCATCTTCGGGCAACGCCACGGAGTGGAGGCGGGCTGCCGGCAGGCGCTGAGAGCGGCGCGCGCCATCGACCTCGCGCTCGACCACGTCAATGCCAAACTCGCCTCCGAGATCGGACGCGAGCTGAAGATCGGCATCGGCATTCATGCCGGCCCGCTTTTGCTCGGACGTATTGGTTACGGGGAGGCAGTCGACCTCACGGTGATCGGCAGCCCGGTCAATGTCGCAAGCCGGCTCGAGGCGCTCGCCAAGGAACAGTCCTGCCAGATCGTAGTCTCGCGCGAAGTGGCGGAGAAGGCCGGCTGGTCGGATGCGAACGCCAGGACCATGACCGCCACCGTGCGGGGCGTGAGTGATGCGCTCGAGGTCATCTGCATCCCGCGCGGCCGCGATCTGCCGGCGAGCATCCTGGCAGCGGTGGAGAGCGAGATGGAGAAGTCCCTCCGCGTGCGCGATCGCACCGACGTAAGCCTCGGCGTGTGACCGCTTGGCACGCTTCAGCGCGCTGCCTGTCGCGTCATGTTGACGATCTGAACGCGGCGGTTCTCGGCTGCGGCGGGCCGCGCGGGGTTCTTGAGCCGCTCCTCGCCGAAGCCTTGCGCCACGAGCCGCTCCTGCTTGATCCCGAAGGTCGCAATCAGAAACTGGCGCACCGCCTCGGCGCGCTTCTGAGACAGGCGGCGATTGTAGCCGGCTGGACCCTGGGCGTCGCTGTGGCCAGCGATCAGGAACGTTCCGTCGGCAAGTCTCGGGTCGGCAAGCGCACGCCCGAGCGGAGCGAGCGTGGCCGCCGCTTGCGGCGTGATCTCGGCTGAGGCGACCTCGAAGTAGACCTCTAGATCCACGCTCGGCAATTCCCTCCGGTCGGCACTTTCGACGGCGCGCTGAGCGGCCGCCACCGCCGACTTATCCTCGGCCGCAGTGGCCGCTGCAGCGGGCGGCGCCGTCGCATCGGGTGGTGCCGGCTGCGGCGCCCCGGCGGCTTCCTTGGTCGCTTCTGTTTTGGGCTGCGGCTCTTTTGCCGCCGTTGCCGGTGGATCGGAGGTCGGCCGCGCCTCGATCGCGGGCTCTACCGTTTGCGGTGGAGCTGAGGCGGGTGGCGGAGCCGCTGGCGCGGTCGGCCGGCTCGGCGCCCCCCGTGCACCCTGCAGCTTGCGGATCAGCTCTTCGACCGCCTGCTGCTGGGCCTCGGATTGGGCCTTGCCGAGCAGTTCCTTGAGCGCATCTTCGGCGGCTGCGGGAGCCGCGGAAACCATGCGGAAGAGCGCGATCCCAAGCAGCATTCTCCCGAGCGTTGAGACGGCACTCATGGCGCAGAGCCTCCTTCGACCCCATCTACTACCAACGAGACAAGGACCGCAACGCAAGAGGCCCGTCAGCACTTTTGTTGCGCTGCGGTCACCTGCCGGGTATTCAGTAAAAGAGTTTCGCCCGCGGGCCGACCCGATGCAGCCGGCGATCGCCGATCGATCCCTATGGACGCCTTGAAGTTGATCGCATTGGACGCTGAAGACCTCGCCGTGGTCTCGGCCCACCTGCAGGATGCTGTCGTCGCCGTGAACGATATGGCCTACCTGCCGCGCGCCAAGCGATTCGCGCTCATTGCGAGCCGCTTCGATTGGTGTGGCGCCCAGGCCGCCGGCAGCGATACACGCACCCACATGCGCTGCCGCACCGCCCTTCGTTTCGAGCGTGTGCTTGGCGCCAAGCTGCAGGGCATCGACCGCGACCGGGCCAAGCAGGCGCTCTGCCTGCTGGCTCTCCAGTTCGAGCCGGGCGAGGCGCCGGGCGGGTTCATTACCCTGATCTTTGCCGGGCAGGCCGCCATCCGGCTCGAGGTCGAATGCATCGAAGCCGAACTCAAGGACTTGGGCGAGACCTGGCCGGTCAGTTGCTTGCCCTGCCACCCTACCGACGATAAGACGCCGCCCACGTAACGACTGCGCCGATGACGGCGCTGGGTGAGGACCACCAGGGCACCCGATCATGCCGCTGAGACTCGCAACATCGGAGCCGGATTTCGAGCAGCGGTTCCAGGCATTCCTCGCGGCCAAGCGCGAGGCATCGGCCGATGTCGATGCGACCGTGGCGGACATCATCGCCAAGGTGCGTGCCGACGGTGACGCGGCTCTCATTGCGCTGAGCCGACAGTTTGATCGCACCGAGTTGGAACGCGTGGGCCTTCGCGTGTCGGCCACCGAGATCGAAGCCGCGCATCGGTCGGCCGACCGCGATGTGCTGGCCGCGCTCGAGCTGGCGCACGCTCGCATCCTCGCCCACCACCGCCGTCAGCTTCCGGCGGATGACCTCTATCGCGATGAGACGGGCGCAGAGATTGCAACCCGCTGGACGGCAGTGGAATCGGCTGGGCTCTATGTGCCCGGAGGTCGCGCGGCCTATCCGAGCTCGGTGCTGATGAACGCCGTGCCGGCCGTCGTCGCCGGTGTGCCACGCATCGTCATGGCGGTGCCCGCCGCGGGCGGCGAACTGAATCCCCTGGTGCTGGCGGCTGCCCGCATTGCGGGCGTCTCGGAAATCTACCGTGTCGGTGGCGCCCAGGCCATCGCCGCGCTTGCCTACGGCACCCCGTCGATTGCCCCGGTTGCCAAGATTGTCGGACCGGGAAACGCCTATGTCGCGGCGGCCAAACGGCAGGTGTTTGGCGCCGTCGGCATCGATTCGATTGCCGGCCCCTCCGAAGTGCTGGTGATCGCCGACGGCGACAACGACCCCGACTGGCTCGCCGCCGACCTTCTTGCCCAGGCCGAGCACGATGCCGCGGCCCAGGCGATACTGATGACCGACGACGAAGAGCTCGCGGCCGCAGTCGAAGAATCCGTGGCGCGCCAGCTTGCGACTTTGCCTCGCGGCAACACGGCAGCCGAGAGCTGGAACGAGTTCGGCGCCGTGCTTCTTCTGCGCTCGCTTGAGGAGGCACCGCCGCTCGCCGACCGCATCGCTGCCGAGCATGTCGAGATCGCCGTTCGCCATCCCGACGCGCTCGCTGGAAGAATCCGGAACGCCGGGGCGATCTTTCTCGGCAGCCGCACGCCCGAGGTGATCGGCGATTACGTCGCCGGCCCCAACCACGTGCTGCCTACCGCCCGCAGCGCCCGCTTTTCCTCCGGTCTCGGCGTCCTCGATTTCATGAAGCGCACCACCATGCTGAAACTCGACGAAGGAGCTCTCGCGCAATTGTCGCCGCCGGCGATGACGCTGGCCCGCGCCGAGGGCCTTGAGGCCCACCGCCGCTCACTCGAGATCCGCATGTCGCCGGCACGCCGGCGTTCGTGACTCCCGGCCTTCGAGTTGTCCAATGCCAGAGCCGCCATCCGCGCCGGAACTGTCGAGATCGCGGCTCATCGCCATCACGCTCGACCAGGCCACCATCGGCCGTTCCAACGCCAACATCGACCACGAGCGCGAGGTGGCGATTTACGACATCCTCGATGCCAACACCTTCGCCCTCGCCGGACGCGATGACGGGCCTTACAAGCTTGCGCTGTCCATCGTCGACGACCGGCTCGTTTTCAGCGTCGGCAATGAGACCGTCCCTGCGCTCGTCACCCACATGCTATCGCTGACCTCACTCAGAAAGGTGATCAAGGACTACTTTGCCGTCTGCGACACCTACTACGATGCGATCCGCTCCGCGCCGCCGTCCCGCATTCAGTCGATCGACATGGGCCGACGCGCCCTCCACGATGAAGGCAGTCGCATCCTCATCGAGCGGCTCAAGGGCAAGATCGAGGTCGATTACGACACTGCGCGGCGCCTGTTCACCCTGATCTGCGCGTTGCATTGGAAAGGCTAGCGGCTGGCCGCTTGGACGAGGGAACATGACCACCGTGGCGGGGGCGGGAGAGCTGCCGAGAGCGGTGCTCTTTGCGTGTACCATGAACTCGGTACGCTCGCCGATGGCTGCCGCCATCCTGCGCCATCTCGCCGGTCACCGGATATACGTTGAATCGGCGGGTGTGCGCGCGGGCCGGCACGATCCCTTTGTCGATGCGGTCATGCATGAGATCGGCATCGACGTACGCCGCCATGCCCCTCACACGCTGCGCGAGCTTCATGACACCTCCTTCGATCTCGTGGTGACGCTGTCGCCGGAGGCTCACCACCAAGCCTTGGAGCTAACGCGCACCATGGCGGTGGAGGTTGAATACTGGCCGACGTTCGACGCCTCACTCCTCGTCGGCTCGGCCAGCCGCGACCAGGTGCTCGAGGCCTATCGGGAGGTGCGTGACACCTTGTTCCGTCGCATCAAGACCCGTTTCGGCCTGGCGGGCGGTCCGACCGTATGAGCTAGCCACCTTGTTTCCGCCGCAGACAGGCTCCATATAGACGCTGCCGGTGCGCTTCGATTCGAGGCGCTCTCACGATCTGCGGTACAGCTTGCCTTGCCTTTCGGCTGGTTCGCCTTCCCAAATCTGAGCTCTGGAGCCGAGCGTGCGGCTCATCTTGACCGGCGGCACTCACGCTTTTTGGGAAAGGATACGAACCCACATGCGCATCACAGGTACCGTTAAGTTCTTCAATGGAGCCAAAGGCTTCGGTTTCATTGCCCCGGACGACGGGGGCAAGGACGTGTTCGTCCACGCCACCGCGCTCGAGGCGGCGGGCATCCGCGCCCTGAACGAGGGCGACAAGGTGAGCTTCGTGCTCGAGGATGACCGCAGGGGCCGTGGTAAGAAGGCCGCTCAGCTCGAGCTGAGCTAGCGATCAGAGAGTGGCGCGGCTCGCGAACCGGGTCGCACGAAGCGCCGGGGAGCGGACGGGCACTGCG
>DATLZB010000213.1:0-23020 GCA_035574175.1 Hyphomicrobiaceae bacterium
ACATCGTGCCGATGTCCTTGTGGTTGGTCGAATAGAGCCAGCGCGTGACGCTGTAGGGCGATGGAGCGTGGTCGTGCGCCGCGTGAGCCGTGCTATCCATCTCGAATTGACCTCTCGTGTCCTGCGTGCCTGACCTGCCGACGGTTCAAAACCTCTATTGGAGCCGGCCCGCGAGCTTGACCTGGGTTGCGCGTTCATCCTCGATCGCGGCCTGGCGCAGCACCTCTTTCGCGCGATTGAGCAGTTCGCGCCGCTTCGTGCTGTCGCGTTCCCCGGCGGCCGCCTTTAATGCGCCGGACCAGTCGTTGAAGGCCCGCTCGCTGACCACGCGCACAGCGATTGGCATGCTCGCATGATCCTTGCCGCACAACTCCGAACACTGGCCGTAGTAGATGCCGGTCCGCTCCGGCCTGAACCACGTCGCCGTCAACCTGCCTGGCACCGCATCGACCTTCGAGCCGAAAGAAGGGATCGTCCAGGCGTGGATGACGTCGTTGGCCGTCACCAGCAGCAGCACGACCTTGTTTACCGGCACGGCGATCTCGTTATCGACCGACAACTGCCGCACCAGTCCGCGCTTCGCCCATACGGGTGCGGCATCCGCATAGAGCCTGCGTTGCCGCTCGATGCCTTCAAGCCCGCTGTAGCGCTTGGCGAACTCGGCATCGCCGAGCTCCGCTCTCAGCACATCCTCGTCCCTCAGCATGTTCGAGGTCACGCGGAAGCCGCCCTGGTCGGGATACTCGTGCTCCCAGAACCAAGCGTTGCCGATGGCTTTGATCGTGAGATCGGGCTGTGGATATGAGTACTGGAAGTAGAGCAGGCGGAACGAGGGGATGGCGATCACGATCAAAATGATGACCGGGATCACCGTCCACACCACCTCGAGCATTGTGTTGTGCGTTATGCGCGATGGCGTTGGGTTCGACCGCTCATTGAAGCGCCACACCACGATGGCGAGGAGAATGAGCACGAAGGCCGCGATGGCGATGATGATGACATTGACGAAGTCATGGAACCAGTGGATTGCGGCGGCCACCGGCGTAGCGGCATCCTGCATCGTGTATTGCCAGGGCGCCGGCTGTCCCATCTGCGCCAGCGCCAGGGCCGGCGCCCCGACCGTTGTGGCAATGGCCGCCGCCATCGCCAGCACGTAACGACGGATTCCTTCGAACATGCCTTCGCCCACCATGCCCTCCGCTGCCGCCATTGCGCCCCTACGGGCACGCCACGGCCCGTGCCGAACGGCAGCCCACCTCGCCCAACCGATCCCAGAGTACGCGTGTCGTCAGAGAGCACAACGGCTTCCCTTGTCTCAAGCGGGCGTTCTGCGGCATTTCCACGCGCGACCGGTAGGGCGACCTGCGCCGCTGCACGAGGCGTCCCTGAAGCGCCGCCGACGTCCCAAAAAGGGCCCGATTTCTCCCCGACAGCGAACGAGTCGAGCCCTGTAGTCCTTGGTTCTTCGATGGTGCAACAGGTACGCCCTCGCCCAGTGCTCGCCCGCTCGATTCGTCGGGCGCGGGTGCTGAGGCTCGCCGGCATTCGGCCTGCCCTTGCCGCTGTTGCCGCGGCATGCCTTGCTGGCCAGTCGGCTGCCGCTCAGCCGGGCGGAACGTCCGATCGGACGGTCAAAGGGCAGTTTGGCGGCTGGTCGCTTGAGTGCCGCACGCCCGCCGGGGCCAAGAACGAGATGTGCGGGCTTACCCAGATCGTGGTGGATGAAAAGAACAGCGACAAGAATCTGAGCGTCCTCTTCCAGAAGTACGGCACCGGCGCCCGCATTCTTCGGGTGGTCGTGCCTCAAACCGTGCTGCTGCCCAAGGGCGTGCGCCTGATGATCGACGAGAAGGACATTGCCACTGTCCCCTTCCAGCGTTGTCCGCCCGGCACCGGCGGTTGCTTTGCCGACTTCGTCGTCGAGGATGCGCTACTCGAGCAGTTCAAGAAGGGAAAAACGGCTCTCTTCATTATCTACCGCACCGTCGAGGAGGGTGTCGGGCTACCGATAACGCTCTCGGGCTTTGCCGAAGGATACGCTGCACTTAAGTAGCAGTGCCGTGCGGGCCAGTCTGCGCGACGCATGCCGATGCGAGGCATTGCCCGCCTGAGCGGCCGACGCTTCTCTCTCACCTCGACTTGGGCGCGCCGCCTCCTGCGTTTCGCCACTTTGCCGGTATAGGCTCCGCCTCTCGAAGGGGTGGACCGATGCGGCATGCGAAGTGTTCGATCGACAAGCAGTTGGCAAGGGCCGCCGCTGAAGATCCGGTCCGCCGCCGCACGCGCCGCATCGAGGCGTTCGTGCCCGACTACCGTCGCTTTGTCCGGGACCTCGCCAGCTCCTGCTGTCGCATAGAGGATTTGGCCGACAGCTTTCCCGCGCTGCTGTTCGCTCTGGCAACGGGCTACGGCACGCCGGCGGGCCGCGAAGCGGCCTTCGCTTTCATCAAAGCCGGTGCCCCGTTGCGCCAAGCGGCCGACGCACTCGGTCTGCCTTGGTGGCTGCGCCGCCTGCCGGCCCAGGCGTTCACCGGGCCCTTGGGATCCGTTCCATCTACGCCCGAGTTTTCGGAGCGCATTGCTCCCTTCATTCCGAGCCAGCCGGACCTCGCCGGGCCGTGGCTTGAACGCGTTTCGTATGCCTGCGAGGCCGGACACGCCGACTTCGCTCTCTGGACCGGCCGCCAGCTCCGTGGTCCGAAGCCGCTCGCCTGCGAGCGCACGTTCCTCGAACTTACCGCCTGGGCTTGGCACGCGCTGCACCCCGATACGCCCGGCCATGGCCTGCTCCGGCGGCCCTGGGAGCCCTCTATCAGCACGCGGCGCGCCTCCGAGGAAGTCGGCGCTTGGCGGCATCGCATCGCACTCGACCTCTGCCTCGGCGCCGGCCTCGCCGATACCTGGCTCGCTGAAGGCTCGGCCTTGGGCTACGAGTTCGTGGCGTTGCGCACGGCACACGACTTCATCGTCGAGGCCGAGGCCATGGACAACTGCCTCGACCAGTATGCCCATCGCCTCGAATGCGGCACCGTGCGCGTGTTCAGCGTGCGCCGGCAGGACCGCATTGTCGCCGACCTCGAGATCGCGGCTCACGAACATGAGTTCGGCATGCCGATGATCACGCAGCTCAAGTCCGCCCGCAATCGGCGCGCACCGCTCGAGGTTTGGCAGGCTGCATATGCTTGGCTGGGCGGCCAGTCGATTCGTCCGGCGGCTGCCGACCTTGCGCTCCTTGGCGGCGGTGACCGCGAACGGCGGATGATCGAACTGTGGCGCCCCTACCTTGAGACACTCTCGGTCGCGCACCGGCGCCGCTTCGAGAGTGTGGTCCTCGATATCGGGAAGAACGGCGTCCGCAAGCGCCGCCAGGTGGGTGCCGGTCGGTCCCGCATTGTGCGCGCGGGCCCCCTCCTCGGACACCTGCGTGGACCTGCGTGGCGCCGAGGGGAGATGGCGTAGGGGTCACGTCGTTGCGGGCGTCAGGCAGCGCGCCGTGAGCTCTTGCCTGCAGCCGCCTGCTCTTGCTCTTCCTCGCTGTCGCGCACGGACATGTAGTCCCGCTCACGCTTGCCGGGTTCTTTGCGCTCGCCTCCGGCCGAGAAGAGGCTCCACGGCGGCGTCAGCGCGCGGCAGGTGTCAAACATGCGCCCGCAGCTCTCCGCATACTGTGCGAAGGCCGTCTGCCAAAAACCGATCTGCTCGCGCGCCAGGTCCTGCGGAGTGCGGCAGGCTCCGAGTTTGGCCGGCAACTCCATGTAGGCTTGCGCTCTGCGACTTGCCAAGCCGATCGCTTCGAGCTGGCAGCGCGCGACTGCCTTGAACCACGGCTCGAAGCTTTCCGAGACTTTGTCGATGCCGTTAAAGAGGCCTTGTGTGGACGCTTGCAAGGACTTCGGGTCTAACCAGTTTTGCATGACGAGAACTCCCCGTGCCCGAGGGGCACTCTACCATCCGTCGCCACCCGTCTTTGGTCGGTCCGCACCTTATCAACAGGATTTCTACACCTACGCCTTGACTTATCGCAAACGAAACCAGGGCGAGTCGGGGCGCTCCTCGTCTGCGCCACGCGCATGGCCGGTCGCGGTCTTCGGCTCCAGCAGGGCAATCACGGTATCGAGCCGGTCGGCCTCGCGCGCGGGCTTCTCCCAGCGAATGCGATGAATGCGCGGAAAGCGCATGGCGACGCCCGACTTGTGCCGGCTCGACCGCTGCACGGCATCGAAGGCAACTTCGAGCACAAGTGTTGGCTCGACCCGTCGTACCGGCCCGAAGCGCTCGAGCGTGTGCTGGCGAATCCAGCGGTCGAGTTCGAGCAGCTCCTGATCGGTGTAGCCTGAATAGGCCTTGCCGACCGCAACCAGCTCGCTGTCCTGAAGCGTGCCGGCCCATACCCCGAACGTATAGTCGGAATAGAACGACGAGCGCTTGCCGGAGCCGCGCTGCGCGTACATGAGCACGCAGTCGAGGGTCAGCGAGGCGCGCTTCCATTTGTACCAGTGGCCCTTCGGCCGCCCGGCGAGATAAGGGCTTTGGCGCCGCTTGAGCATCATGCCCTCGATGCCGACGCCGCGCGTGCCGCTCCACAGGCGGATGAGCTCATTCTTGTCGCCGACCGCGACGAGCGGCGACAGGTCTGTTCGCGGCGGAGGACCGCTGGCCCACCAGGCTTCGAGCCTCGCCCTACGTTCGCACAGAGCGAGGCTCCGCAAGTCCGCATCCCCAATCCTGAGCGCATCGTAAAGGCGGATGTGCGCCGGATACTCTTCCAGCATGCGCCGCGACACGGTCTTGCGGTTGAGGCGGCGCTGCAGGTCGGCGAACGGCGCCACTGCGCCTTCGCGCACGATGAGAAGCTCCCCGTCGAACACCCCTTGCCCGCGCCAGCCTTCGACGATCTCGGGAAACGACCGCGAAATGTCGTCGCCCGTGCGTGAGTAGAGCCGTGTGGTGGCACCCGTGCTCACCACCTGCACCCTGATACCGTCCCACTTCCATTCGATAGAGAACGCGCCGACATCGAGGTGCGCCAGCTCCTCATCCTCGAGCGGATGGGAGAGCATCAACGGCAGAAACACCGGTGCGCCCGTTACGTCTGGGCGCGGTGCGGTGCCTGTCAGCCAAGCGAACAGCGGCTCGTAGGGCGGGCTGAGACCGTGCCAGACTTCCTCGATCTCGCTCACTTCCCGCCCGCCCATCTCGGCCAGCGCCGTCTTGGCGAGCCGCGCCGACACGCCGACCCTGAGCGCTCCCGTGAGCAACTTCAACAGCGCCCACCGCCCATTGGCATCGAGCCGGTCGAGCCACCCCTCGAGCAGTCGCGGCAGTTCCCCGCGGCCGGCGCGTTCAAGTCCTTTCACGACCTCGCTGAGTCGCGGCGGCTCGCCACGCTTTCCTTCGGGCTCCGGCCACACCAGCGCCACCGTCTCCGCCGTGTCGCCCACGTAGTCCCGCGACAGCCGGAACAGCTCCGCATCGAGTTTCGGCCCGATGAGCTCAATAACCGTGCGCCGGATCGGGAACGAGAAGGCAAGCCCGTCGGCGAGCGCCGCCAGCGCCCAGCCTCGGTCCGGGTCCGTCGTGCGCGCGAAATAGACCTTGAGCAGGCGCAGCTTCTCGTTGCGCCCGTGCGTGTAGGCGAGACGGTCGAGCAGCTCCGCGAACGCCTTCATTCAGCCTCTTCCTCGCGGCCGAGGAGCGCCAAGGCCCGGCCCCTGCGGCCCATCAGCTCGATCTGGCGCACGAGCCCCTCCTCGCGCCCGTGCGTGACCCAGATCTCTTCCGCCCCGGTTTCGGCGATCGTCTGTACGAGCTCGCACCAGTCGGCGTGATCGGAAATGACGAGGGGCAGCTCGACCCCGCGCTGGCGAGCCCGTGCTCGCACCCGCATCCAGCCCGAGGCGAACGCCGTGACGGGATCGCCGAGCCGGCGCGACCATCGACCGCCAAGCTCACCGGGCGGCGCCAGCACGATCTCGCCGGCCAGTGCCCGCCGGTCCCTGTCGCCGACGACGGCGAGTTTTCCGAGCTCGACGCCGAGCGCGCTGTAGACATCGCACATGCTCTTGAGCGCGCCGTGGAGATAGATTGTCCGCTCGTAGCCGGCCGCACGCAACAGCGCGATCACCCGCTGGCACTTGCCGAGGCTGTAGACCCCGACAAGATGCGCTCGCTCCGGAAACGCCTCCAGCGAGGCGAGCAGCCGCCCGATCTCCCGCTCGCTCGCCCCATGTCGGAACACCGGCAGTCCGAACGTTGCCTCGGTCACGAAAAGATCGCAACGCACCGGTTCGAACGGCGCCGCGGTCGGATCGGCCTGCCGCTTGTAGTCGCCCGACACCACGCACCGTGCACCGCCGTATTCGATCGCGACTTGCGCGCTGCCGAGGATGTGACCGGCCGGATGCAGCGTCAGGCGCACGCCACCCACGTCGAGCGGCACCCCGCAGGGATGGGCGCTGAAGCTTCGCGCGCCGAGCGGACCGAGCCGCGCCTTCATAAGAGCCACCGTTTCCGGTGTGGCGAGCACGCTGCCGTGGCCGGCGCGCGCGTGATCGGAATGCCCGTGGCTGACGATGGCGCGCTCGACCGGACGGACCGGGTCGATGAAGAACCGGCCCGGCTCGCAGTAAAGACCCTGCCGCGTCGGATAGAGCCAGCGCTCGAACGGCCCTGCGGAAACCATGCGCATGAGGTCTCAACTGCTTGGCTCCGGTGCAAGCCTGCTTGGCGGAAGCCCTGCACCCCTCGCTACCTTTTTTCACCGGCACCGAGACGATGCCGGGATTGCCTTGACAGTACCAGGACGACCGATGTTGGTTAGCGAACCTGCATTGTGAGCATGATTGCTTAGCGCGTTTTGTTACGGGTCGCGGAAGTGGGGCGTCCGCACAGTGGGGTGGTTGCGTATTGGTGGCGTACCGGCGCCGCACTGTGCACGGTTGTGATCGCTTGCCCGGCGCCGGCCGCCTCCGCTCCCCCCGATCCCCTCCCCTCTCGCCTCGAAATATGGGCCGGCGCCGGTGGCACGAGCCATGCGTGGTCGCTCTACTCGGGCTTCACCTATGCACCGTTTGGCCCCCTCGCCGCCGAGGGCTGGCGTCTCCGCATCGTCGCAGGCTATGGCGAGTACCACTACCGCGGCGGCTCTGCCGTGGGCCAAGCCACCGTTCAAGGTACGGCAACCTTTGCTGATGCCCTTGTCGGCTATCAGACCAGGCTCGGGGTCGCCATCATCAAAGCCTTCGCCGGCGTGAACGCTGACCTGCACGGCCTCGACCCTAACGACCCAGACAATGCCGTGAGCGGCGATGCCATTGGCTGGAAGCTGGGGTTCGAGGGCTGGCTCGACGTCACGCCGGCGATCTGGACGGCCCTCGATCTATCCTACGCCTCGGCCCACGACAGCTATGCGAGCCGGGTCCGCTTCGGTTATCGGCTGTCGCCGGAGTTGTCCTTAGGACTCGAAGCGGGGGCCTTTGGCAATGCGGAAAGTGACTCGGGCAGGGGCGGCGCCTTCATCCGTTATCAGTGGTTGAGCGGCGAGATATCACTGTCCGCCGGCATTTCGGGCGACATCGATCAGCCGACAAACCCCTACGGTTCCGTGCTCTGGCTGACCCGTTATTGATGTTCGCCTGATCCCGCGCCTGACCCCAGAATTTGTGCCCGCCGTGGCTCGGGCGTGGTAAAATATTTGTGACAAAGCGATCGTATCATCGGTTGGAGGGTTCCCGATGAAGACCATTCTGTTGCCCGTCGAACCAAGCAGCGTCATGGCCTCGGCTTTTGAGACGGCCTATCTCCTCGCCGGCCGTTTTGGGGCCCGCGTGGACGGCATAGCGCTGCGGCCGAGCGTCATTGACTTCATTGCGCCCGACCCGGTTGTGGTCGTGCTGCCCCAGCCGCAGTGGAACGAGGAGGAGGCGAGCCGAACGGCGCGCAGTCTGTTTGACGATTTCATCGAACGCCGGCGTGTGGGCCGGAAGGACGAAGGCGAGTTGGCGCCGACCTTCAACTGGTCCGGCGCGCCTCCCATCGACGATGCCGGCCTCGGCGCGCTGGGGCGCCTCTATGATGCGACCGTGTTGGGCCGGCCCGGAGTCGGCCGGTCCGAACCCCGCATGACGACGCTGGAGTCGGCGTTATTCGAGAGCGGGCGGCCGATCATCATGGCGCCACCGACACCGCCGACTTCGTTCGGCACCAACGTGCTCATTCATTGGAATGCCAGTACCGAGACCTCACGAGCGGTTGCCGCTGCCCTGCCGATCCTGAAGAAGGCGGAGCGCGTGACGGTGCTCACCGTGGAAGGCGCGCCCATGCAAGGGCCCAAGGCGCGCGAACTGCTGGGTTACCTCGCCGCCCACGGCGTCCGTGCCAACGAGATCACCTCCCGTGCCTCGAGCCGCCCCGGCGAGGCGATCCTCACGGAGGCCCGCCGCTTGGGCTGCGACCTTTTGGTGAAGGGCGCCTACACCCAGAGCCGCTTGCGCCAGATGATCTTCGGCGGCGCCACCAATCATATTCTGCAGTCGGCCGAGCTGCCGGTGTTGTTCGCCCACTGAGAGCGCGCGTCCCTGAAGGTTTGCGCCGCAAGAGCAACACCTGTTGCCGCTTACCCCCTTGCATGGCAGCATGCAAGGCATGTCGGCCACCCGCAAGCGACGCTCCTTTGAGGAGGGCCACGTCCGCAAGCTCCTTGTCATCGTCGACGAGAGCCCGGAGGTGGAAGCTGCCTTATTCTACAGTGCAAGCCGCATTGCCCACACCAGCGGCACCCTCATCCTCCTCTACGTCATAGAGCCTCAGGACTTCCAGCACTGGATGGGCGTTAAACAGGTCCAGATCGAGGAAGAGACCAACAAGGCCAAGGCCTTGTTCCGCTTATTCCGCCGCAAGCTTAACAACGC
This sequence comes from Hyphomicrobiaceae bacterium, assembly GCA_035574175.1. GTDB lineage: Bacteria > Pseudomonadota > Alphaproteobacteria > Rhizobiales > Hyphomicrobiaceae > DATLZB01. The sequence goes on from DATLZB010000213.1 coordinate 8,910, forward strand.
CGGCTTCGAGAGTGTAGCCACCGAAGAGGTCATCCGCGAGGGCAAGAAGAGCGAGGAGATTGTCAAGCTCATCGAGGAGGACGAGGATGTGGCGGTGCTGGTGCTTGGCGCGGCCACCGACGCCAAGGGGCCCGGCCCTCTCGTGTCCTCGCTCGCCACCGGCAAGACCGCCGGTACGTTCCCGATTCCGATCACCATCGTGCCGGGCGATCTCACGCTCGAGGAGGTAAAGGCGTTGGCCTGAGGAGAAACCTGACTTCGGACCTCGACTTTTGGCTTGCCAGGAACCATTTATAGAATGGTTCTAAGTCATGGGCCGAGCGGCCGGCGGCCGCTTCCTGCACAGGAACGAAAAGCCATGTTCATCCAGACCGAAGCGACACCCAACCCGGCGTCGCTAAAGTTCATCCCCGGCAGGCCGGTATTGGCGGAGGGGACTGCCGACTATCGCAGCAAGGCGGAGGCGGCAGGCTCGCCGCTGGCGCGGCGGCTGTTCGAGATCGAGGGCGTGGAGGGTGTCTTCCTGGCCACTGATTTCATTTCGGTGACGAAGGGCGCCGCCGAGTGGCAGCACCTGAAACCGGCCATTCTCGGGGCCATCATGGAGCACTACCTGTCCGGTGCCCCGGCCGTCGAGGGCGACCGCGCCAACGACGCGGCCGGCATCAATTACGATCCCAAGGACGAGGAGATCGTTCAGACTATCAAGGAGCTGCTTGAGACGCGGGTGCGGCCGGCCGTTGCCAACGACGGCGGCGACATCACCTTCCAGGGCTACCGCAACGGCATTGTGTTCCTACACATGCGCGGCGCCTGCGCGGGGTGTCCGAGCTCGACGGCGACCTTGCGCCACGGCATCGAGAATTTGCTCAAGCATTTCTGTCCCGATGTGCAGGAGGTGCAGGCCGTCTGACTCGCATGTTTGGCTGGAGGGGCCGCCGCCATGGCCGAGCGCATCGATGCTGCCGCACTGGCCCAGCTTTTCATTGCCGCGCGCACCCACAACAAGTGGCTGCCAGCGGACGTACCCGATTCGCTGCTGCGCGAACTGGTCGACCTGATGAAGCTCGGGCCGACCAGCGCCAACTCCTCTCCGGCGCGCATCGTCTTCGTCAAGTCAGGAGCGGCCAAGAAGCGGCTTGAGCCCTTTCTGTCCGAGGAAAACCGCGAAAAGACCATGGCCGCCCCGGTGTGTGCCATCATCGGCTACGACCTTGAGTTCTATCGCCACCTGCCGAGGTTGTTCCCACACGACCCCGAGGCGCCAGGCTGGTTTGCCGGCAAGCCGCAGAAGATCGCTGAGACCGCCTTTCGCAACGGCACTTTGCAGGGTGCCTACTTCATTCTGGCAGCGCGCGCCCTCGGTCTGGATACGGGGCCCATGTCCGGGTTCGACAATGCCGGCGTCGACCGCGAGTTCTTCGCTGGCACCAGCGTGAAGTCGAACTTCCTCTGCAGCCTTGGCCGTGGCGATCCTTCCGTACTGCGCCCGCGTCTGCCGCGCTTCTCCTTTGAGGAGATGGCCGAGATCATATGAGCAGCGCTTTGCCGCGTGGCAGCGTGCACCCGATCGACCGATGAACGTGCTCGCTTTCGACACCTGTTTCGGTGCCTGTTCGGCGGCCGTGCTGCGTGGGGCAGGGCCGGGAGCGACGCGCCTGACATGCCGCTTCGAGCTGTGCGAAACCGGCCATGCTGAGGCCCTGCTGCCGATGATCCGCGCGGTGATGGACGAGTCGGAAACGGCGTTCGCCGACCTCGACCGCATTGCCGTCACCGTCGGGCCCGGCACCTTTACTGGCACGCGCACCGCCATTGCGGCCGCCCGCGGCCTGGCCCTTGCGGCGCGGCTGCCCGCCGTCGGCGCATCGAGCCTTGCCGTCATGGCGGCCGGAGCCGAGCGCCGGCTTGGGGGCGAGGGGCTTAGCGGCAATCTGGCGGTGGCCGTCGATGTCCGCCGCGGCGAGGTGTACGCACAGCTATTTGAACGGCCGGGTTTGGTGCCGCGTACCGCGCCCCTGCGGCTTACGTATGCGGCGGCCGCCCGGCTCGGCGGAGCCGACTCGTTGTTGCTTGCGGGCTCTGGAGCCGACAAGGTTGCGGCCGAGGCGGCAGCGCTTGGAAGACGCGTCGTAGTCCGCCTCACCGACCTTCAGCCCGATGCCGCGGATCTTGCCAGGATGGCGCCTGACCTCGAGCTTGGGACCGAGCCTGTCCGCCCGCTCTATCTCCGGGAGCCCGACGTGACGCTGCCTTTCCTCGAGACCACGGCTGTCCAGCCGATAAGAAATCGATGAACAGCGGCCTCACCGGCGTTCGCATTGACGCAGCCCTCCCCGAAAACGCCGGCGAGATCGCCGCCCTCCATGCCCGGCTTTTTGCCGAGCCTTGGAACGCACAGAGCATCGTCCGGCTGATCGAGCATCCGGCGGCTATGACAACTCTCGCCCGCGGCGAGGTTGCCGGCGCTCTCGTCGGATTTCTTATGGCTCAAGCCGCTGCCGACGAAGTCGAGATCCTCTCCATCGGCGTAGCACCCGAATGGCAGCGGCGCGGCATTGCTCGGCGGCTGATCGAGGACCTCATGACAAGGACGGCCGAAAGAGGCGCGCGCTACCTCCACGTCGAGGTCGCCGCCGACAACGATGCGGCCATCGCGCTCTATGTCGCCTTGGGCTTTCAGCCAAACGGCCGGCGCAACGGTTACTATGTGCGCGGCAACGCTCCACCGGCGGACGCTCTCCTCCTCGTCAAGCCCTTGTAGGGGCGCGCCTGCTGAGGTGGACGCTTTTGCGCGATGGACCTATAACGCGGTCGAAGCCCGCGATTTGGATCAAGACCGATCATGCCCGGCCCTGACACCCAGAGGCTGAACCGCATCGAGCAACTGTGCGCAAAGCACGGACTGCGCATGACCGGCCAGCGGCGCACGATCGCCCGCATTTTGACCGAGGCGCTGGACCACCCCGACGTCGAAGAGGTCCACCGGCGAGCCAACAAGGTCGACTCAAGGATTTCGCTTTCGACCGTTTACCGCACCCTCAAGCTATTCGCCGACAAGGGCATTCTGGAGCGCCATGAGTTTGGCGCCGGGCGCGGCCGCTACGAGGAGGCGCCGCGCCATCACCACGATCACCTGATCGACGTCGACAGCGGCCGGGTCATCGAGTTCCGCAACGAGGCGATCGAGCGCATCCAGGAGCGCGTCGCCCGCGAACTGGGCTTCCGGCTTATCGGCCACAGGCTCGAGCTCTATGGGGTGCCGCTCAAGCGCGGCAAGGACTGAAACGATCTCGGTGCCGAGCCATGGCATTGGCGGACACCATCGAGCAAGGCATCGCCCGGATCGCCGCTTCTCTTCGCGCGATCTGCCTGCTTTCCGGCTTTCTGGCGCTGACCCTGCCGCTGATGCCGGTGCAGGCCGTGCTCGTCCGTTTTGCGCCTCGTCGTGCCAACGCTTTCGCCCACTGGTACCACAAGCGCGTGTGCCGCCTGCTCGGCATCCGCCTGCGCATCGAGGGCAGCCTAGCCAAGGATCGGGCCGTGCTGCTCATTGCCAACCACACCTCCTGGCTCGACATCCCGGTCATCTCCGCCGTCGCGCCGGTGTCGTTCGTAGCCAAGCTCGAGGTTGCCAACTGGCCGTTCGTGTCGTCGCTGGCGCGCCTGCAGCGCACCATTTTCGTGGACCGCGCGCGGCGCCGGACCGTCGGGGAGACCGCCAGCGAGATGATCAACCGGCTCAACGCCGGCGACACGCTGGTGCTGTTCGCGGAAGGCACATCGAGCGACGGCAACCGCGTGCTGCCGTTCAAATCTTCGCTGTTTGCCGCGGCCAAGCCGCCGCGGGGCAGGATGACCGCGGCTCCTGGCACCATCGTGCAGACCCTCGCCATCGTCTACACCCACCTGCATGGCGTCCCGCTCGGCCGCGCCGACCGTCCGCACGTCGGCTGGTACGGAGACATGGTGATGGGCAGCCATGCCTGGGAGCTGCTCAAGGCGGGACCGCTCGATGTCGTCGTGCGCTTGGGGCCCGCGGTGCCGCTCGACAGCTTTGCCGACCGCAAGGAGCTGGCACGGCAGACCGAGCTCGAGCTGCGCCGGAATGTTGTGCAGTTGCTGCGGGGCGAGCCCGCGCCGGTGCCGGTGCTGCCGGGTACGCCCCGACCCGTGAGCGCTGAACCCGTGAGCGCTGAGAGGACGACCGCCGTGGCCTCGCAAACCTTGTGACCAATTTGTCATGAGCCGTATATTCACCTAGGGAACAGAACAGGGTATTCGAAGTTTTGCATTGCAGCAGCATGTGTTGCCGTGCACCATCCGGGCCGCGACAACCCTGAGCTCGGCAGGTGACCCTGCGTCGAGGACAACTTGAGTTCGAATGCCATGACCGCGCCGTGCGAACGGCCCCAAGGCAGGAAGGTGTTCATCAAGACCTTCGGGTGTCAGATGAACGCCTACGACAGTGAGCGCATGGCCGAGGCGCTGGCGCCGCTGGGTTATGTCGAAACGGCGGCGATGACCGACGCCGACATCATCCTGCTCAACACCTGCCATATTCGTGACAAGGCGGCCGAGAAGGTTTATTCCGAGCTCGGCCGCGTACGCGAGGCCAAGGCGATCAGGCGGGAGCGCAACCTGGACACGCTGGTGGCGGTGGCGGGTTGCGTCGCCCAGGCCGAAGGCGCCGAGATCATCGATCGCGCGCCCATCGTCGACCTCGTCATCGGACCGCAAAGCTACCACAGGCTGCCAGAGCTGATCAGCAGCGCGCGCTCCGCACGCCGGCCGATCGTCGAGACCGAATTTCCCGAGGACAGCAAATTCGCGCACCTGCCGCCGCGCCGAGCAGCGCGGCGCGCCTCAGCCTTCCTGACCGTGCAGGAAGGCTGCGACAAGTTCTGCACCTTCTGCGTCGTACCCTACACGCGGGGCAGCGAATTCTCCCGCCCCGTCGCCGAGCTCGAGGCCGAAGCCCGCCGCCTCGTCGAGCAGGGCGTGCGCGAGATCACGCTGCTCGGCCAGAACGTCAACGCCTATCATGGCGAAGGCCCCGGCGGCTCTCCCTGGACGCTCGCCCGCCTCATTGCGCACCTTGCCGAGATCGATGGCCTGGAGCGCCTGCGCTACACCACCAACCACCCGCGCGACATGAGCGAGGATTTGATCGCGGCCCACCGCGACGTAGCAAAGCTCATGCCTTACCTCCACCTTGCCCTGCAGTCCGGCGCCGACCGCATCCTCGCCGCCATGAACCGCAAGCACACTGCGGCCGACTATCTCCGGCTCGTTGAGCGCATCCGCGCCGCGCGCCCGGATATCGCGCTCTCCACCGACATCATCGTTGGTTTCCCGGGTGAGACCGACGCCGAGTTCGAGGCCACCCTGAGGATCGTTGAGCAGGTCGGCTTCGCCCAGGCCTTTTCGTTCAAGTACAGCCCGCGGCCCGGCACGCCCGCCGCCACCATGACCGGCCAGATACCGCCCGCCGTTGCCGCCGAGCGGCTTGCCCGCCTGCAGGCCGTGCTCGACGCACATCAGGCCCGTTTCAACAGCGCTTGCATCGGTCGCACGCTCCCCGTGCTGTTTGAGAAGGAGGGGCGTCATGCGGGCCAGCTGGTCGGCCGCTCCCCCTACCTGCAAGCCGTGCACGCCGCGGCTGACCAGACCATGATCGGTCGCGTGATCCCGGTCGAAATTGCCGGCGCCGGCCCCAACAGCCTTTCCGGAAGAGTGGTTGGCGCTTGAAATCACACGCAAATTCGCGCCTACTCCCCGCCTGCCGCCGACCCCATGCGTCGGAGACGAGGGATGTGCTAGCATTTGCCTGACTGGCGCGAATCGTCGGGCCAGCGGAAGGAGGAGCACTATTTGACAGCGTTTCGCGGGTCATCGGTACCCGGGCCCGGCCGGGCGCAGAAGGCGCCTGCAGGGACGCATGCGAAGAAGCGTGTCATGGTCTCCTTCGAGGACAATCGGCACTTGCCCCGCCTGCTCGGCGAGTATGATGCCCACTTGGCCCTGATCGAGGACCGCCTTGGTATCGAGGCCCATGCCCATGGCAACGTCGTGATCCTGACCGGCCCCCCGGCTGCCTGTGACATCGCGCGCGATGTGCTTGAAGAGCTCTACGCGCGCATTGCCAGAGGCGACGAGATCGGCCCCGGCGACTTCGACGGCCTCATCCGCCATGCCGGCCCCAAAACGCCCGGCGGCGACAAACCGGGCGAGGTCGCCACCCGCCGCCGCCTCGTCAAGGCGCGCACTCCCGTGCAGAGCCTTTACATGCGAGCCCTGGCCAAGTCCGATCTTGTGTTCGGCGTCGGCCCCGCCGGCACCGGCAAGACCTACCTCGCCGTCGCCTATGCCGCGCACTGCTTGGAGCGCGGTATCGTCGAACGCATCATCCTCTCCCGACCGGCGGTCGAAGCTGGCGAGCGGCTGGGCTTCCTGCCGGGCGACATGCGCGAGAAGGTCGATCCATACCTGCGCCCCCTTTATGACGCGCTCTACGACGTTCTGCCCCCCGAGAAGGTCGAGCGCGACCTTGCGACCGGCGTCATCGAGATCGCGCCGCTGGCGTTCATGCGCGGGCGCACGCTCTCCCATGCCTACGTCATCCTCGACGAGGCGCAGAACACCACCAGCATGCAGATGAAGATGTTTGTGACCCGCCTCGGCGAGAACTCGAAGATGGTGGTCACCGGCGATCCGAGCCAGATCGACCTGCCGCCGGGACAGCGCTCCGGTCTCGACGAGGCAGTCAAGCTGCTCGGCGGCATCGATGGCGTCGAGGTCGTGCGCTTCACCAGTCTTGACGTAGTACGCCGCGATCTCGTCACGCGCATCGTCGAGGCCTATGATCGGGCCGCGCCCAAAGGGCGCTGAGGGCCATGGTCGAATCGCGACATACCGGCACGCGGCGCGCACGCGCTCGACCCCGCGCCAAGCGTGCGGCGCGGCGCGTCCGGCTCGAGGTGGTGGAGTGCGACGGAGACTGGAGTTCGCTCCAGCCGCTAGCTCCCGTCCTCGAGCGTCTCGTCGAAGTTGCTTCCGCCCACCTTCCTGCCAACCGCCTGAGCCCCGGCGTGGCCGCCCTGGCATTGAGCTCGGACGCAACGGTGCGCACCTTGAATCGCCGCTGGCGCGGCAGGGACGAGCCTACCAACGTGCTTTCCTTTCCCACCGCCCCCCTGCCGTCGAGGCCGGCCCAAGGTCTGCCATTTCTCGGCGACATCGTAATTGCGGTGGAAACCCTGTTCCGGGAGGCAGCCGCAGCGCAGGTTGAGCCCATGCATCATTTCCAGCACCTCGTTATTCACGGTTTGCTTCACCTGTTGGGCTACGATCATGGCTCGGAAAGGGAAGCCGCCGAGATGGAGGCACTCGAGGTGCGTATCCTCGGCGCGCTCGGCATCGCCAACCCCTATGCCGAGAGCGACGGCTCTCCCACAACAGCCACTCCACTCTTGCATGTGTCATGAGTGCCGATTCCGAAACACCGTCATCAGACGCCGCTCCTGCTGGCAACGGTCGAAGCGGCGGCACCCACGGCTGGCTGGCGAGCCTGAAGCAGCGGCTCGGGCTGCCCGGTTCCCCATCGCTTCGCGAGGCCCTCGAGGCGGCGCTCCGTGGCGAGCTGAACGGGGACTCCGCCTTCTCGGCGGAAGAGCGCGAGATGCTGCGCAGAACGCTGCGGTTCGGCGGTCTACGCGTCGAGGATGTGATGGTGCCGCGGGCCGACATCATTGCCATCGACGAAAGCCAGTCGCTGCTCGAGCTGCTGCGTACTTTCGACGAAGCCGGCGTGTCGCGCATTCCCCTCTATCATGACACCCTCGATGACCCGCGCGGCATGGTGCACATCAAGGACCTTGTGAGCCGGCTGGTTGCGGAGGCGGAGGGACGCCTTGCAAGCGAACCTCGCGCGGAGGAAGGCAAGGCTCAGCGTTCGGGCGGACAGGAACGCAAGGATCGGCGCACCGACCTTTCGCTGGTCAATCTTTCGCGGCCCATTACCGGCGCCAAGATTCGCCGCCCTGTGCTCTACGTGCCGCCCTCGATGCCGGCCATGAACCTCTTGATCCGCATGCAGTCGACGCGCATCCATATGGCCCTCGTCGTCGACGAGTATGGCGGCACTGACGGCCTTGTCACCATTGAGGACCTGGTGGAGCAGATCGTCGGCGACATCGCCGACGAGCACGACGAGACCGAAGATGCCCACATCGTCGAGGACCCGAAGCTCGGCCTCGTGGCGCTCGCCCGCACACCGGTCAGGGAGCTGGAGGAGCGCCTCAAAGTCAAGCTGTTGAGCCCAGAGGAAGAGGAGGACATCGACACCCTCGGCGGGCTCGTTTTCAGCCTCGTCGGGCGCGTTCCCGCCCGCGGCGAACTGGTGCGCCATCGCACCGGCATCGAGTTCGAGATCCTCGACGCGGATGCGCGACGGGTGAAGAAGGTCAGGATCGAACGGACCGTGCGCTCGGCCCCCCGGCACGGGGACGGCGAGACCAAGCAGTGAGCCTAAGCGCGCGGCCATGACGGCAATGAGGGGCCGCATTGTGACCTCCTTGCGCGCCGCGCGTTTGCCGTTGCGGCTTGCCACGATTGCCGCCGTCGTCCGCAAGCTTGGAGGCTGGCGCCGCTGGCTGGCGGCCTGGGCTGCGGGCACCCTCTCTGCGCTCGCCATGGCGCCGTTCTTCCTGGCGCCGGTTCTGTTTTTGACCCTGCCGGTGTTGTTGTGGCTGATCGAGGGTGCGGCCGCGACCGCGTCGGACAACGCACGAAGAGCTGCCCTGCGCACCTGGTGGGCTGCCGCCATGGTCGGGTGGTGGTTCGGCTTCGGTTTTCATCTTGCCGGGCTCTACTGGGTCGGTGCTGCGTTCCTGGTCGAAGCCGACAGGTTCGCACTCCTGATGCCCTTTGCGGTGACCCTGTTGCCCGCCGGCCTCGCCCTCTTTCATGCCCTCGCCGCAGGCTGCGCCGCCCTGCTGGGTGGAGTGGGCTTGCGCCGCGTGCTGGCCCTTGCCGTTGCGCTTGCGGCAACCGAATGGTTGCGCGGGCATGTCTTGACCGGCTTTCCGTGGAACCTGCTCGGTTACGCACTCACCTATCCTGACGCACTGATGCAGTCGGCGGCCGTGCTCGGCGTCTACGGCCTGACGCTGTTTGCCGTCATCGTCTTCTCCAGCCCGCTCGTGGCCCTTGCCGAGGCTTCCCCGCAGCAGGCGCAGGCAACACCGCGTTGGCTGCTGGCCCTCGGCCCCGCGCTTGTGCCGCTTGTCGCCGCCTGGCTCTATGGCACGGCGCGGCTGGCCGAAACCGAGCCCCCGGCAGTCTCCGGCGTGCGCCTGCGCATCGTTCAGCCCAGCATTCCGCAGCACGAAAAGTGGCGCCAGGAGAAGCAGCGCGAGTTCTTCCTCGCTCACCTTGATCTGTCCACGACCCGACCGGACGGGCGCCGCCTCGGCCTTGACGGTATCAGCCATGTGATTTGGCCCGAAGCCGCCATGCCGTTCCTGCCGCTCGATCACCCGGAAGCGCTGGCGGCGATCGGCGAGCTTCTGCCCTCCGGCACGACGCTCATTGCCGGCGCGTTGCGGCTCGAGGGATCCCGCGCGTTCAACAGCCTGATCGCGTTCGATGACGAAGGAAGGGTCCTGAGCCTCTACGATAAGATTCATTTGGTTCCCTTCGGCGAGTATTTGCCGTTTCAGGAGACGCTCGAGCGGATGGGCCTGGAGCAGATCGCCCGCCGGCGGGGCGGCTTCTCGAGCGGGACGAGCCCGCGGCCCCTGGTCACGGTGCCGGGCCTGCCGCCGATCGCCGCCCTGATCTGCTACGAGGCGGTCTTTCCATCGGCGGTGATCCAAGGGGCTGACCGCCCGCACCTGCTCGTTAACCTCACCAACGATGGCTGGTTCGGAGACACCACCGGCCCCTACCAGCACTTCCATCAGGCGCGCGTGCGCGCGGTTGAGGAAGGCCTGCCCCTTATCCGCGCGGCCAACAACGGCATTTCCGCTGTGGTCGATGCCCGCGGCAGGGTGCTCGCCCGTCTCGGCATCGATGCCCGCGGCGTCATCGACGCCGGCCTGCCCGCCGCCTGGGCTGCCCCGCCCTACGCGCGCTTCGGCGATACGATATTTCTGCTCTGTTGGTTGGCCGCTCTGACAATCTTATGCTTCCGTCGGAGGTAAACACCGGATAACATTGAAATCCTTGACCGCCGGCTGGGGCAACGCATGGACAGCGATTTACTGAATCCTTCGATCGAGGCGCCGTCCGGTTGACGGGACGGTGTTAATAAACCTACGAAACCGGCGGGGTAGCGAGTTCCAATCGGGTGGGCGTACTCCACATGCGAGAACCAGAGGAATCCTTCGACGATGCCGACGTCGTCGAGAAGAGCGCGCGGCGGCCCAATCCCATCGACGCCCACGTCGGCAGCCGGGTCCGTCTGCGCCGCATTTTGCTCGGCATGAGCCAGGAGCGCCTCGCCGAGCAGCTTGGGCTGACGTTTCAGCAAGTGCAGAAATACGAGAAGGGCATCAATCGCATAGGCGCAAGCCGCCTGTTTGATCTCGCGCACGTCTTGGGCGTACCGGTGCAGTTCTTCTACGAGCAGGCGCCGAGCGCCGACGGGACCGCTCAGCCTTCCGTCGGTTTATCGGAGTCGGAAGCCGACGCCTACATGTCGGAGTTTCTGAACAGCCGCGAAGGGCTCGAGCTGAACCGCGCCTTCATGCGCATCTCCGATCCCAAGGTACGCCGCTCGATCGTGGAGCTGGTGCGTTCCCTCGCCGCCGGGCAGAACCGCAACTGACCCCCCGCAACTCTGCCGCCTGAGGCGACGCCGGCGCCGTGCTCGGGCCGGCCGCCCGATCCGCAGGGCCCTCGCCCCACGCGCCTTGACCCGCCGCCCAAAGGCTGCAAGAACCGAGCGATTTCGACCTTGCAGCCGAGCCTGAGGGGGTAATCCTTGTTGCGCAAATCCTACCTGTTCACCAGCGAGTCGGTGTCGGAAGGCCATCCGGATAAGGTCTGTGATCAGATCTCCGACGCCATCCTGGACGCTTTCATCGCCAATGATCTGAAGCTCGGCATCGCCGACGAGAGCAAGGTCAATACCCGCCTTGGCTGCGAGACACTGGCCACTACGAACAAGATCGTCATCGCCGGTGAAGGCCGGGGACAACCGCCCCTGTTCAGGAAGTACGAGGGCCGCAAAGAGGCGATGATCAACCGCCAGATGATCTGCGACATCGCCCGCAAGGTCGTCGAGGACATCGGCTACGACCAGGAGGGGTTCTCCTTCCACGGCGCCGAGATCGAGGTCTTGCTGCACGGCCAATCGCCCGACATCGCCATGGGTGTTGATGCCAAGACCGGCAAGGACGGCGAACAGGAGGGTGCCGGCGACCAGGGGATGATGTTCGGCTTCGCCTGCACCGAGAGTGAGGTCTATGAGAAGGGCTCGTACATGCCGGCCCCGATCTACTTCGCGCACAAGATTCTGAAGGTGCTGTCCGACAAGCGACGGGCCAAGGCCCTGCCCGATCTCCAGCCCGACGCCAAGAGCCAGGTCACCATCCGTTATGTCGATGGCAAGCCGGTCGGCTGTGCCAAGGTGGTCGTCTCCACCCAGCACAACCGGACCACGCGCAACGGCAAGGAATACACGCCCGACATGGTGAAGGAGATGATCTCCGACGCCGTGGCCTCGGCCTTGCCCGAGGGCTGGATGCCTAAGAACGGCAAGGACTTCCTCGTCAACCCTACCGGCAATTTCGTGATCGGCGGACCGGATGGCGATTGCGGGCTCACCGGCCGCAAGATCATCGTTGATACCTATGGCGGCTATGCGCCCCATGGTGGCGGCGCCTTCTCGGGCAAGGACCCGACCAAGGTGGACCGCTCCGCTGCCTATGCCGCGCGCTATCTCGCCAAGAATGTGGTTGCCTCGGGCCTCGCCGAGCGCTGCCTGATCCAGGTTGCCTACGCCATCGGCGTTGCGGACCCCATGTCGGTGATGGTTGACACCCAGGGCACGGGCCAGGTGGACGACGCCCGGCTCGAGCAGGTGCTGGTCGAGCTGTTCCCGCTGCGCCCGACCAGCATTCGCCGCAGGCTCGGCCTCAATCGACCGATCTACCAGCGGACGGCTGCCTACGGACATTTCGGCCGCGCGCCCGAGCCCGACGGCGGTTTTTCCTGGGAGAGGACCGACCTCGCCGACGAGATCAGGAAGGCATTCAATTGAAATCCGCAGACGGAGCGCAACTGCTCCGAACGGCGGTGGTGGAGCCTCTTGAGCTTTCGGAGTAGCAGGCAGCAATGCATTCCGGGCCGAGCGGCGAACGGCCGGCACTGCGCACCTACGGCAGGCGGCGCGGACGCAGGCTGAGCGCTCGTCAGCAGGGCCTCCTTGCGCACGAACTGGCGAAGTTTGCCATCGACTTGTCCGCGCCACCTGCTGCGCCGGCCGGACTCTTCGGCCGCGATGTGGCCGACGTGTGGCTCGAGATCGGCTTTGGCGACGGCAGCCACCTGCTCTGGCAGGCCGAACGCAACCCCGACATCGGCATTATCGGGTGCGAGCCCTTCATCGACGGGGTGGTTAAGGTGCTGAGCGTGCTCGAGGGCGGGCGCCTCTCCAATGTTCGCCTTCATGCCGGCGACGCGCGCGAGCTTCTGGCTTGGCTGCCGGCCGGCTCGATCGGCCGCCTGTTCGTGCTCTTTCCGGACCCCTGGCCGAAGCGCCGGCACGGCAAGCGCCGCCTGCTCGGCCCGGCGACCTTGCGGGTTATCGCTCGCGCCATGCGGCCGGGCGCGGAGCTCCACGTCGCAACCGACAGCGGCGACTATGCACGCGCCGTTCTGCTGGCGGCCGCCGGCGAACCCCATCTCGCCTGGCTGGCGGCAGGACCGCAGGATTGGCGCGGATGGAGCTGGCCCCCCACCAAGTATCAACGAAAGGCCCTAGCGGCGGGCCGCCGGTGTTATTTCCTGACCTTCCGGCGCCGCTGAGGATTGCCAAAGAAATGTCAAAATGCGCTTGATTTGGGCGCCTCGATCACGTATGTTTGATGTGCTCATGATCATCTCAACTTGAGAGTGGGCCCGCAAGGGTCCGCTCTTTTTGTGTTGGGCTGCGGTGGTTGTTGTCTGCTGCGCTCAAGCCCATGTTCGGTGGTAAATGACTGAGGCATCCGGGGACGGACGGTTCATTCGCGAAACGGGCGTTGCGGCCGCGATCGCGGCTCTGGTGGAGCCGCTGCTTGCGGACCTGGGCTTCCGGCTGATCCGCGTCCAGGTGAGCGGACGCGACGGCCAGACGGTGCAGGTGATGGTCGAGCGTCCGACGGGCGGCATGAGCATCGACGACTGCGAGGCTGTCTCACGCGCCCTCTCGCCGCTGCTCGACGCCCATGACCCGCTGCCGGGCAGCTACCGGCTTGAGGTATCCTCACCCGGCATCGACCGGCCGCTGGTCCGCATCTCCGACTTTCTCGACTGGCGTGGCCACCAGGCGAGGATCGAGCTGAAATCGCCCATCGAGGGTCGCCGCCGGTTCCGCGGTGTACTGAAGGGACTTGACGGCGACAAGGTGAGGATAGTGAGCGACGGCGATGAGATGGTCGCGCTTCCTGTCGACCAGATCGCCGACGCCAAGCTCGTTCTGACCGACGAGCTCGTCCGCGACACCCTGCGACGCGCCAAGCATCGCCAGCGCGAGGACGAGAGCGCCGGGCCAGGGGTCCGCGCGGCAAGGAGCGGATAGCACGCGAGACTGAACACGAAGGGCAGGCATCTAACGGTTGTAAGGAAGTCGAGCATGGCACTGGCAGGAGTGAGCGCTAATCGTCTCGAGCTGCTGCAGATCGCGGATGCGGTCGCGCGCGAGAAGTTGATCGACCGCAAGATCGTGATCCAGGCCATGGAGGACGCGATCCAGAAGGCGGCCAAATCGCGCTATGGCGCGGAGAACGACATCCGCTGCGAGATCGACCTGAAGACCGGCGAGACGCGCCTGTGGCGCGTGCAGACCGTGGTCGAGACGGTGGAAAATGAATCGACTGAGATCTCGTTGCAGGATGCCAAGC